>NZ_JBFAQR010000048.1:0-59997 GCF_040678815.1 Kitasatospora sp. NPDC049285 | reverse complement strand
TCCGCGCCGACCGGCAGCGGCTCGGCGGCCGGGCCGACGGGGGCGGCGGCCGGCGCGGGCAGCCAGTCGAGCCGGTACGCCGCGTCGGCGGGTGTCGCGGCGGCCGGGCGCAGCGTGAGGGCGGCGACGTCCGCGACGGGGCGGCCTCCGGTGTCGGTGACCGCGAGGGCGACGGTGTCCCGTCCGGCGGGCGTGATCCGCACCCGCAGGGCGGTGGCTCCGTGCTGACGGACCGTCACCTCCCGCCAGGAGAACGGCAGGACGGTGCGCTCCTCGTCGCGGACCACGGCGTGCAGGGCGGCGTCCAGCAGGGCGGGGTGCAGGGCGTGGTCGGCGGCGTCGGCGGCCGGCGCGATCTCGGCGTACCGCTCCTCGCCGCGCCGCCACAGTGCGGCGAGCCGCCGGAACGCCGGCCCGTAGCGGTAGCCGCGCTCGGCGAGCTCCGGGTAGAGGCCGGACAGGTCGACGGGTTCGGCCCCGGGCGGCGGCCACGGCGCGCCGGCCTCGTCGGCGGCGCGGTGCAGGGCATGGTCGGCGTCGGCGGCGGTGGCGGCCGGCTGGGCGTCGGCGGCGGCCGGAGCGGCGGTACCGGCCGCGTGCCGGGTCCATGCGGCGTCGGGCAGGTCGGGGCGGGAGCGGATCTGCAGCGGGCGGCGCCCGGTGTCGGCGGCGGCTCCGACCAGCACCTGGAGGCGGACGCCGCCCTGCTGGGGCAGCGTCAGCGGCGCCTCCAGGTCGAGCGTCTCGATCCGGTCGGCACCGGCCCGCGCCGCGGCCTGGACGGCCAGCTCCAGGAAGGCCGTGCCGGGCAGCAGCACGTGCTCGCCGACGGCGTGGTCGGCCAGCCACGGGTGCGTGCGCAGCGAGATCCGTCCGGCCAGCAGCCAGCCCGCGCCGTCGGGCAGCTCGGCGGCGGTGCCCAGCAGCGGGTGCCCGGTCGCGTCGAGGCCGCCGGCGTCCGCGGGCGCGGCGGGCTGGTCGAGCCAGTGCCGACTGCGCTGGAACGGGTAGGTGGGCAGCGCGCGGGCGGGTGCCGCGGGCAGCGCGCGGTCCCAGTCGACCTCGGCGCCGTGCAGGTGCAGCCGGACCAGCGCCTCGGTGAGCGTCTCGGCTTCCGGTCGCCCGGCGCGCAGCAGGGTGGCGAAGACGCGCGGTCCCTCTTCCGCGTCGAGGGTCTCCTCGGCGAGCGCGGTGAGGACCGGGCCGGGGCCGAGCTCGAGGTACGCGGTGGTACCGGCGCGGTGCAGGGCGCGCACGCCGTCGTGGAAGCGGACCGCCTCGCGGATGTGCCGCACCCAGTAGTCGGGGCTGCGCAGCTGCTCGTCGGTGGCGGGCTCGCCGGTGAGGTTGGAGATCACGGGCAGGCGCGCCGGGTGGAACTCCAGCTCGGCGGCGACGGCGCGGAACTGGTCGAGGACGGCGTCCATGTGGGCGGAGTGGAAGGCCCGGCCGACCGGGAGCAGCTTGGTGCGCCGGCCGCGGCCGCGCCAGGCGTCGGCGAGGCGGCGGACCTCGTCGGCGTCGCCGGAGAGCACCACCGAGGACGGGCCGTTGACGGCGGCGAGGGAGACCGCCGGGCCGAGGTCGGCGGCGATCTCGGCCTCGGTGGCTTGGACGGCGGCCATCGCACCGAGCGCGGGCAGCGACTCCATCAGCCGGCCGCGCGCGGCGACCAGCGTGACGGCGTCGGGCAGGGTGAGCACCCCGGCGAGGTGGGCCGCGCTCAGCTCGCCGACCGAGTGGCCGATCAGCCGGTCCGGGCGCAGGCCGCGGGACTCGGCGAGCCGGTGCAGCGCGACGTGCAGGGTGAACAGCGCGGGCTGGGTGTAGGCCGTCGTGTCGAGGCGGGCGGCGTCCGCGGAGCCGGGCTCGGCGAACATCACCCGGACGAGCGGCTCGGCGAGGTGCCGGTCGAACAGTGCGGCGGTCTCGTCCAGCGCGGCGGCGAAGACCGGTTCGGCCGCGTACAGCGCACGCCCCGCGCCGGGCCGCTGGCTGCCCTGGCCGGAGTAGAGGAAGGCGGTGCGCACCGTGCGGGCGGCGGTGCCGCGCAGCAGCCCGGCGGCGTCGGCCCCCTCGGCGAGCGCGCGCAGCGCCCCGACGGGGTCGGCGAGGACGGCGGCACGGTGCTCGAAGTGGGTGCGGGTGGTGGCGAGCGCCCGGCCGAGTCCGGAGGCGTCCCGTTCGGCGAGCGGGAGCAGCCGGGCGGCCTGCGCGCGCAGGGCCTGGTCGGTGCGGGCCGACAGCAGCAACGGGGCGACGGCGGCGGGCTCGACGGGGGCGGCAGGAGGCTCGGCGGGGGCGGCAAGAGGCTCGACGAGACCGGGCGGGGCCTCCAGGACCAGGTGCGCGTTGGTGCCGCTGATCCCGAAGGAGGAGACCGCGGCGCGGCGCGGACGCCCGGTGTCGGGCCAGGGCGTGGTGTGCTCCAGCAGCCGGACCCGGCCGGTGCTCCAGTCGACGTGCGGTGTCGGGGCGTCCAGGTGCAGGGTGCCGGGCAGCTCGCCGTGCTGCATCGCCTGGACCAGTTTGATCACGCCGGTGACCCCGGCGGCGGCCTGGGTGTGGCCGAGGTTGGACTTCGACGATCCGACCAGCAGCGGGAGTTCGCGGTCCTGGCCGTAGGCGGTGAGGAGTGCCTGGGCCTCGATCGGGTCGCCGAGCGCGGTGCCGGTGCCGTGCGCCTCGACGGCGTCGACCTCGGCGGGGGTGAGGCCCGCGGCGGCCAGCGCCTGCCGGATCACCCGTTCCTGGGCGGGGCCGTTCGGCGCGGTCAGGCCGTTGGAGGCGCCGTCCTGGTTGACGGCGCTGCCGCGGACCACGGCGAGCACCGGGTGACCGTGGCGGCGGGCGGCGGAGAGCCGCTCCAGCAGGACCAGGCCGACGCCCTCCGCCCACGCGGTGCCGTCCGCGGCGGCCGCGAACGGCTTGCAGCGCCCGTCGGGGGCGAGGCCGCGCTGGCGGCTGAACTCGGTGAACATGCCGGGGGTCGACATCACGGTGACGCCGCCCGCGACGGCCAGCTCGCACTCGCCTGTGCGCAGGGCCTGGGCGGCGAGGTGGATCGCCACCAGCGAGGAGGAGCAGGCGGTGTCGACGGTGATCGCCGGGCCCTCCAGGCCCAGGGTGTAGGCGAGGCGGCCGGAGGCGACCGAGGTGAGCGTGCCGGTCAGCGCGTGGCCCTCGTAGCCGGGCGGGGTCTCGTGCAGCCGGGGCCCGTACTCCTGCGGCATCGCGCCCACGAACACGCCGGTACGGGTGCCGCGCAGCGCGCCGGGGACGATCCCGGCCCGCTCGGCCAGTTCCCAGGCGGACTCCAGCAGCAGGCGCTGCTGGGGGTCCATCGCGGCGGCTTCGCGCGGGGCGAGGCCGAAGAACGCGCCGTCGAAGGCGTCCGCGTCGTACAGGAACCCGCCCTGCCGGGTGTAGGAGCTGCCGGGCCGTTCGCCGTCGGGGTCGTAGAGGGCGTCCAGGTCCCAGCCCCGGTTGTCGGGGAACGGGCCGATCGCGTCGCGGCCCTCGCGCAGCAGCTGCCACAGCTGCTCGGGGCTGTCCGCGCCACCGGGCCACCGGCCGCTCAGCGCGACCACCGCGACCGGGTCGTCCTCGGCCGGCGCGACGGGCGAGGGCGGCGGCGCGACCTCGGCGCCGTCGGCGGCCAGGTAGGCGGCGACGGCCCGCGGGGTGGGGCGGTCGAAGGTGAGGGTGGAGGGCAGCGCCCGGCCGGTGGCACCGGCCAGGCGGTCGCGGAACTCGACGGCGGCGACCGAGTCGAAGCCGAGGTCCTTGAAGGTGCGGTCGGGGTCGACCTGCTCGGGGCCGGCCTCGCCGAGCACCAGCGCGGCCCCGGCCCGGACCGCGGCCAGCGCCCGTTCCTCGGTCCACTCCCCGGCGTGTTCGGCGGTGTCCGGCACCCGCTCGACGGCCGGCTCGGCCGCCTGCGGCAGCGGCGACGGCACGGCGGCGGACGTCAGCAGCCGGCGCTGGAAGGCGTAG
This sequence comes from Kitasatospora sp. NPDC049285, assembly GCF_040678815.1. Lineage (NCBI taxonomy): Bacteria > Bacillati > Actinomycetota > Actinomycetes > Kitasatosporales > Streptomycetaceae > Kitasatospora > Kitasatospora sp. NPDC049285. Next base: position 56,001 of record NZ_JBFAQR010000048.1, on the reverse strand, counting down.
GTGGGCAGCGCGACGTGCGGGCCGGGACGGCCGTGGCGGGCCTGCCAGTCGACAGTGCCGCCGCGCACGTGGAACTCGGCGAGCGAGGTGAGGAACTGCTCCGGGCCGCCCTGGTCGCGGCGCAGCGTCCCGGTGACGGCGGCGTCCTCGGCGATCCGACCGAGGCCGACGGTGAGCACGGGGTGGGCGCTGGCCTCGACGAAGCCGCGGTGGCCGTCGGCGAGGGCGGCGCGCACGGCGCGTTCGAGTTGCACGGTGCCGCGCAGGTTGCGGTACCAGTAGTCGCCGGTCAGCTCGGCGGTGTCGAGCCGGCCGCCGGTGACGGTGGAGTAGAACGCGGTGGCGGCGCGGCGCGGGCGGATCCCGGCGAGCAGCGCGGGCAGGCGGTCGCGCAGCGGTTCGACCTGCGGCGAGTGCGAGGCGTAGTCGACCGGGACGAGCTTCGCCCGGACGTCCTGCGCCTGGTACTCGGCGACCAGCCGCTCGACGGCCTCCCGGTCGCCGGAGATCACGGTGGTGTCCGGCCCGTTGACGGCGGCGACGGTGACCCGGTCCGCCTCGCGGACCAGCCGGTCGGCGACCTGGGCGGCGGGCAGCGGGACCGCGGCCATCGCGCCGCGGCCCGAGCCGCCGAGCCCGGCGATGGCCCGGGCGCGCAGGGCGACCACCGCGGCGGCGTCCTCCAGGCTGAGCGCACCGGCCACGTACGCGGCGGCGATCTCGCCCTGCGAGTGGCCGATCACCCCGTCCGGCACCACGCCGTGGGCCCGCCACAGGGCGGCCAGCGACACCATCACCGCGAACAGCACGGGCTGCACCACGTCCACCCGGTCGAGGCCGGGCGCGCCGGGCTCCCCGCGCAGCACGGCGCCGAGCGACCAGTCCACGTGCGGGGCGAGGGCCTGCTCGCAGGCGGCCAGTTCGGCGGCGAACTCCGGTGCGCTGTCGAGCAGTTCGCGCGCCATGCCGTCCCACTGGGAGCCCTGGCCGGGGAAGACCAGCACGGTGCCGCCGGTGGCGAGCGCCCGGCCTCGGACCAGGCCGCCGGCCTGCCCGCCCGCGGCGAGCGCGTCGAGGGCCGCGAGCAGCTCGGAGCGGTCCCGGCCGACCGCGGCGGCGCGGTGCCCGTGGTGGGTGCGGGCGGTGGCCAGCGCGCGGCCGATCGCGGCGGGGGTCAGGTCGGTCCGCCGTTCGGCGAACTCCCGCAGCCGGGCGGCCTGTTCGCGCAGCGCGGCGGAGGTGTGACCGGAGAGCGGCCAGAGCGCCGGTTCGGCGTCCTCGGCCGCGCCGCCGCCCGCGGGGGCGGCGGAGATGTCCGGCGCGGCGGTCACCACGACGTGTGCGTTGGTGCCGCCGACGCCGAACGAGCTCACGCCCGCGACCGGCGTGCGCTCGTCGTTGGGCCAGGGGCCAGATTCGGTGCGCACCCGCAGTCCGAGCCGGTCGAACGGGATCTCGGGGCTGGGGGTGCGGAAGTTGAGGCTGGCCGGCAGCCTGCGGTGGTGCACCGCGAGGACCGTCTTCAGCAGTCCGACGATGCCGGCCGCGCCTTCCAGGTGCCCCACGTTGGTCTTGACGGACCCGACCAGCAGCGGCGCCTGCGCGGCGCGCCCGGTGCCGAGCGCCGCACCGAGGCCCGCCGCCTCGATCGGGTCGCCGACCCGGGTGCCGGTGCCGTGCAGCTCCACGTAGTCGACCCGGGCGGGTGCCACCCCGGCCCGGCGCAGCGCCCGCCGGACCACGTCGGCCTGCGCGGCGGCGCTCGGCACGGTGAGGCCGTCGGTGGCGCCGTCGCTGTTGACGGCGCTGCCCAGCAGGACGGCGTACACCCGGTCGCCGTCGGCGAGCGCCCGCGGCAGCGGCTTGAGCACCAGGACGGCGCCGCCCTCGCCGCGGGCGAAGCCGTTGGCGCGGGCGTCGAAGGTGTAGGACCGGCCGTCGGGCGACAGCGCCCCGAACCGCTCCAGCGCGACCGCCGAGTCGGGCGCCAGGTTGAGGTGGACGCCGGCCGCGAGGGCGTACTCCGACTCGCCGGAACGCAGGCTCTCCAGCGCGAGGTGGACGGCGACCAGCGAGGAGGACTGCGCGGCGTCCACGGTCAGGCTGGGCCCGCGCAGGTCCAGGGCGTAGGAGACCCGGTTGGCGATCACGCCCCGGTTCAGGCCGGTGAGGGTGTGCCGGGAGATGGCACCGGTGCGGGCGGTGAGGGCCGCCCAGTCCCCGCCGATCGCGCCGACGAACACCCCGGTGCGGCCGCCGGCCAGCCGGCCGGGCACCACCCCGGCGTCCTCCAGCGCCTCCCAGGCCAGCTCCAGCACGAGGCGCTGCTGCGGGTCGGCGGCGGCGGCCTCGGCGGCGGAGATCCCGAAGAACTCGGGGTCGAACCGGTCGACGTGGTCGAGGTGGCCGCCGGGCCGGTCCGGGCCGCCGTCGGCGAACCGGGCCGGGGGGACGGCGCCGACCGCGCTGCGGCCGGAGTCCAGCAGCTCCCAGAACGCCTCCGGGTCCGCCGCGCCGGGCAGCCGGCAGGCGACACCGATCACGGCGACCGCCTCCGGGGAGCCGGCGTCGGGCACGGACTGGTCGAAGGGTTCCGCCATGGTGGATTCCACTCCTGTGGGGCCGGTGTCGTCGCTGTGCCCGCAGCGTCCCGCGCCGTCCGGCCCCGGCGGCCCCCTAGGCAACCCCTGTCGAACCCCTAGTGGCCATCACCAGCGGCTGCTCGGCCGCCTGCTGCTCGGCCCGGACCACCGCGGCGAGGTCGATCCGGCGGCGGACCCCGAGCTTGCGGTAGACCCGGGTCAGGTGCTGCTCGACCGTGCTCACGGTGATGTACAACTTGCGGGCGATGTCCCGGTTGGACAGGCCCTGCACGGCGAGCTCGGCGACCCGGCGTTCGGCCTCCGACAGGCCCTCCGGCGCGGGGACCACCGACAGCGCCGGGGTGCGCGGCAGCCGGCGGTCTACCAGCCGGGCCCGGCCGGGGTCGCCGTCGCGCTGGTGGGCCTCGCTGAGCTCGGCGAGGACCTTCGCCAGGTCGGCCTCGGCTCCGGCCTGCTCCAGCTCGTCCACGGCGCGCTCCAGCAGCACGGTGCGCTCGGTCCGTTCCGCCGCGCCGGCCCGGGTCCACAGGGCGAGGCCGCGCAGCCGCCGGTGGCCCGAGCTGCCGAGCCGGGCGAGCTGCTGGTCGGCCAGGTGGGCCGCGGCCTGCGGGCGGCCGAGGGCGAGGTGGGCGCGGGCCGCGCCCAGCCGCCACGGGGCGATGGCCGGCAGGTGGTCCAGTCCCCAGCGCGCCATGGTGTCGCCGCAGGCGCGGTACTCGGCCAGCGCGTCCTCGGCCCGGCCCACGGCGAGCAGGTGGCCGGCCCGGGCGTACCGGTGGTGCAGGCCCGCCGGGGTGCGGTCCATGGCCTCGGGGACGGCCAGGTCCAGGTAGCGCGCGGCGTCCTGGTGGAGGCCGAGCGCGGTGCGCGCGGCGATCATGGTGGAGAGCGGCAGGCCGACCGCGACGCCCCACGCCGCCGGGGCGAACCGGGCGAACGTCGCCCGGGCGGCCTCGTCGGCGGTCCGCAGGTCGCCCTGGCGCAGCGCCGCCTCGGCGCGCAGCGCGGAGAACAGCGCCTGCCAGGTGCTGCCGCAGCGGGTGGCCGCCCGTTCGGCGAGCGTGCCGCACCAGCGCACCGCCCGGTCGGCCCGGTCGGCGTAGAGCAGCACGGTCAGTGCGGTGGTGAGCGCCTCGTTGTCGCGCCCGCCCGGGCGGGCGTCGCGCAGCACGGCCTCGGCCCGGACCACCGCCTGCTCCGGGCCGGTGGTGCCCTGGAGCAGCGCGGTCAGCAGCCGCATCCCGCCGGCCGGGTCGTCCGGCCCGGGTGCGGCGGCCGGCTGCAACGTCGGGTACCAGTACCGCAGCCAGGTGCGCAGGTTCTCGCCCGCGCCGGCGCGCCCGGGTTCGGCCTCGAACCGCTCCAGCTCGGCGAGCCCCTGTTCGGGCCGCCCCTGCCAGAACAGGTGCCGGATCTCCTTGAGCCGCCGCCCGGTTCCGTCCTCGCCGAGCACCTCGGTGCCCGGCAGCGACGGCACGCAGCGGAAGGCCACCGTCTTGGCGTCGGTTCCGACGACCACCGCCGCGGACCCGCCGGTACGCCTCGGCTCCTCCGGGGCGGCGGGCGCGGCGGACCCCTTCGGCGGGGCGCTCGCGAGGTGCACGGCCCGCCCGGCGTCCGGATCGGGCCGGGCCGACCCGTCCGACGCGTGCCCGGTGGACGGCTGCGACGCCGACGGCTGCGGGACGGACGGCTGCGGGACGGCCCACGGGGGACGCCGGTGGCCTTCGGCGACCCGGAGGTGGGTGTCGACGGCGGCCGGTTCGACGCCGGCGTCGCGCAGCAGGCGGGCGGCCCGCTCGTGCAGCGCCGCCTGGTCCTCGGGGCGCATCGCGGCGAGCAGGTCGCCCGCCGCGCTCGGGTGGCGGAAGCCGCCGTCCTGGAACAGCCCGGCGGCGTGCAGCAGGTAGAGCGCCCGCGGGAGGGCCTCGGCGGGCAGCAGCAGCAGGTCGGCGAGGAGCGCGGGGGTGGCGGCCGGGCCGAGGACGGCCACGCCGCGGGCGTAGCGCAGCGCCAGCGGGTCGATGCGGTGCAGGCAGTGCATCAGGCCGCGGCGGTAGCCCTCGCCGACGGCGAGCTCGGCCGGTGCTCCGGCTCGCTGGTGGTCGTCCATCAGGGCGTGCAGCAGCAGCGGGTTGCCGCCGGTGAGGCGGTGCGCATCGTCGGCGGCGGCTGCGGCGGGCCCGAAGCGGTCGCGGAACAGGGCGGCGGTCGGGCCGGGCGGCAGGACGTCCAGCCGGACCTGCCGGTAGTGCGGCTGCCGGGCGAGTTCGACCTCGAAGAACGGGTTCGGGGGCGTCATGGTCTCGCGCGAGCTGAGGACGGTCAGGACACCGGCGCTGCGGGTGCGGCGGACCAGGTAGAGCAGGAACTCCAGCGACTGCGGGTCGGCGTCCTGCCGGTCGTCGACCGCGATCACCACGGGGGCGCGCTCGGTGAGGCCGCGGACCAGGCCGAACAGGCCCTCCAGGGTGAGCTGGCCGAGTCGGCGCTGCAGTCCGTCGGCGGGCTGGTGGCGGCGGGCCGCCTCCGCGGTGCCCTGGGCGAGGAGGATCTCGGCGGCGGCGGCCTCCTGCGGGTCGAGCGGCGCGCTCTGCAGCAGTTGCCGGGCCAGGCCCAGCGGGAAGTCGTGCTCCAGCGGCGATCCGGTGCCCAGCAGCACGGTGGCGCCGCGGTCGGCGGCCACGTCGGCGAAGGCGTAGAGGAGTTCGCTGCGGCCGCTGCCCACCGATCCGTGCAGCGCGATGACGGACCCGGTGCCCGTCTCGCACCGGTGGAGCGCTTCGGACAGCTGCCGGTACTCGGCCTCCCGGCCGGCCGGCAGTGCTCGCGGAAGGTCACGCGCGGTCCGCGTGGGGACGATGGACATCCGTACTCCTGAAACAGGGCGCGCGGAAGTTCGGCCGGACGGCGCGCCTCCTCACGCGGAGTTCGTGATCGGGAATCGTCTGGCCGGCCGGGGCCCGAGGTCAGGGCCGCCGGCCGGCCGCCGTCAGCGACAGAGGGAGCTGGCCCGCCGGAGCAGGTCGATGTCGAGCCGCGCCACCAGCCGAAGGTCGGCGGAGCGACGCCCGGCTACCCCCTGGCTCACGGCCTTCTCCATCCCCGCCCGATCCGGGCAAACCGTCCTGCGCTTGCGGCACGATGCCGTGCCGCCTGGCTTATCCCCGGGGCACCCCACCGCAGTGTGGGGGTTGCCGGTCAGTCGGCCGGGGCCTTGGGACTGACACTCTTCGCCGGTGGTGATTCTAGGAACGCCGTTCTGAAGGCGTCAATCGGATCCGGCGTCGTCTGCGTCACCCCGCCGCGCGTGCTGATGCCCAGTCAACCCGCCAGCCGGACCGGCACGTCGGCGTCCGCGGTGCGGTGCGGCGCCGGGTCGGGCAGCGCCGCGGGCGGGTCGACGTGGCGGGCGAAGGCGGGGTGGGCGGCCAGTCCGCGGGTGTAGCCCCAGGTACGGGGGTGGTCGGCGACCTGCTGCGCGGCGGCGCTCCCGAGGCCGCGGAGGTGGACGGTGTCCAGCTGGTGCAAGGCTGCCCAGAGCCGGACGTCGGCCAGGGTGAGCGGCCCGTCGAGCAGCCCGCGGCCCTCGGCCAGCCGGCGTTCGACCGTGTCCAGACTGTGCAACAGGGTGCGCAGCGCCGCCGCGCGGACGGCCGGGTCGGCGGCGGTGGCGGCCTGCCCGGCGGCCGACTCGATGCCCCGGGCGGACAGCCGGTCGATCGCGGCGACGGCGGTCTCTGTGCCGGCCGGCAGCAGGTCGGCGCCGGTCCGGTCGAAGCGGCGCGCCAGGTCGCAGGCGATGGCGTACGGGTCGGTGCTGACGATGCGTCCGGTCCAGCCGTCGCTGAGCGCCGGGGGTCGGGCCGGTCCGGGGTGCCGGTGCGCGCCGGCCTCGTACAGCGGCCGCAGCGCGCGGTAGCCGCCGTCGGGGGCGTCGGGCAGGTCCGGGAGGATGTCGGTGGGGAGGATCTCGTCGAGGCCGAGCAGGGCGTGGGTGACGGCGAGCCACCGACAGGGCGGGTCGGTGCGCACCAGGTGGAGCCGGTAGCGGTGCGGGACGGCGGGGTAGCCGCTGTCGGCGTCGCGGCCGATCCGGCTGCGGAAGGCGGGCACGGCGGAGGGGAACGGCACGGGCATGTGGGTCTCCCGGACAGGGCTGCGCGGGCACGCGGACGGGGCGTGCCGCGGCGGGGCGGGGCAGGGTTGGGTGAAGGGAACTCGACGTGGACGGGCCGGAGCTGACGATGCGTCAGTCGCGGGGCGGCCGTGCCATGCTGCTGCAGACCCGCAGCAGGTCGATGTGCAGTCGGCAGGTCAGCACGGGGAGCAGGCGGACGGCGTGCGCCACGCCCTCGACGAACCGCTCCGTGTGCCGCACGTGACCCCCGAAGGTGCTTGGATTCCCGCCCGGAGTGTCACCCCGGCCCGGCCCGCCGTCAAGAGCCCGCGCCGCACCCGCCGCCGCATCGAGACCTGACTCCCTTCAGCGGCAGGCCACTTGACGGTCCCTCGAAACCTCGAGCGGTCGGCTCATCCGGACGGCGGCACGTACCACTGCTGGGAGGTGTTGCCCGGGGTGCAGGTCTGCATGGTGGCGGGCTTCCCGGTGCCGTTGTCGGTGAGGCACTGCCGGCCCATGTAGTTGCTGGTGGTGATCTTCGTGCCGGCCGACGCCGCGGCGATGCCGAAGTCGGTGACCGTCAGCCCGCCGTCGCGGCGCAGCATCAGGTTCGACGGCTTCAGGTCGCGGTGGACGATGTCCTGCAGGTGCGCGGCGTTCAGCGCGTCGAGCGCCTCCGCGAGCAGCCCGAGCGCCCGGGCGGGAACCAGCGGGCCCTCCGCGGCCAGCACCTGGTGCAGCGGCCGGCCGTCGATGAACTCCATGACGATGTACGCCGGTTGGTCGGCGCGGTCGGCGTCGGCGGCGCTCTCGTCGGGCTCGGAGTAGTCGAAGACGCGCACGATTCCGGGGTGCTTGAGGGTGGCCAGCACGCGCGCCTCGCGCCGGAACCGCTCGGTGAAGCTGTGCTCGGCCGGCAGGCCCGGCTGCATGATCTTCACCGCGACCTGGCGCTTCAGCACGCCGTCCTCGGCGCGCCAGACCTCGCCCGTGCCGCCGCTGCCCACCCGCTCGGCGAGCGTGTAGCGCCCGCCGAGCACGGTCCCCCGACCACGCATCCCGCCCCCTCAGCACTGACCTGTCCCCGACAGGCCGTCAACTCGCGGGCCAGTCTGCCAGATCACGAACCGCCCGCCCCCGTCCGCGGGCACCACCGGGCACTCGGTCACAGTCCGGCCACACCTCGCACACCACTCCCCCACCGCCACTACGGTCCCAACCACCTGACCCCCAGCCCCAGGGACGTCGAACGTGCACCGAGCCACCCTCGCCACCACCCTGCTCCTGGCCGCCGCGGCGCTGACCGCCTGCGAGCCGACCACCACCGCCACCGGGACGCCCCCGCCCGCGGCTCCCCCCACCCCCGCCGCCTCCGCCGCCTCCCCCTCGCCCGCCGGCGTCGGGGCCACCCGCACCGCCGAGTTGCAGAACTTCACCGGCCTGGGCCTGCAGTCCGCCCAGGACAAGGCCCAGGCCGCCGGGTTCTACAGCCTGCACTCGCACGATGCGCTGGGCCGCTCCCGCACCCAACTCGTCGACCGGGACTGGAAGGTGTGCGCGCAGACCCCCGCGGCCGGCCCGCAGTCGATCAACGTGGCCATCGACTTCGCCGCGGTGAAGCTGGACGAGCAGTGCCCCGCCCAGGACCAGGGCGGCTCGACGCCGTCGGCCGGATCGTCGATGCCGGACGTGAAGGGCAAGTCGGTGGCGTCCGTGCGGGACGTGCTGCCGCGCTCCACCGGCCTGACCGTGAAGGACGCCGCGCAGGGCCGCGCCGTCCTGGTGGAGTCCAACTGGCAGGTCTGCGCGCAGGATCCCGCCCCCGGGGCCGCGCTGACCGGGCAGCCGGTGACCCTGCGGGTCGTCAAGTTCGGCGAGCAGTGCCCGTAGCCCCGCCACCCGAGGGCGCCCCACTGCCCGGGGCGCCCTCGCCGCACGTGCACCGCCCCGCGCCCGCCGCCCCCCGGACCGGGAACTGGACAAAGATCCCGGCCACGCTGGCGGAAACCGGCCCCCGCGCGCCAAACATCGTCTACGGAACGTAACATGACGATGCGTCAGGCTGGCACGACCCGGGGGTGGCCGTATGCGCAGAGCGGTCCTGCTCGGCTGCGCGCTGCTCGCCGTCCTGATCACGTTCCTGACGCCCGACCGGCCCGCCACCGCCCAGCGCGGCGCGGCCCCGCCCCCCGCGTCCGCACCCGCCTCCACGGCCCGGCCGACCACCGAGCCGGCGTGGGATCGGCATCGTCGCCGCGCTGGCGAAGACCGCCTGGGACGTCACCCACATCCGCCTGCACGTCGACCACGGGCCGCACGGCACCGTGGTGCGGGTGCACGGCAACGCGACCTTCCTCAAACTCCCGTCCCTGGTGGACCGCTTGGAGGAGGTCTCGCCGGAGGGTCCGGTCGAGCTGGACCTGAGCGCGCTCACCCACCTGGACGCGGCCTGCCGGCAGGCGTTGGCCGCGCGGGCCGACCGGCACCGCCGGCGCGGCCTGGCGGTCACCGTGACCCCGGTGCCGGCGGGAGCGCCGGGCCGGTGAGGTTGCGGGCCATGCCGCCGAAGACGACGGCGTGGAACGGGGCGACCGACCACCAGTAGAGCTGCCCGGCCAGGCCGTGCGGATGGAACAGCGCCCGCTGCCGGTAGCGGGTGCCGCCGCTTCCGTCGGGGGCGAGTTCGAACTCCAGCCAGGCCAGGCCGGGCAGCCTCATCTCGGCGCGCAGCCGCAGCAGTCGCCCGGGTTCGATCTCCTCCACCCGCCAGAAGTCCACCGAGTCGCCGACCCGGAGCCGGTGCGGGTCGCGGCGGCCGCGGCGCAGGCCGACGCCGCCGACGATCCGGTCGAGGACGCCGCGCACGGCCCAGGCGAGCGGGAAGGAGTACCAGCCGTGCTCGCCGCCGATCCCCTCGACGGCCTGCCAGACGGCGGCGGGCGGAGCGGCCACGGTGCGTTCCCGGACGTCCTGGTACAGGCTGCCGCCGGCCCAGTCCGGGTCGGAGGGCAGCGGGTCGGAGGGCGTGCCGGGCAGCGAGGCGGACGACCAGCGGGTGGCGACGTCGGTGTCGCGGATGCGGCGCAGCGCCAGCTCCACCGCCCGGTCGAAGCCGATCAGCCCCTCCGGCGGGTCGGGCATCCAGCGGGCCACCTCGTGGTCGGCGCAGACGACTTCGTGGCGCAACGACTCGACCAGCGGGCGGGCGAGCGCGTTCGGCACCGGCGTCACCAGGCCGACCCAGTGGCTGGAGAGCCGCGGGGTGAGCACCGGCACGGTGACGATCAGCCGCCGGGGCAGGCCGGCCACCCGGGCGTAGCGCCGCATCATCATCCGGTAGCTGAGCACGTCGGGGCCGCCGAGGTCGAAGTGCCGGTTGACCTCGGGCGGCAGGGCGGCGGCGCCGACCAGGTAGCGCAGCACGTCGCGCACGGCGATCGGCTGGATCCGGGTGTCGACCCAGCGCGGGGTGACCATGACGGGCAGCCGCTCGGTGAGGTAGCGCAGCATCTCGAACGAGGCGGAGCCCGAACCGATGATCACCGCGGCGCGCAACTCGGCGGTGGGGACACCGCTTTCGCGCAGTTCCCGGCCGACCTCGGCGCGCGAGCGCAGGTGCGGCGAGAGCTCCCGCTCGGGGACGCCGTCGGGGATCAGACCGCCCAGGTAGACGATCCGGCGCACCCCGGCCGCCCGCGCGGCGGCGCCGAACGCGCGGGCCGCCGTCCGGTCGGTGGTCTCGAAGTCCGGCCCGGTGCCGAGGGAGTGGACCAGGTAGTAGGCGACGTCGATGCCACGCAGCGCCCCGGTCAACGTCTCGGGCCGCGTGACGTCACCGGTCGCACTCTCCACCCGCGCCCGCCACGGCTGGTCGCGCAGCCGCCGGGGGTCGCGCACCAGGCAACGGACCCGGTGTCCCGCGTCCAGCAACTTCGGCACCAGCCGACCCCCCAGGTAACCGGTCGCGCCGGTGACGAGGCAGCGCAGCGGTTCGACGTCCTGCTCGTTCACGTCGGCTCCTCCTGCTCGTTCACGTCTGCTCCTCCAGCTCTCGCCCACGTCGGCCCCGCCGGCTCCTCGTTCGCGTCTGCGCCGTCTGCTCCTCGTTCCCGTCGACTCCGCGGGCTCTCCTTCGCGTCGACTCCACCACCACTCCCTCGCGCCGACTCGTCCAGCTCTCCTTCGCGGCCGCCCCGCCGCCTCTCCTTCGCGTCGACTCCGCCTGCCGACCGCGTGCGGTCACGGAGCGTCCAGCGCCCGGCCGTGCCGGAACCGGGTGCCCAACTCACCCGGGTCGATGATCGGTTCGGGGTAGTCGGGGGCGAGCAGCCAGGGGCGGTGGACGGCGGGGCCGGGCACGTGGGCGAGTTCGGGCACCCAGCGGCGGACGTACGCCCCGTCGGGGTCGTACCGGTCGGCCTGCCGCAGCGGGTTGAGCACCCGGTTGGGACGGGTGTCGGTGCCGGTCCCGGCCACCCACTGCCAGTTCAGCTGGTTGTCGGCGACATCGCCGTCGACCAGCAGCGACAGGAAGTGCCGGGCGCCGGTCCGCCAGTCCAGGTAGAGGCTCTTGGCGAGGAAGCTCGCGGTGATCAGCCGGGCCCGGTTGTGCATCCAGCCCTCGTGGGCGAGTTGGCGCATCCCGGCGTCGACGATCGGGTAGCCGGTACGGCCCTCCCGCCAGGCCCGGGCCTCGCGTTCGTCGCGGTGCCAGCGGTCGCCGCGCGGCCGGTAGTCCTGCCGCGCCGCGTCGGGGCGGGCGGCGAGCACCTGGTGGTGGAAGTCCCGCCAGGCCAGCTGCCGCAGGAACGCCTGCGCCCCGTCACCCTCGCGGCCCTGCACCCGGGCGGCCAGCTCGGACGGCGACAGGCACCCGAAGTGCAGGTACGGCGAGAGCCGTGACGTGCCGTCAGCGGCCAGGTCGTCGTGCTGCTGCGCGTACCCGTCGACGTCCCACCCCCGCCACTGGGCACGGGCCGCACCCTCCCCGCCGGGCGGCAGGCCGGGCGAGTCGGGGCGGGCGACGGGCAGGGGGTCGCTGCCGATCCCCTCGGGCGTCCGCAACGCCCGGGGCGCGCGATGCACGGTACGCCGCGGGGCCCGCAGCCAGGCCTGGTAGTACGGCGTGAACACCGCGTAGTGGTCGCGACCCGCCGGCGTCACCTGCCCGGCCGGCACCACCGTCAGCGAGGCCTCGTGCACGTGCAGCCGCTCCCCGAACACCGCCCGCAACCGCGCCTCCCGCCGCTGGGCGTACCCGCTCACGCCCGCCGCGACGTGCACCCCGCCCGCCCCGACCTCCGCGACCACCCGCGCCACCTGCTCGGCCGGGTCGCCGTGACGCACCGTCAACCGCGACCCGACCCGCCGCAACCCGGCATCCAACCCGGCGAGACACTCCGCCAGGAACGCCACCCGATTGGCCGCCGCGAACCCGGCCCGCCCCACCGCGGGATCCACCACGAACAACGGCACCACCTGCTCGGCGGCGGACACCGCGGCGTGCAGCACGGGATTGTCGTGCAGCCGCAGATCCTGCGTGAACAGCACGACGGCGACGGAAGACGAACGCATCGACACAACCCCCACCCTCCTCCCCACCCCCCACCCCCGCCACTCGCCCCGTTCGTGCAACGTTCACCCCCACCGCCACGCGCAACAACGCCTGACGCCCCGTCACCCGTAGACTCGACCACCCTGACGCCCCCCCGTGAGACCACCGATGCCCCGCCAAACCTCCCCCCGTCCCCCCACCGCCACCTCCCCCGCCTCCGCTACTCCCTCCACCTCCACTCCCTCCACCTCCACTCCCTCCACCTCCACTCCCCCTGCCTCTCCTGCCTCCACCTCCCCGGCTTCCTCCGCCGCCGCTCCCCCCACCACCCCGACCTCCACTCCCTCCGACTCCCCCGCCTCCACCGTCCCGGCTTCCCCCACCCCTTCCTCCACCCCCACCCCCGCCGGGCACCGCACCCCACCCGCCGTCACCACCGGCGAGGTCGCCCGCCGCCTAGGCGTCGCACCGGCCACCATCCGCTCCTGGGAACGCCGCTACGGCATCGGCCCGGCCGCGCGCGAGCCGGGACGGCACCGCCGGTGGAGCGCGGCGGACGTCGCGGTGCTGGAGGCGATGTGCGCGCTGACCGCGCGCGGCGTCCCTCCGGGCGAGGCCGCCCGTGTGGTGGCCGACCGGGGCGACCGCCCCTCCGTGACCACCGCGGCCCCGACCGCCCCCGGCGGCGGCAGCACCCTGCCGGTGGGACGGGTGCGGCCCGAGTGCCGGGGGCTGGCGCGGGCGGCGGTCCGGCTGGACGCCGCCGAGGTGTCCGCGATCCTCCGCCGGGTGCTGGCCGAGCTGGGCACCGTCACCGCCTGGACCGAAGTGGTCGTCCCGGCCCTTCGCGCGACCGGCCGCAAGTGGGCGACCGAGGGCGAACGCTACGTCGAGGTGGAGCACCTGCTGTCCTGGCACGTCTCGACCGCGCTGCGCGTCGTCGCCGACCGCCAGCCGCCCCCGGCGGCCGGACCGTGCGCCCTGCTGGCCGGCGCACCCGGCGAGCTCCACACCCTCCCGCTCGACGCCCTCGCCGCGGCCCTCGCCGAACGCGGCCTCCCCGTCCGCATGTTCGGCCCGGCCGTCCCGCCGCTCGCTCTCCTGGACGCCGTCGAGCGCACCGGCCCGGCCGCCGTCGCCCTCTGGTCCCAGACCCGCACCACCGCCGACCGCACCCTCGCCCACCGCATCACCGCCACCACCTGGGGCAACCGCGGCTCCCGCACCCACCCCCGCCTCCTCCCCCTCGGCCCCGGCTGGCCACCCCCGACCCTCACGACCACCGCCACCCCCCGCCCCCGCACCCTCGCCGCAGCCCTCGACCACCTGCAGCACCTCCTCGCCGACTGACCGGCCCGTCCACCGCCGGCCGTCCCCGACCGGGCCATCACCCGTCCCCGGGACGCGCCTTGACGCCCCGACAGGTCGCCTGCGATCTTGTCCCGGGCCGGGGGGCGAACCGATTCCCCGGTGTGACGGCATCGAGGGGGAATCCGATGGGCGGGACCGAGGCGTTTCGGCGGCGGGCGCTACTGGCGGGAGCCGTCGCGGGGGTGGCAGTGGCGGCGACCACCACGACGCCCGCGGCCGCGGCCGGCGGCGGCGGGACGGACTGGTTCGACGTCAAGGCGTACGGCGCGGTCGGTGACGGGGTGCACGACGACACGGCGGGCGTGCAGGCGGCGCTGAACGCGGCGGCCGCGGCGGGCGGCGGCACGGTGTACTTCCCGGGCGGCCGGTACCTGGTGGTGCCGACCGCCGGGGCGCCCGCCCTGCGGGTGGGCGGCAACGGGATCCGGCTGATCGGGGCGGGCAGCAAGGCCTCGATGCTGGTGAAGGGCGGCGACGGCATCCTGCTGCGGATGTCGGGCGCGGGCAGCGACCCGAGCGGGGCGACCCACCGCAGCTACTGCGCGGTGGAGAACCTCGGGTTCAACGGCGCCGGCCGCACCGGCCTCGTGCTGGAGCTGTACTACAACAACAACTCGGTGATCCGCGACGTCTACGTCACCAGCAACGCCGACGTCTGCATCGACGCGGTCGAGCTGTGGGACACCCGGATCTACAACCTGGTGGTGGAGTCCAGCACCGGCCCCGCCAACAGCAACGCGCACCCGAACATGTGGCTGCGCAACGCGTCCGCCGCCACCGGCTGGGGCTCCAGCACGGACAACGTCAACCAGGTGCACCTCATCGGCTGCCGGTTCGAGGCGTTCGGCACCGGCGCGCTGTGGATCACCCAGGGCCCCGGCAACGCCAACAACCCGAACGGCATCTACCTGACGGACTGCAAGTTCGAGACCTCGCAGATGCAGGGCGGCCCGCACCTGAAGGTCGACGCCTCCTGCAAGCACGTCCACGCCCGCGACATCTACGCGTACGCGGGCAACTTCGCGTCCGGCTACACCCCGCAGCCGCAGAACATCATCGCCTGGGCCGGCATCGCCTCCAGCCTGGAGAACGTGCTGATCGCCAACGGGTCGGTGGCGACGGTCAATTCGGGCGTCGACCTGTACGTCGGGCCGAGCACCGTCGCGGTGCTGCGCGACGTGGTCGGCCTGTACGGCACCAAGCCGACCGGCCACCACGTGTACTACGAGTCCACCAGCACCGGCGACTTCCGGGTCGAGAACACCTACGCCAACACCGGCAGCCAGGCCGGCGGCACGCTCCCGGTCAAGCACGCGCCCAACCCGGCCCTGCGCCAGGTCACCGGCCCGGTCACCGACGCCTCCTTCACCCGCCCGCCCGCCGACGGCACCCTCGCCGTCGACACCGTCAACCACCGCCTGTACGTCCGCGTCGGCGGCACCTGGCAGTGGACGGCACTCAACAACTGACCCCCGCCAGCCCCGCTCCGCCGCACCCACCCGAGGCCCCATGCACCCCTCCCACCCCACCTCCGGCATTCCCACCACTCCCCCCGTCCCCGGCACGGCCGGCTACGCGGAGGCCGCGGACACCCTCGCCGTCCAGTACGAGGAGGTCACCTTCGAGCAGGTCCACGCCCGGGTCCTGCACCTGCTCCCCGCCGCCCCGGCCCGCATCCTCGACCTCGGCGCGGGCACCGGCCGCGACGCCGCCGCCCTCGCGGCCCGCGGCCACCAGGTCCTCGCCGTCGAGCCGACCGCCGAACTGCGAGCCCACGGCCGCCGCCTGCACCCCGACCCGGCGATCACCTGGCTGGACGCCGCCCTCCCCGACCTGACGCTCCCTCACCACGCCGCCCTCGAAGCCACCTTCGACGCCACGTCCGACGCTGCCTTCGACGCCACCTTCGACGCCACGTCCGACGCTGCCTTCGACGCCGTCTTCGCCACCGCCGTCTGGATGCACCTCGCGCCGGCCGAACGCGAACGCTCCATGGCCCGCATCGCCGCCCTGCTCGCCCCGGCCGGCCGTCTCTTCCTCACCCTCCGCCACGGCCCGGTCCCACCCGGACGCGTCATGTACGACGTCTCCGCCGCCGAGACCACCACCCTCGCCGCCCGCCACCACCTCCACCCCGTCCACCACTCCGAACGCCAGGACCTGCACTCCCGCAACGGCGTCACCTGGTCCGAACTCGCCTTCCGGGCCGACCCCGTCCAGCCCTGAACCGCCCCGCGAGCACGCGCCGTTCACACGTCCCGGCGCCGTCGCCGGTCACACGTCCCGGCGCCGTCGCCGGTCAGACGTCGCGGCGCCGTACGACGAGCACCGCGAGGGCGACCGCGGTCAGCGGCCAGAGGGCGTAGACGAGCCAGCAGCCGGGGAGGGTGGCGGCGTAGCCCAGGGATCCGGGATCGGGCTCCCAGGTCTGGACGAGACGGGTCCAGGCGGCGGAGATCATGGTGTGCCTGATGTCGGCGGACCAGCGGTTGCCCTCGGAGAACATGGTGGGCAGCATCAGCAGCGCGAAGGCGCTGGTGAGCATGGTCGCGGCGGCATGGCGGAGCAGGACGGCGAGGCCCAGGCCGGTCAGGGCGCAGACCGGAGCCAGCAACGCGGAGGCCACCAGCGGGCGGAGCACGTCGGGGTGGGTGATCGGGACGTCGGCACCGTGCCCGCGCAGGACGGCCTGGGAGACCAGGAAGGACCCGAGGGCGGCGACCGTGCCGACGGCGGTCCACAGCACGGCGGTGACGACCGCCTTGGCCAGCACGACCGCGCCGCGGGCGGGGACGGCCGCGAGGGTGGTGCGGATCAGGCCGCTGCTGTACTCGCTGACGACGCCGAGGGCGCCCATGCTGCCGGCGACGAGTATCAGCGTCAGGTAGCCGGGCGAGGAGAACGCGTCGTAGGCCAGGAAACTGCCGGGTTCGGAGCCCGCGGCCCGGTCGGAGAACGTGGCCACGGCGGCGGACCCGATCACGAACAGGGTGATGAATACCAGCACCCACGGGGTGGAGCGCAGCGACCGTGTCTTGATCCATTCGGACGCGATCAGGTCGCGGAAGCGGGCGGGCGGCTCGGCGAGGGGGGCGGCCGAGCTGGTCGCGGGGGCGGTGGCGAGTGTGGTCATCGGGGCTGTCCTGCCTGGTATTCGACGCTGTCGGCGGTGAGTTCCATGAAGGCCTCTTCCAACGAGGCCGCCCGGGTGGTGAGTTCGTTGAGCAGGATCCGGTGCTCGAAGGCGAGCGCGGCGATCCGGTCCGTCGGCAGTCCGGTCACGACGAGCTTCTCGGTACCCGCGGACCCCTCCGGCTCGACCGACGCGCCGGCGGCGGTCAGCACCGCCGTCAGCTCGGCGGCCTGCCGCGTGCCCACCACCACGCCGGGGCTGGTGCTGCGGGCCGCGAACTCCCGTACCGACTCGGCGGCGATGAGCCGGCCCCGGCCGATGACGACGAGCTGGTCGGCGGTGTTCTCCATCTCCGACATGAGGTGGCTGGAGAGGAAGACCGTGCGGCCCTCGGTCGCGAGGCGGCGGAAGAGGCGGCGCATCCAGAGCACACCTTCCGGGTCCATGCCGTTGACCGGTTCGTCGAACATCAGCACCGGCGGGTCGCCGAGCAGCGCGGTGGCGACCCCCAGGCGCTGCTTCATGCCGAGCGAGAACCCGCTGATCCGGCGGCCCGCCGCCTCGGCCAGGCCCACTTCGTGCAGCACCTCGCCCACCCGGCGCGCGGAGATCCCGTTGCTGCGGGCCAGGGCCGACAGGTGGGCCGTGGCGGTGCGTCCGCCGTGGACCTGGCCGGCGTCCAGCAGGGCGCCGACGTGCCGCAGCCCGCGGGCGTGGCTGCGGAAGGGGACCCCGTTGACGGTGGCGGCGCCGCCGGTGGGCGCCTCCAGGCCGAGGATCATCCGCAGGGTGGTGGACTTGCCCGCTCCGTTGGGGCCGAGGAAGCCCGTGACCTGGCCCGGCCGCACGGTGAAGGACAGCCCGGCGACGGCGGTCCTGCCGCCGTAGCGCTTGGTGAGTTCCTGTACTTCGATCATGTGGACCACACTGCCGGGACGGGCCCCGGCCGGTCATGGGGCCGGGGACGGCAATCGCGGGGCCGGGTTGGCCCTGGGGCGTAAGCCCCCGGGAGGACGCCGCGGGGTCGGCGGCTGGATAGTGTCGCGGGATGATCAACCTACCGACCGCCCCGCCGCCCGCGACCGTCGCACCGTGCGGCCTTCGCACCGCGAGGGCGCACCTCCGATGACGCGAACGAACCTCACGGCCTGGGCGGGGGGCGTGCTGTACCTCCTCGCGGTGGCCCTGCTCGTGGGCGGCGCGCCGCGGGCTTCCGGCACGGTCCACGGCGTCGGGACACTGCTGGCGGCGAGCCTGCTCGTCGGCGTCCTGCGCAGGGCGCCGGTCCTGGCCCTGGCCCTGACGCTCCTCGGGTCCGCGGCCGCGGTGGCGGGTCCCCCGAGCTCCGCCGGTGCGGACCTGTCGGCTTCGTACCAGGGCCAGTTCCTGTCGTTCCTGGCGGTGGACCTGGTGCTGGGCTTCCTCGTCGCCACCCGCCCGCGGCGGGCCTCGGCCGTCGCGGTGGGCGTCTCCCTGGCCGTCCAACTGCTGCTCGTCGGCGGGTTCGCGCACGGCGACGGACTGGCCGTCAACCTCCTGATCGCCCTCCTCGCGATGGTCGCGGCCGGCACGGTCGGCCTGCTGAGCAGGGAGCGCCGCGAGCACGCGGTGGAGCTGCGCGCGCAGGCGGTGGCGGAGGCCGTGGTCGCCGAACGGCTGCGGATCGCACGGGAGTTGCACGACATGGTCGCGCACAGTATCGGCATCATCGCCATCCAGGCCGGGGTGGGCAGCCGGGTCATTCGCACCCAGCCCGAGGAGGCCCGCGAAGCCCTGCGGGCGATCGAAACCACCAGCAGGGAGACCCTGTCGGGTCTCCGGCGCACGCTGGTGGCACTCCGTCAGACCGACCCGGACACCGAGGTCTCGGCACGGGCCCCGCTCGCGCCGTCGCCCGGCCTGGCGGACCTCGAACGGCTGGTGGCGGCGACGGCGGACGCCGGCGTACGGGTCGACCTGCACCGCGGCGGGGACCAGCGCCCGCTGCCGGCCGACATCGACCTGTCGGCCTACCGTATCGTCCAGGAGGCACTGACCAACGTGGTCCGCCACGCGGGCACCGGGCACTGCCGGGTGACCATCGAGTACGGGGACGGGGACGGGGAGCTATCCGTGGAGATCGTCGACGACGGGCGCGGCACCGCAGCGGACGGCCCGACCCAGGGCTTCGGCATCGTGGGCATGCGCGAGCGGGTCGCGCTGCTGCACGGCCGCCTCAGCGCCGGGCCGCGTCCCGAGGGCGGCTTCCGGGTGGCGGCGCGACTGCCCCTGCCCGCGGCCACCGGAGCAGCGGCGGCGGCCCGATGACGGACCGTCACATCCGCGTCCTGCTCGTCGACGACCAGCCGCTGGTGCGTTCCGGCCTCCGCGTGATCATGGCCGACCACCCCGACCTGGAGGTCGTCGGCGAGGCCTCCGGCGGCGGCGAGGCGGTCCGACTGGTCGCGGACCTGTGCCCCGACGTCGTGGTGATGGACGTCCGGATGCCCGGCATGGACGGGATCGAGGCCACCCGGCTGATCACCGCCGGGCCGACCTCGGCGCGCGTCCTCGTCCTGACCACCTTCGACGAGGACGACCACGTCTACGGCGCGCTCCGGGCCGGAGCGAGCGGCTTCGTGGTCAAGGACATGGCACTCGACGACATCCTCGCCGCCGTCCGCGTGGTCGCCGCCGGCGACGCCCTGATCGCCCCGGGCGTCACCCGCCGCCTGATCGCCGAGTTCGCCGGCCGCCCCGCAGCCACCCCGGCCCGCTCCCCCCACGTGATCGAGGGCATCACCGAGCGGGAACGAGAGGTCCTGACCCTGGTCGGCCACGGCCGGTCGAACACCGAGATCGCGGAAGACCTCTTCATCACGGTGGCCACCGCCAAGTCGCACGTGTCCCGCCTGCTCACCAAACTGGGCGCCCGGGACCGGGTCCAGCTCGTGATCACCGCCTACGAGAGCGGCCTCGTCACCGCGGGCGTCAGACAGGCTGGATTGTGACGGTGCACAGCCGCTTGGTGGCCCGGGTCAGAGCCACGTACAAGTCCCTTTCCCCGCCGGGGCGAGCCGCGATGATTTCCTCGGGATCCATCACGACGACCCCGTCGAATTCCAGCCCGCGTGCTTCGGAGGCCGGCACGACGCGTGCGTGCTGAGCGATCCCTCGCTCCGTCAGTTCGCGCACCCTGGTGTCGGCGCAGATCACGCCCAGCAGTTCCCCCGGGTGCGCGGCGCTCTGGGCACGGAGTTCCTGGACGACCGAGGTGACCAACCCGTCCGGAGCTGTGGTCACCATGCGCGGGACCTCACCGCTGCGCAGTGACCGGGTGGGCTCCTGGTCCGGCGCGATCCGCGCGAGCAGGTCCCGGACGCTCTCCAGGATCTCCTGCGTGGTGCGGTAGCTGACGGTCAGGTGGTGCAGCCTGAACCGCGGTCCGACGTGGGGACTCAGGGCTTCCTTCCAGTCGCGCGCGGTCGCGACCGGGCCCGCCTGCGCGAAGTCGCCCACCAGCGTCATCGCCCTGGCCGGGCACCGGCGGACGATCATCCGCCACTGCATGGCCGTCAGTTCCTGCGCCTCGTCGACGACTACGTGCCCGTACGTCCGCTCGGGGGGACCGTCGACCAGGCTCGCCGCCTCGTCCAGCAACGGCACGTCGGCATCGGTCCACGGGTCGTCAGGACCGCGCAGCAGCAGGGACCGCTCCTGCGCGGTCAGCCGGGGCAGGTACGCGGCGAGCGCACCGGCGTCCGTCAGCAGCGCCTTCACCAGGTCACCGGGAGCCAGCCGCGGCCACAGCACCTCGACCGCTCGGTCGACGCCGGCGTCGTCGAGGAGTTCGGCGCGGACGGCGTCCACGTCCAGCTCATGGCCCGGACCCGGGTCGCCCGCCCCTTCGGCACGGTGCTGGGCGGCGCCCGTGAACCGGTCGAGGTCCAAGCCCGTCATCCTGGCGGCATCGGCGTCGATCTGCTCCAGGACGTCGCCCAGGTCACGTTGCATCGCGTCGGTGACGGCGTCGACCAGGAGCTCCCTGAACACCCGCCGCGCGCGGTTGTGCCCCGGTACGGCCACCACGGCGGCGTCGCGCGCCGTGGCGACCACCTCGTCGGACAGCTGGACCAGTTCCTGCCCGACCCGCACGGTGAAGCCCCCGGCGGGGGCCTGGTGGACGCGCAACACGCAGGCCAGGGCGTCGGCGAGGTCGGAGCCGCCCTTGAGCCGCGCCGCGTCGAACGGCTCCACCGCGTCCGTGGACACGCCGGCCAGCTCCCGGCAGGTCGCCAGCACGACGTCGTTCTCCCCGAGCGAGGGCAGGACCTGGGAGATGTAGTCGAGGAACCGGGTGTTCGGGCCCACCACCAGGACGCCCTCCTCCGCGGCGCGCGGGAACGCGTACAGCACGTAGGCCGCCCGGTGCAGAGCGACCACCGTCTTGCCGGTGCCGGGCCCGCCCTGCACCACGGTCACCCCGCGGTGGGCAGACCGGACGATCTCGTCCTGCTCGGCCTGCAGCGTCGCGACGGCCGCCTGCATCCTGCCCGTACGCCGCGCCGCCAGCGCCTCGGTCAACGGACCGTCCCCCACCACGTCCTCATCGGTCGGGGCGGTCCCGTCCAGCAACTCGTCGCTCACCGAGACGACCGTGCGCTCCTCGAGGCGCAGGTGCCGGCGCCGCCGCAGGCCCATCGGGTGGACCGGTGTCGCCTCGTAGAACGGCCGCGCCGCATTCGCGCGCCAGTCCACCAGCAGCGGCAGCTCGTCCTCGTCCCTGTGCAGTCCGATCCGCCCGATACGCAGGGCCGTGCCGTCCGCCCAGTCGACGCGCCCGAATACCAGCCCCTTTTCGGCGCCCTCCAGCCGGCCGATTTCCGTGGCCAGACGCTCGGCGGCGATTTCCCTCTCGTACGCCTCACCAGCGCTTTCCGCCGGGGCCTTCAGCACACTCGCCCGGTCTACTTGCGCCGCGGACAGCCGCTCGGAGAGCACCCGATAAAGGGAGGACACATAATCCCGCTCCGAGTCAACCGCACGCGCAGCAGGGTCATTCGCTTTCGACAACAGCAGGCTCCTTCGGTTCGAGCCACACCATACGGTTGTCGTTCCGTCAAGGTAAGTCTTGACTTACCCGGCGAATCCATGTCCCTGCCAAATGAATTCCGCTGTTCCGCATATCGCCAATTGCACTCCCGATACCGCGCAGCTCATGATCGGCCGGAAATCTCCCCGTCACCGCCGTCGAGTCCGGACCGCATACCGAGCCACTGCTCGGCCCCCCACGCCTCGAACCGCTCCACCTCGGTGAAGCCCAGCTTCGCCGCGAGCCGCATCGAGGAGACGTTGGCGCTCTGGGTGGTGAGCACCACCGGCTCCCCGGGGAGCACCCCGGCCAGCCAGTCGAGCGCTGCCGCACACGCCTCGGCCGCGTACCCGCGCCCCCACGCCCGCGGGAGGAAGAGGTAGCCGAGGTCGACCTTCCCCGTTGCGGCCGGGCGGCGGTGCCCCGTGGCCCGCCTGAGCAGGATCTGACCGATCATCAGCCCGTCGAGGTCGACGACGAAGCTCCCGGGCCACCGCTCGGGCACCGCGGACAGCTCGCGCTCGAGCTCGTCCAGCGGCCGGGGACCGCCGAGATAGGTGTGCACCTCCGGCGAGGCGAGCAACTCGACGAACGCCGCCCGGTCCCGGGCCTCGGGCTCACGGAGCACCAGCCTCTCGGTCCTGATCGGCTCGGGCGGCCACACTATGCGTCCAAGATCGTCCATCCGCGCACGCTAACAGGCCACCGGCCCGACCCGACCGAAAACGCCGAACTCCACCCGGGCCGGCCCCTGACCAGCCCCTGACCGGCATCTAGACCGCGTCCGCCGCCACCGCCGGGACGTCCGTCCCCCACCTGGCGTCGCGACCGCTGAGCGCGAGCGCCCGCTCGAACGCGCTCGCACCGTCCGGCGCGGCGACCGGCTCCCCGTAGCCCCCGGTGGCCCGGGCCTGCTCGGCGAGCTGCTCCACCACGCCCAGCAGCACCGCGCCCGCCTCCTCGCCGACGGGGTAGGGCCGATCGGTGGCCCGGGCCAAGTCCCAACCGTGGATGGCGAGTTCCTGCAGGGTGACGGCCGCGGCGAGGCTCGAGGGCATCAGGCCCGGACCGAACTCCGTCTCACCCTCCATCGCCTCCGGCCGCAGCCAGGCCGCGGCCGCGCGCTCGGCCCCGGCCGCCACCTCGGCCGGGGCCGAACCGGCGGCGCTCGACGCCTCGCCCCGCGGGACCCGCGCGGCGGCCCGCTCGGAGTCGGCGAGGATCCCGCCGATGTGCTCCAGCAGCTCGGCGACCGTGAACCGCTCGCACGGGGTGGCGGCGGCCAGCCGGTCAGCCGGGACGGCAGCGGCCGCACCGGCGAACAGGGTGGCGAACTCGGTCATTGCAGTCTGCATGGCTGGCTCCTCGAATCAGTCGGCAACAGTCGAACCCATCGCTTTAGTCGAGACTAAAATAACGCCCCCTTGCCTCGCAAGCTGAAGCCTCGACTAAAATGTCATCCGTGGAAGCGGTCCAAGCGATAGCCGAACCCCGCCGGCGCGAGATCCTGCGCCTGGTCTGGGACGACGAGCTGTGCGCGAGCGACATCGCCGAGCGGTTCGACGTCACCTTCGGAGCGATCTCCCAGCACCTGAAGGTGCTGCGCGAGTCGGGCCTGGTGACGCTGCGCCAGGAGGGTCGCAAGCGGTACTACCGGGCCGACCTGGAGGCGATGGGGCCGCTGGCGGCCTACCTGCAGTCGATGTGGTCCGAGAAGCTGGACGTGCTCGCCGAGCTGGCGGAGGCCGCCGAACGGGCCGAGGGGTCGAAGGGGACCGGCGGATGACGGGCGATCAGGTGGTGCTGGAGCGGCGGATCGCCGCCCGGCCGGAGACGGTGTTCGCCTTCTTCACCGATCGCGAGAAGTGGCTCTCCTGGATGGGTCGGGACGGCGAGTTCTCCTTCACCCCGGGCGGCGCGTTCCGCACCAACGTCAACGCCGACCACCACGCCGTCGGGGAGTTCCTGGTCCTCGACCCGTACACCAGGGTGGTCTTCACCTGGGGCTGGGAGGACGGCGCCATGGCCGTGCCGCCCGGCTCCAGCACCATCGAGGTGACCCTGACCCCGGACGGCGAGGGCACCCTGCTCACCTGGGTCCACCGCGACCTGCCACCGGAGGCCCGCGCCCCGCACCGCGAGGGCTGGACGCACTACCTCGCCCGCCTGGCCACCCGTGCCGAGGGCGGCGACCCCGGACCGGACACACTCAACGGGTAACCCCCGGCAGGCCTCTGACTTACCGTCAGAGCTGGTACGCCCAGGGCGGGTTGGCCCCCGCCACGCCCACCGTCCGGGCCGCCACCCGCGTACCGAAGGCACAGGCCTCCGCCACCTGTTCCACCGTCAGCGACTCCAGTCGACCGCCCAACTGGCCCTGCCCGTCCAGGTGGTGGAGCAGCCCGGCGGTGAACGAATCCCCCGCGCCGACGGTGTCCACCACCTCCACCTCCGGCGCGGGCACCGTCACCCGCCGCCCGTCCAGCGAGGCGAACACGCCCCGTTCGCCGAGCGTCACCACGACCAGCCGCGCCCCGGCCGCGTGCCACCGGTCGCTTGCCTCCTCCGGCGACGCGCCGGGCAGCAGCACCGCCAGGTCGTCCTCGCTCAGCCGCAGCAGGTCCGCCAACTCGCACCACCGGCCCAGCCGTTCGCGGTACGCGGCAGGCTCGACCAGCAACGGCCGTACGTTCGGGTCGATCGAGATCGTCGCTCCCTCCCGGGCCCGCGCCAGCAACTCCTCGATCCGCCGCCCGCCGGGCTCCCGGACCAACGCCAGCGAACCCGTGTGCAGGCACACCGCATCCGTGCCGTCGGCAGCCGCCAACTCCTCGGCGGTCCACTGCCAGTCCGCGGTGCCCTCCGCGTGGAACGAGTACCGGGCGTGCCCCTGCTCGTCCACGGCCGCGACCGCGAGCGTGCTCGGCTCCGCCGCACTCACCACACCCGACAGGTCCACCCCCGCGCCGCCCAACTGCTCCCGGAACAGCACCCCGAACGGGTCGCCCGACACCCGCCCCAGGAACCGCGTCGCCGTCCCCAGCCGCCCCAACGCCACCGCCGTGTTGGCCGGCCCGCCGCCCGCCAGGACCCGCAGCACCAACTCCCCCGCCCGCCCCGCCTCCCGCTCCACGAAGGCGTCCGCCACGCATTCCCCCACCACCGTGATCGACCCCGCACCCATCCCCGACACCCCTCTCCACCAGCCCACCACCCGACCCAGCGGACTCCATCACCCACCCCCCACCAGCGTCAACGCCATCGCCCGCGCGTGCCGCGCCGCCCTCACCATGCGCACCTGTCAGTGCCGCGCTGTCAGTGGCGCGTGAAACGCTCCGGGCCGGACGACGCAGCCGAACGGGAGGGAGACCCGAGATGTGGCAGCCGGGGGACGTCTGGCAGGTGCTGAGCGGCGGCGAGGTGGTGGGCGAGATCGCCGTCGACGAGGGCGACTGGCCCTGGCTCTCGGGCCACTTCACCTCGAAACCCGGCTTCGACGCACTGCGGCCGCTGTTCGAACGGGAACTCGCGCTGGCCGAGGCGGAGGACTGGGACGCCTGGGAGCCGGTCGTCGAGGAGATCAGCCGCAACGTCCAACTCGCCTCCCCCAAGGGTCCGGTGACCGAGTTCCTGCTCCACGTCGACGGCGAGAGCGCCTGGTTCAGGTACTGATCACCGCCCCGTCCCGCTCCATCCGCCCGTCCCGCCCCACCCGCCCGGCGAGCTCGATCCGTCCCGCCAACTCCTCCGCCAACCGGGCCGCCGGCCCGCGCCGCCGCCGGGACAGCGCCAACCCCAGCTGCCGCCGCGGACTCGGCTCGGCCAACGGCAGCGCCACCAGTTCCGCCTCCCGCGCCAACCCCAGCTGGGGGATCAGCGCGATCCCGACCCCGGCCCGGACGAGTGACTGCGCGAAGTCGTAGTCCGTCGCCGTACAGCACACCCGCAGCTCCACACCCGCCAGCTCCGCGTACCGCGCGAACTGCGCCGCCGACTTCCGGCAGCCCAGGATCCAACGCTGGTCGGCCAGTTCAGCCAGGTGCAGCGGCCCGCCGGTCCCGGCCGCCAGCACATGCCCTCGCGGCACCACCACCCGCAACGGGTCGACGCCCAACGGCGTCCAGTCCAGGCCCGAACGGTCACCCGGCCGGGACGGTGGCGGCCCGTCGAAGTGGTACGCGAGCGCGAGGTCGGCGCGGCCCTGACGGACGGCGGGCAGACTCTCCTCCGGCTCGCCCTCCAGGATGGTCAGCTCCACCTCGGGGTGGTCGGCGACGAAGCCCGCCAGCGCCGCGGGCAGCAGCCGACGGCCCGCACTGGCGAAGGTCGCAACGGTCAACGCCGTCCGCTCGGCGGTCAACCGGTCGAGCCGCTGCTGGGCGTCGACGAGCTCCGCCGCGATCGCCTCGGCCGCCTCCACCAGCAGCCGCCCCGCGTCCGTCAACGTCACGCCCCGAGTGGACCGCTCCACCACCGCACTGCCAAGTCCCCGCTCCAGCGCGGCAATCTGCTGCGACACCGCAGACGGCGTGCAGTGCAACACGGCCGCCGCCCGGTTGAAACTCCCCAGCCGCGCAACCTCCCGCAACACGGCCAACCGCTGAACGTCGATCAACAGTCCCCCTTACGACCAACCACCCATCTACACACTACCGCTGTAAACCAACCCCCAGCAGACTCTCCTCATCCGAACCAGCCCCCCACCACCCCCACCACCCTCCCGCCCCCATCTCCACCCCCTCCCAACTCCCCCACCTCCCAACTCCCAACTCCCAACTCCCCCACCTCCCAACTCCCCCATCCGCAACTCCGCCCCCTCCCAACTCCCCACCTCCACCGCCTCCCCCACCTCCACCCCCTCCCCCAGCTCCATCCCCCACCCCCTCCCCAGCTCCAACTCCACCTCCCTCCGAAGGAGCCCCCATGCACGTGTGCGTCATCGGCGGCAGCCGCTACTTCGGCCGCCTCCTCATCTCCCACCTCCTCGACGCCGGAGCCACCGTCACCGTCCTCAATCGCGGCTCGGTCCCCCCACCCCCCGGCGTCACCCACCTCCTCGCCGACCGCGACGACGAAACCGCCCTCCGCGCCGCCCTCGCCGGCCGCCACTTCGACGTCGTCATCGACCAGGTCTGCTACACACCACGTCAAGCCGCCCTGGCCACCCGGGTGTTCGCCGACCACACCGACCGCTACGTGATGACCTCCACCGTCGAGGTCTACGCCGACCTCGGCCGCCCTGGCGGACCACTGCTGCCCGAGTCCGCCCTCGACCTCACCTCGCATCCGATCGACCTCGAACTCCCCTGGCACGAACCGCAGTTCCTCGAGTCCCACTACGGCGAGGGCAAGCGCCAGGCGGAGGCCGTACTGCTCCGCGACGCCGCCTTCCCGGTCGCGACCGTCCGCACCGCCCACGTCCTCGGCGGTACCGACTTCACCGGCCGCCTCGCCCACTACCTCGACCGCATCACCGCCGGCCGCCCCGTCACCGTCCACCCCGACCCGCAGGCCGCGTCCTTCGTCCACGCCCCGGACATCGCCCGCTTTCTCGCCTGGACCAGCACCGCCACCTTCACCGGCCCGATCAACGCCTCCTCCCAAGGCACGCTCACCGCAGCAGAGTTGAGCACCCTGATCGCCGACATCACCGGCTCCCCCACCCCGACACTGCACCCCACCAGCACCAGCACCGCCACCGCCACCGCCACCGCCACCACGGAGCCACCCTCCCCGTTCTCCTTCGACCGCGCCTACCCGATGGACACCCGCCGCGCCCGCGACCTCGGGTTCACCTTCGCCCCGCTCACCACCTGGCTCCCCCAGACCATCCGCGAGAGCACCCAGCGCTGACCACCTCCAAGCCGCACACCACCACCCGAACGAAGGCCACCATGCCCCTCACCACCCCAACTCCCGTCCCCCGCATGATCGGAGACGATCCCGTCGGACCGATCGGACTCGGCGCCATGCCACTCTCCGTCGAGGGCCGCCCGGACGAGCGACAGGCCCTCGCCACCCTCCACGCCGCGCTCGACGCGGGAGTCCGCCTGATCGACACGGCCGACTCCTACCACTGGCACGCCGACGAAGTCGGCCACAACGAACGGCTGATCGCCCGCGCCCTGGCCGCTCGCAGCCGCGACGCCGACCACGTCCTGCTGGCCACCAAGGGTGGTCGCGGCCGCCCCGGCGACGGCTCCTGGACGGTCGACGGCCGACCGGAGCACCTGCGCCGCGCGGCCGAGGCCTCCGCCTCCCGCCTCGACGTCGACACCATCGGGCTGTACCAGCTGCACAAGCCCGACCCGACCGTCCCGTTCGCCGAATCCGTCGGCGCACTACGCCAGTTGGCCGACGCCGGGACGATTCGCATGGTGGGCCTGTCCAACGTCGATCCGGCGCAGATCCGAGCCGCCCACCGGATCCTCGGTCCGCTGCTGGTCTCCGTCCAGAACAGGTTCTCCCCGGCTCACCAGGAGACCCGGGACACCCTCGACCTCTGCACCGAGCTCGGCCTCGCCTTCCTCCCGTGGAGCCCGCTCGGCGGCATCTCACCCAGCGCCGTCGACGACCCGACCACCATCCGGCCCGCCACCAGCGACACCCCGTTCCACACGCTGGCCGCCCGGTACGGCGTGAGCCCCCAACAGGTCTGCCTCGCGTGGCACTTGGCACAGTCCCCGACCGTGATCCCGATCCCCGGCGCCCGCCGCCCCGCCTCCATCCGCGACTCGACCGAGGCCGCCCACCTCACCCTCACCGCCGACGACCTGACCCACCTCAACTCAGCCGCGACCGCCCGCCACGCCGCCCTCGCCGCCGACGCCCCGACCCTCCGTCAGCGCACCGGCACCAGCAGCGCCACACCGTCACCGGACCACGCCACGCCCGCCCGGTGACAGCGCGAACCGGTACCACCGACGGTGCACCACCGGCTCGACGGTCAGCACGGCCGCGGCCGCGACGACACCGACCGCCAGTCCCGCCCACCCGCCACCGTTGAGGACAGCACCGGCACACGCCGCCACCAGCACCAACGGTCGTACCAGCGTCAACGGCCCGAGCCCCATCACCACCGCCAGCGTGCTGACCCGGAACGGCAGCAGGAAGTACCCGGCGAACGACAGCGCGACCACCGCCGCGTACACCGCGATCGGCAGCAGGTA
Source organism: Kitasatospora sp. NPDC049285 (assembly GCF_040678815.1). NCBI lineage: Bacteria > Bacillati > Actinomycetota > Actinomycetes > Kitasatosporales > Streptomycetaceae > Kitasatospora > Kitasatospora sp. NPDC049285. Next base: position 26,977 of record NZ_JBFAQR010000048.1, on the reverse strand, counting down.
CCCGACCGCCCCGGCGGCCAGCACCGCGTACGCACGGCCCGAGTCGCCCGCCACCGCCAAGATCCCACACGCCGTCAGCACCGGCGCCAGCAGCAGCACCGCGCCCACCCCGAGCCCCCGCCCGGCGGACCGCACGACGGCCCGCCGCTTGCGGATCCGCGCATCCCGCCCGGCGTACGCCCGGAAGCCACTGAACGACGCGTCGATCAGGCCCAGCACCAGCAACGGCACCGCCGGACTCACCACGCCCCCTCCCCGCCCACCGCGCCACCACTCCCGTCGACGACCAGGCCACCATCCGACCCGCCACCGCTCTCCCGCCCCCGGCCGCTCCCCCACCCGGAACCGCTCTCCCGCCCACGCCCGATCCCCCACCCGGAGCCGTTCCCCGACCCCCGATCGCTCCCCGGCCCGCCGCCGCTCTCCCACCCCGGGCCGGCCAGCCGGCGCGCCGCCCGCCCCAACTCCCGCCGAAACGGCGCCTCCAGTTCGGGCCGCACGCCGATCACCGGTCGCAGCGTGGTGCAGAACGGGTTCGAGCGTCCGCGCGGTTCGAAGATCAACGGGTTCATGCCGGGGACGGTGGCGGCGCGCAGTAGCGTCTCGTCGGGGTGGGCTCGCCGCGCGGAGGCGACGCCGTCGTGGCGGCCGAGCGGGTGCCGCATCCGGGCCCGATGGAAGACCCAGGCGCCGATCGGGGCGAGGCCGTTCGCGGCGATGTCGAAGTGGCAGAACGCGGCGGCGGGCGAGGCGGCCTTGGCCCGGAAGAAGTCGGCCAGCGCGGGGGCGCTGAAGTGGTGCAGCACGCCGGTCGACACGTAGACGGTGGCGGGTTCGGCCAGGTCGAAGGCGTTTCCGCGGACGAACCGGCAGTCCAGCTCCTCGTCCCGGGCCAGCCGCTCGGCCTCGCCGACCAGGCCGCCGTCCAGGTCGACGCCGACCAGCTCGACGTCCGGGCCGAGCGCGCCGGTCGCGGCGAGCCTCCGGACCACGTAGCCGAGGCCGCAGCCCACATCGACCAGGCGGTACGGCCCGGGGTGCGTGCCGGTGGCGCGGATCGCCGCGAACAGCGGGCGCAGCAGTTCCAGCATCCGGTCGCCGATGCGGAGTTCCTCGCTCAGCCGCTGCAGCTCGGTGTGCACGCCGATCAGCAGCGCGTCCACGGCGTCCGGGTCGAGCACGCCGTCCCCGTCCACCGGCAGGTCGGCCACGATCCGGGCGGCCCGCCGGTCCCCGTTCTCCAGCAGTCGCCGTGTGACGTCCGCGCGCCGCACCGGGAGCCGGCGGCCCGAGTCCGGGTCGACGGCGGTGATCAGGTCGGAGATCTCGAGCGGGGACACGAGGCAGCACCCTACGTGCCGCGCCGATCGGCGGACCAGTCGCCACCCATTCGTCCACTGCTCACCCAAACTCAAGTGGGAGCGCTCCCAAGCCTCTTGACGCGACCATGCGCTGTCTGGCTTCATAAGGGCTGCCCTCACCTCACACCATGGGAGCGCTCCCCAAAGCTACTCGGATGACCGTCTCGTACCACCCCACCCCCACCGGACGCCCCCACCCGCGTCCAGAGAGGAACGAGACCCATGCGCCTCCAGCTGCGCCGGCGCCTGTCGCGCCGGCTGGCGAGCTGTGCGGCGGCCCTCGCCGCCGCGCTCGCCGTCGTCGCCGTCCCCCCGGCGGCCCTCTCCACGAGCGCCACCGCCGCCACCACCGCGTCCACTGCCAACGCCGCCGCCTCCGCCGCCGGGGCCGGGTACTGGCACACCAGCGGTCGACAGATCCTCGACGAGGCGGGCCAGCCGGTCCGGATCGCCGGGATCAACTGGTTCGGCTTCGAGACCGGCAACTACGTGGCCCACGGCCTGTGGAGCCGCGACTACAAGTCGATGATCGACCAGATGAAGACGCTGGGCTACAACACGATCCGGCTGCCGTACAGCGACGACATCTTCAAGGGCACCACCCCGGCCAGCCTGAACACCGCGAACGGGATGAACGCCGACCTGGTCGGACTGGACTCGCTCGGCGTGATGGACAAGCTCGTCAACTACGCCGGAAGCATCGGCATGAAGGTGATCCTGGACCGCCACCGCCCGGACTCTGGCGGGCAGTCGGCGCTCTGGTACACCTCCGCGGTGCCGGAGTCGACCTGGCTGGCCAACCTCAAGTCGATCGCCACCCGGTACAACGGCAACCCGGCCGTGGTCGGCATCGACCTGCACAACGAGCCGCACGACCCGGCCTGTTGGGGCTGCGGCGACACCACGGTGGACTGGCGGCTGGCGGCCCAGCGCGGCGGTGAGGCGGTGCTCGCCGCCAACCCGAAGCTGCTGATCTTCGTCGAGGGCGTGCAGACCTTCAACGGCAGCTCGTACTGGTGGGGCGGCAACCTGCAGGGAGCGGGCCAGTACCCGGTCCAACTGAGCGTCCCCAACCGGGTGGTGTACTCGGCGCACGACTACGCCACCAGCGTCGCGCAGCAGACCTGGTTCTCCGACCCGAGCTTCCCGGCCAACATGCCCGGCATCTGGGACAAGAACTGGGGCTACCTGTTCAACCAGAACCTCGCCCCGGTCTGGGTGGGCGAGTTCGGCACCACCCTGCAGTCCGCAGTCGACCAGACCTGGCTGAAGGCGATCGTGCAGTACCTGCGCCCGACGGCCACCAGCGGAGCGGACTCCTTCCAGTGGACGTTCTGGTCGTGGAACCCCAACTCCGGTGACACCGGCGGCATCCTGAACGACGACTGGACCACCGTCAACACCGTCAAGGACGGCTACCTGGCCTCGATCAAGGCGCCCGGCTTCGGCGGCTCCACCGGCGGCGGCGACACCCAGGCCCCCACCGTCCCCGCCGGGTTGACCGTCACGGGCACCACCGCGAGCAGCGTGTCGCTGTCCTGGACGGCGGCCACCGACAACACCGCGGTCACCGGCTACGACGTGTACCGGTCGGGCACCAAGGTGGCCACCGCCACCGGCACCTCCTACACCGACACCGGATTGAGCGCCGCCACCGCCTACACCTACACCGTCCGGGCCAGGGACGCGGCGGGCAACGTCTCGGCGGCCTCGGCCTCGGTCACCGCGACGACCTCGGCGAGCGGCGGCAGTTCGGGCTGCTCGGCGACGATCAGCCTGAACGACTGGGGTTCGGGCCTGACCGCCACGGTCACCGTCACCAACACCGGCACCCGGCCGACCACCGGCTGGCAGGTCGCCTGGACCTGGCCCACCACCCTTCAGGTGACCGGAAGTTGGAACACCACCCTGACCCGGTCGGGCCAGACCCTGACCGCGGCCAGCCTCCCCTACAACGGCGCTCTGGCCGTCGGCGCCGCCACCACCTTCGGCGTCCAGGCCTCCCGCACCGACTCGACCGCCGTGGCCACCGCCACCGCCACCTGCACCGCCACCTCCTGACACATCGTCAGGCGTGACCTCCCCCGTCGGATGTCGCCTCGCCGCCGCAGACCCTTTGGTCTGCGGCGGCAAGCCGCTCCCTTCGATCCACCGAGCCCCGGAGCGTCACCCCCGGCGCGCCTCCAGGAACCCGGTCGTCTCGGGGCCGGAGCGCGGCGGCAGCGGGCGGCCGCGCTGGGCGGCCACGTCGACGAGTGCGGTGAACTCCGTGGTCCAGCCGTGCGAGTCGAGCCAGTCGCCGGTGCCCGGGCCGAGGCCGCCACGCCACAGTTCGGTGATGTGGGCGAGCTCCGGCTCGTGCGGGGTGCCGGTGACGTCACGGCCGCGCTCCAGCAGCAGTCGGCTTCCGGGTGCCGACAACCGGCCGACCGAGCCCAGCAGTTCGGCCGCCTCGGCGGCGTCCAGGTAGACCAGCAGGCCCTCCGCCAGCCACGCCGTGGGCTGCTCCGGGTCGAACCCGGCCGCGAGCAGCCGGTCCGGCCAGCCGGGATCGACCAGGTCCACGGCCAGCGCCGTCCGTTCGCAGGTCGCCTTGGCGCCCTGCTGGTCCAGCACCCGGTCCTTGAACGCCAACACCGCCGGCAGGTCCAGCTCGTACATCCGGGTGCCGTCCGGCCAGGCCAGGCGGAAGGCGCGGGTGTCCAGTCCGGCGGCGAGCAGCACCACCTGACGGGCGCCCGAGGCGAGCAGCCGGTCGTCGTAGTAGCAGGTACGCAGGATGCCCTGCGCAACCAGCCGGCGGGCCAACGGGGTCGTCGGTCCGGTGCTGTCCATCGGCACGCCGGAGGCCGCGACGAAGGCCAGGGCGTACGGGTCACGGAACAGCGGCTCGGGCCGGGAGCTCTCGTAGGCGCGGACCCGCGCCACCGCCAGCGCGGTACGCGAGACCGGGCTCAGTCCGTCCGCACCCGACTCCACCGCACCCGACTCCACCGCACCCGATCCGGCCGCTCCACCCCGCGTCCCGCCGGCAGCGCCGCCGGCAGCACCGTCGGACTCTCCTGCGTCGTCATGTGTCGTCATGCCCGCCAAAGTACATCGCCACCGATGCATCTGTGAAGATGTATCCTGCGCGGCATGGACGGCGTGCGACTGCTCAGACTCGGAAAGCGGCTGACCGACCTCGGCAAGGAGCTGGTCACCGACCCTGCGGCGGCGACTCTCACCCCGGGCGAGATCGCGGTGGTCGCGGACGTCTACCGCCATCCGGGCACCTCGGTCCAGGACATCCGGGCCCGCACGGGCTTCGCCCAGAGCCACGTCTCCACCTCCGTCGCGCGGCTGCGCGAACGCGGACTGCTGGACGCCGCGCCCGACCCGTCCGACGGGCGCCGCACCCTGCTGAGCACCTCCGAGCTGGCCCGCACCCACATCCGCACCCGCGCCGCCGGCCCGGCCGAACCCGTGATCGCCAGGGCCGTCCCCGACCCCGCACAAGCCCGCCGCGTCACCGAACTCCTCGAGGAGCTGGCCGCCCTCCTGCTCCCCGGGCAGGCCTGAACACCGGATCCGGCACGCCCGCCGCACCCCACCGCCGCACCCCGCCGACGGGCCCGGACAGGCCAACCCTCGCACGTCGGACGCGCAGCTGACGGACCGTTCGGTGACCATGGACGGGTACCGCCGCACCCCTGCGCACCGGAGGCACCGATGATCCAGCCCGCCGACATCCGCGAGTGGCGCTCCCACGACGTGATCGACCAGGGCGGCAAGAAGATCGGCAGCCTGGAGAACGTCTACGTGGACACCGCCACCGACCAGCCCTCCTTCGTCACCGTCACCGTCGGCTTCCCGGGCCGCCGCCGCCTGGTCTTCGTCCCGGTCGCCGACGCGGTGGTCGGGCCGGGCTACGTCCGGGTCCCGTTCGCCAAGGCCGACGTGCGCAGCGCCCCGTCGATCGACACCGACGGCGTGCTGCCCGCCGAGCAGGAGCCGGAGGTGTTCGCGCACTACGGCCTCGAGTACGTCGCGGGGGACGCCGGGGAGCGTCGACTGGCCCGCCGCTGACCTGCATTTCCTTGACTCTTCACCGGATCTGCACGCCTTCATCGGGCATGGGATCGGAACGGGCGGGTAACCGGGGACGGACCGACCGGAGACGAGGAAAGGACTGGAATGGCGTTGCCCACAGATGAACTCCTCCTATCCGTAGCCACCGAATCCGGGTCCGCCAGAACGGCGCTCCCGCGCCCGACGCACCGTGCGCACCGCGCACCACGCGCGCCCGCCGACGCCCGCCAGCTGACCCGGGTGCTGCTGGCCCGGCTCGCCGAGCTGGAGCCCGACACCCCGGAGCACGACTACGTCCGGCGGACGCTGATCGAGCTCAACCTGACCTGGTCCGCTTCGCGCTGCGGCGCTTCGGCACCAGCGGCGAGCCGTACGACGACCTCATGCAGGTCGGCTCGGTCGGCCTGATCAAGGCGATAGACCGGTTCGACCCGGCGTACGGGGTGGAGTTCACGACGTACGCGATTCCCACCATCGTCGGCGAGATCCGCCGGCACTTCCGGGACACCACCTGGTCGGTGCACGTGCCGCGCCGGCTCCAGGAGCTGCGGCTGGAGCTGGCGAAGGCGCAGGACGCGCTGTCCCAGGCGCTGGACCGCGACCCGACCGCCGCCGAGCTGGCCGAGCACCTGGAACTGCCCACCGAGCAGGTGGTGGAGGGCCTGGCCGCCGCCAACGCGCACACCGCCGGGTCGCTGGACCTCACCGGGTCGGGCGAGCCGGACGGCACGAACCCGCTGGCCGAGCGCCTCGGTCGCACCGACGGGCGGCTCACGCTGGTCGAGAACCTGGTGGACCTGAAGCCGCTGATCGACCAACTCCCGGACCGGGACCGGCTGATCCTCTCGCTGCGGTTCACCGAGGACCTGACCCAGTCGCAGATCGGCGAGCGCCTGGGCCTGTCCCAGATGCACGTCTCGCGGCTGCTCAACCGCACGCTGCGCCGACTGCGCGAGGGCCTCACCGCGGACTGACGAGCTGTCAGTTCCGGCCGCTCCGGGGACGGTTGCGCCGACGGCGGCGCAGCAGCGTCCGGCGCTCCTCCTCGGTGCGGCCGCCCCACACCCCGTAGCGTTCGCGGGCGGCCAGCGCGTGGCGCAGGCACTGCTCGCGGACGGGGCAGCGGGCGCACACCGCCTTGGCGGCGCGGTCACGGTCCTGGTGGGCCTGGCCGCGTTCGCCGGCGGGGTGGAAGAACAGGCCGGAGTCGGCGGTCCGGCAGGCGCCCTGCAGCTGCCACTCCCACTCCTCCTCGATCGCCCCGGGCAGTCGGGAGAGCACGGTCATCGGTCGCTCCTTCCCTGGTACCAGCGGTTCCGCCTGCTCGTCTAACCGCGATCCGGCCGCTGATGCACGCGGGACGCCGGGGGTTCAGGAGGAGCGGGCCACCCGGTACCGCAGGTGGGTGACGGTGGGCGAGGCGATCACCTCGACCGGTTCCAGCGCCGCCGTCACCCCGTCCAGCAGCCGCTCGCCCGCGCCGAGGGTGACCGGCACCAGGTGCAGGACCAGCTCGTCCAGCAGCCCGGCCTTCAGGTACTGGCGGACGGTGGCTGCGCCGCCCGCGATCTCCACGTCCTGCTCGCCGGCCGCCGTTCGGGCCCGTTCCATGGCCGCGTCGATGCCGTCGGTGACGAACTCGAAGCTGGTCCCGCCGGCCATCGGCAGCGTCGCCCGCGGGTGGTGGGTGAGCACGAACACCGGTGCGTGGTACGGCGGTTCAGGTCCCCACCAGCCGGTCCAGGTCTCGTCCCAGGCACCACGCCCGGGGCCGAACATGTGGCGGCCCATGATGTGCGCGCCGGTGTTGGCGTGCAGCGCGGCGAGCAGGTGCGCGTCGTGCTCCCGCCCGGGCTGCTCGCTCTCGGCCATCCACGCGGTGAGCGCCTCCGCTCCGGTACCGAAGGGGTGCTCCAGATCCTGCCCCGGCCCGGCGGTGTAGCCGTCCAGCGAGATGGCGAGGTTGGCGGTCACGAGTCCCACGACGGCTCCTGTCGTCCCGGCGGCGGTCCACTCGCGATGCTAGGGCCTGTCTTCACACTCCCATCTGCCCCACGCCGCCCGGCACGCACTCTCGCCGCACCGGGCGAAAGCCCAAGTACACCCAGTACGAGGGCTTCCGCCCGGCACGCCGAGAGCACGCACCAGACGACGCGGGGCTGCGACGGCAGTGTGAAGACAGGCCCTAGGCACCCGGGGCACCGATCACCGGGATCCACGAGCGTCCACCGTCCGCACGCTCGGCTGGCGCCCCCGACCGAGCCGGGGCACGGTGGGTGCAGGGGGTAACGCACCGCCGCGAGAGGAGTCGCCATGTCATCGAAGCGCCGCCGGAAGAAGAAGGCACGCGCCAGGCGCGGAGCCAACCACGGACGCCGCCCCCAGTGCTGAACCCCGCAGCGGCCGCCACCGGACCCAGCCCCGGTAGGCGGCCGCTTCGGCTTCCCCGAGCAGCCCCCGCCGTACGCACACCCCCCGGCAACCCGGCCCCGCCACCCTCCCCGTCAGCCGCCCGCGATCCGCTTCCCCGCCTCGCCGGCCGACCCCTCGCCCGCGACCCCCTCGCCCTTGGCCGTCGTCGCCACGTGGCCCACCGACCCCTCGCCCGCGACCCCCTCGCCCGTGGCCGTCGCCGCCGCGTCGCCCGCCGTCCCCCCACCCGCCGCGGCGCCCTCACGGTTCGCCGCCCGGGCCTCGGCCGCCGCGCGGATCGGTGACAGCCCGCAGGCCCACACCATCACCGCACCGAGCAGCCTGGCCACCGGCCGGTCCCACAACCGCCGTACCACCCACGGACGTTCGATGCCGAGCTCGCGCCGCGCCCACCCGGGCAGCAGTCCGATCGCCGCATTGGTGAGCACCCGCACTGCGGTCCGCTCGCGCCTGCTGCGCCCGAAGCCTCGCAGCAGTCGCACCACCTCCAGCGCCGGCCCGGTCACGCCCAACTCGCCGCGCACCACGGCGAAGTACGCGCCGACCTCGGCACGTGAGCGCGGCACCCCGGTGGCCCCGAGACGCTCGCCGATCCGCGCCACCTCCGCGAAGTACCGGTCACACTCGGCATCGCTCAACCTACTTCTCCCCGCGAAGACCTGATAGCCCGTCAGGAAGCAGGCCACCTCCGCGGTGTGCACCCACCGCAGCAGCTCCGGGTCGTCCGCGCGGTACGTCCGACCGTCCTCCGTCTCCCCGCGCACGAAGACGTGGATCCGGCGCACCGCCGCCACGGCCTCGTCGGCGGCCGCGGTCGAGCCGAGCGTGGTGGTGGCGACGAACCGGGCGGTGCGGTGCAGGCGGCCGGTCGGGTCGGTGCGGAAGTCGGAGTGGTCGGCGACCGCGCGCATCGCCACCGGGTGGAGCGACTGCAGCATCAGCGCGGCGAATCCGCCGACCAGCATCCCGGCGGGGTGTCCGTGCACCTGCCACACCACGCTCCGCGGCCCGAACAGGCCCGGGTCGCCGGCCGGGCGGTCGTACCGCTCCAGGTGCAGATCCGCCCCGTGGACGGTGGAGTTGATCTCCCGCAGAATCCTGACCCGCAGCGCCTCCACCGGTCCCCGCCACACCCGCAACGCCATCACGGCACCTCCTCGCCCCTGTCTGCCACCCTATGCCCGGCCCTGCCCGAAACCCACCCGCGCAGCGAGCCGCGGCGAAAAACCCGGCTGACAGCGCCGCCCGGGCCCGCTAGGCTCCCCGGCGATGACTAGCCATGGAATGGAGGTCTCGTCCGCCCGAAGTGATGCCTGATGCACACTTCCAGCGCGAACGGGACTGCCCGTATCAGCTTCTGGCCCCGCGTACGCGAGTTCGCCGTACCCCCGGCCATGATCGAGAACGCCACCGCCCGCCGTGAGCTCGGCGACTGGGGCGGAGCGTGCGCCGCCGCCGGGTTCGACCCCGAGGTCGACCTGCGCGCCGTCGCCCGGACGCACGGACGGGAGACCGTCCGGCAGATCCGCTCGGACCTGCGACACCTCGCTCCGGACCTGCTGCGCTGGCACCTGCCACGGGTCGCCCCGGACGGGCTGCTGCGCCCCGGCCTGACGCTCACCCTGGCCCGCTACCCGGCCGCCGGTCCCGGCCCGCTCCACCTGGTCGCGCGCACGGCGCCGGCCTGGGCGGAGGGCGGCCAGCGCGTCGAGCTGGCGCTCTGGGACGGCACCCTCACCGACCCGGCGGCCAGGCGGCACCCGCATCCGCACCCGGACCGGCGGTTCCGCCTCGACCTGCACCGCCATCTCTGGGACGCCCGCCGGTACGCCGAACTCGGCCTCAGATCAGGGACGTTGACGGCACCGCTGGAACGGTGGGCGGCCGAGGCGGCGCTGCTGCGCACCGCGGACGGGCTGCCACCGGACACCCCTGTCGCGGTCCGTCTCTCCCACCGCCGACACCTGCTGCTCTCGGCCGACGGCGCCACCGGCCCGCTCGCCTCGACGGTGGGCCATCCCCTCCTCCCGGACGCCGCGACCCGGCTGCCGCCGGACGTGGCGCTGCTCCGCGCCGGCCGGGTCGACCCCGACCGGCTGCACCCGCTGGTCGCGGCCGCCCTGGCCCCGGGCTACCGCCCGCCGGAGCCCGTCCGGAGCGAGGCGGACGCGCCGCTGCTGATCGACTGCCGCGGCGCCCGGCACCGGATCGCCGTGGTCGACGGCGTGCTCACCGCGCTGGACCACGACCCGGTCCAACTCCGGCGCGAGGAACTGCTGATGGCGCTCTCCGGGACCCCGGTGCCGTGCCTCCAGGCGATCGACCGGGCGCACCGCAGACCCGAGGACCTGGACGCCATCCGCCTCCGCCTCGACCACGGCGACCGGGTCGGCGCCCTGACCGCCGTGCACCGGCTGCTCGGCGCCGCCGGGCCGTCCCGCGAGGGCCCGCTGGCCGACGCGCTCGCCGCGGACACCCTGCGCCGCATCGACCACGGCCTCTACCGCGCGGGCCTGAGCTGCTCCACCCCGGCGCCGAGCGCTCCGGACACCCGGCCCAACCGCCGTCTCACCCGGCCGGGCAGCCGAGACCGCCACCGCGCGCGCCACGCCATGCCCCTCCGCTGACCCCGGGGCACCCGGCGCGCCGACCCATCTCCCCCGCCCCCCTCTCTCCCACGGTGATCACCCATGCCTGCGAACATGCCTGTGACCATGCCTGCGAAGGTGCCTGCGAACATGCCCGTGAACAACCAACTCGCCCTCGCTGACGACCTGTTGGCCCTCCTCCAGGCCACCACCACCGAACCGCGCCAGGACCGGCAGCTCGAAGCGCTCACCCTCGCCGTCGCCGCCGACCTCCCGGTCCTGCTCTGGGGGGAGCCAGGCGTGGGCAAGACCTCCGCGCTCACCCAGCTGGCCGCCGAACTCGACCTGCCGCTCACCACGGTGATCGCCAGCGTCCACGAGCCCAGCGACTTCTCCGGCCTGCCGCTGCTCGGCGACGACCCGGCCGTGCAGGGCGTGCCGATGGCGCCGCCGGACTGGGCCGTGCGGCTGGCCCGGCAGGGGCGCGGTCTGCTGTTCCTCGACGAGCTCTCCACCGCGCCGCCGGCCGTTCAGGCGGCGCTGCTCCGGTTGGTCCTGGAGCGTCGCGTCGGCGCCCTGCAACTCCCGCCCGGCGTACGGATCGTGGCGGCGGCCAACCCGCGGGCCTCGGCGGCGGACGGCTGGGAGCTGAGCGCGCCGCTGGCCAACCGCTTCGTCCACCTCGACTGGGTGCACGACGCGGACGTGGTGGTGCGCGGCCTGGGCGGCGTGTGGCCGCGGGCCGAGCTCCCGGCGTTGGAGCCCGAACGGCTGCCTGCGGCGGTGGAGTTCGCGCGCCGGGCGGTGACCGGTCTGCTGACGGTCCGGCCGGAGCTGGTGCACCGGCTGCCGTCGAACGAGGCGCGGCGCGGCAGGGCCTGGCCGTCGCCCCGCAGTTGGGAGATGACGGTGCGGCTGCTGGCCTTCGGCTCGGCGGCCGGGGCCGACCGCGAGGTGCTGTCGCTGCTGGTGCGGGGCACCGTCGGGGACGGCCCGGGGCTCGAACTGCTGGCCACCATCGACCGGTTGGACCTGCCCGATCCGGAGCTGCTGCTCGCCGACCCGTCCGCCGCCGAGCTGCCGCAGCGCGGCGACCTGCGGCAGGCCGCCCTGGACGCGGTGGTCGCGGCGGTGCGCCGCCGGCCCGACCGGGAGCGCTGGGACGCCGCCTGGGCGCTGCTGGTCCGGGCGTTGGCGGACGGCGCGCCGGACCTGCTGGTGGTGCCGGCCACGACGCTGGCCTCGCTGCGGCAGGCCGACTGGGAAGTCCCGTCGTCGATCGAGGAGTTGGCCGGTGCGGTGGCCCTGTCGGGTCGCGCGGACCGCTCGGTCGCCCGCACCACGGCCGCGGCGGGTGCGCGATGACGGCGCTGGACGTGGACAAGTTGTACGCGGCCCGGCTGCACGCCGCCCGGGCCCGCCCGTACCTGGCGACGGCGCTGTTCGCACTGCACGTGGTGGAGTCCGACCGGGTGCCGACCATGGCGGTGGACCGGCACTGGCGCTGCTACGTGTCGCCGGCGTTCGTCGCGGATCTGCCGGAGGAGGAGCTGGCCTCGGTCTGGGTGCACGAGGTCTCGCACCTGCTGCGCGACCACGCGGCCCGCGGCGACCGGGTGATGCGCACCCGTGGTCTGACCGGCCGTCGGGAGCGGCTGCGGGTGAACATCGCGGCGGACTGCGAGATCAACGACGACGCGTTCGGCGACGGTCTGGTCCACCCGTCCGGCGCGGTCACCCCGGAGCGGCTCAAGCTGCCGGCGGACCACCTGATGGAGGACTACCTGCGCTGGTTCTCCCTCGGCCCCGACCTGGACGACCTGGTGTGGCTGGAGTGCGGCAGCGGCGCGGACGGCCTGGAGCGCTCCTGGGAGCTGGGCCCGGACGGCGCGCACGGTCTGCGCGCACACGAGCGCGACCTGGTCCGCTTCCGGGTCGCCGAGGGCATCGGCGGCCGGCCGGGCGACGCCCCGGAGGGCTGGCGCCGCTGGGCCGAGCAGGTCTTCCACCCGCCGCAGCCCTGGCGGGAGTTGCTCGGCGCGGCCGTACGCTCGGCGGCCGCGTCGGCGGGGGCCGGCGGCGACTACACGTACGGACGCCCGGCCCGCCGCGCGGCGGGCCTGCCCGGCGTGGTGCTGCCCGCGTTGCGCCGCCGTCCGCCCCGGGTCGCGGTGGTGGTCGACACGTCCGGCTCGGTCAGCGACGCGGAGCTGGGCGCCGCGCTGTTGGAGATCGCGGCGATCGGCCGCGCGGTCGGCGGACGCCGCGACCTGGTCACCGTCGTCTCCTGCGACGCCGCCGCCCCAATCCGTCCAACGCCTCTGCCACACCGAACAGTTGCCCCTCCTCGGCGGCGGCGGCACCGACCTGCGCACCGGATTCACCGCCGCCCTCCGCACCCGCCCCGACGTCATCGTCGCCCTCACCGACGGCCAGACCCCCTGGCCCACCCACCGGCCTCCATGCCGCACCGTCATCGGCCTCTTCCCCCGCCCCCGCCCCCACCCCGCCGAAGACGACGCCCTCCCCCCGCCCTGGGCCCACACCGTCACCCTCGGCTAGCAGCCAGCAATGTTGATTCAACACTAGTTAACATGTGCGAACGCAAGGAAACATCCCCAGCTCTCACCGCACGCCAGCACCGAGACAGCCCGGCCGGCGACGCGCGCACACAGTGGACGTCGCCCAGCCATGCGCGCGGCGGGTGCGGATTCGCCAGCTTCACCAGCGTGGATGGCCGAGTCCACCTGGAGTCTCGTGGGCGATGGAGCGGTCCGCGATCGACAACCACGCAGCGAGGCTTCCTGCATGGCACCCCTGTCGCAAGCCTTGACAGGCTCGCGCTCGACCTCGGAGACTCTCCCTCAACCGCACGTTTGATCAAACATGAATCAACGTCAACCGCACACGGCAGACCGGACGCCGCCGCCACCCCGCCGCCGGCGCACTCCCACCCAGTCGGTCCGCCATGCCACCGGTCCCGATCGCCGCCGCCCTTGCGCCGCCGCCCTTGCGCCGCCACCCCGGCACGGCCCCGGACCAGATCGCCCCCACCCACCCCATGCCCGGCGAACGGAGCCATCGCCATGACCCTGCCCCCCTTGCCCCTGGGCCGCAGAAACCTGCTCGGCGCGGCCGCGCTGACCGCCGGCGCGGTGATGCTGCCCGGCGGCCTCGCCCCGTCCAGGGCCTCGGCCGCCGTGCCACCACAGGTCACCCTGCCGCAGCGCGGCATCTACGACACCACCCCCGCAGGGGCGTGGACCGACGGCTTCCTCACCGGCAACGGGGAGTACGGCGCAGTGCTGCACGGAGCGCCGACGCTGGAGAAGATGATCGTCAACCACCACCGGTTCGTGCTGCCCAACGGCACCCGGGACGTCGATCCGCCGCGAATCTCCCCCCAGCTCGCGCAGGCCCAGAGCATGGCCCTGGCCGGCGACTACGGCGGTGCGGCGACCACCTTCGCCTCGGACTGGACCCTGCGGTGGACCCAGACCTTCCACCCCGGCTACGAACTGCAGCTCGCCACCCCGGGCATGACCACCACCGACAACTACGCCCGGATCACCGACTTCCGCACCGGCGAGGTCACCCACACCTGGACCGACAGCGCCGGGACGTGGAAGCGCCACGCCTTCACCTCCCGGGCCGACCAGGTCATCGTCCACGAGCTGCTCCCGGCAACCGGCCGCACCGTCGACACCACGCTCAGCGTCAACACCGCCCTCGACGGGGTGCCCGCCGGCGTCGCCTACACCACGACCGCCACCGCGAGCGGCCGGGAGGGCTACCTCGACCTGCGCGGCACCTACCCCGCCGGTCTGGGGGCCTACGGCTACGAAGGCGTCACCCGGGTGGTGGCCACCGGGACCAGGGCCACGGTCACCGCGACCGGATCCACGCTGGTCGTCGCCAAGGCCACCAAGGTGCTGCTGCTCACCAAGCTGGGCCGCTACGACCTGGCCGGCGGCTGGAACGCCAAGCCGCTGCAGACGGCGCTCGCCGCGCTGAGCGCCGACTACACCACCCTCCTGGGCCGTCACACCCCGCTGCACCAGGCGATGTTCGACGGCTCCAGCCTCGACCTCAACGTGTCCGCGGCGGACCGCCGGCTCTCCACCGGCGAACTGACCACACGTCAGAACGCCAACCGGTCGGTCGTCGACCTCGCCCTGCTGGAGCGGATGTACGACTCGGGGCGCTACCTGTTCGTCAGTTCCAGCGGCGTGCTCCCCCCGCGCCTGACCGGCATCTGGTCCGGTTCCTGGACGGGCGCCTGGGCGGACGACATCACCACCGACGCCAACGTCAACCTCCAGGTCGCCGGCGGCAACATCCTCAGCCACGGCACCGCCATGCAGGGCTACTTCGACCTGGTCCTCGGGCAGCTCGCCGACTGGCGCGACAACGCCGCCAAGATCTACGGGGCCCGCGGTTTCCTCGCCCCCACCCGCACCGACGGCGAGCGCGGCCACATGCTGCACTTCAACAACGGCGACTTCCCCGGCGAGTGCTGGACCGGTGGCGCGGACTGGCTGCTGTTCCCGCTCCTGGAGTACTACCAGGTCACCGGCGACGCCGCCTTCCTGCGCGACAAGCTCGGCCCGGCCCTGATGGAACTCGCCCTGTTCTACGAGGACTTCCTGACCCGCACCGACGGCAACGGGAAGCGGATCTTCGTCCCGTCCTTCTCGATGGAGAACTCCCCCTCCTCCACCGGGCAGATGCTGTCCGTCAACGCCACCGGCGACATCATGGCCGGTCGGCACGCCCTCCAGGCCGCCATCGACGCCGCCAACACGCTGAACACCGAACAGGGCAGCGGGCAGGGCGTCGCCCGCTGGAGCGCACTGCTGGCCCAGCTGCCCGACTACACCGTCAACGGCGACGGCGCGCTCGCCGAGTGGTCCTGGCCCGGCCTCACCGACCGCTACAACCACCGCCACGTCCACCACCTGTACGGCGCCTGGCCGTTGCACGAGATCAACCCGGAGGACCGGCCCGACCTGGTCCGCACCGCCGGCCGCGCCCTGGACCTGCGCGGCGACGAGAACTACTCGGCACACGGCAGCCTGCACCGGGCGCTGGCCAGGGCCCGGCTCAAGGACGGCGCCGGCGTCTACGACAACATCAGGAAGATCCTCGGCAGCAACATGGTGTGGCGCTCGCTGATGACCTCCCACAACCCCGAACTGACCACCTACAACTGCGACGCCGCGAACACCCTCCCCGCCGTTCTCGCCGAGTCCCTCCTCTACACCCGCCCGGGTGTCGTGGAGCTCCTGCCGGCCCTGCCCGACCAGCTCGTCAAGGGAACCATCAAGGGCGTGCTGGGCCGCGGCCGCACCCGGATCGAAAGCCTCACCTGGGACACCGCGGCCCGCACCGCCACCGTCGTCCTCACCTCCGACGTCACCCAGGTCGTCACCTTCATCTGCCGCCGCGGGATCACCTCGATCTCCACCACCGCGACCGTCGCCCCCTCCCCGCTCGGTGCCCATGCCCGGAAGGTGACCCTGACCGCCGGCACCCGCATTACGATCACCGTCGGCACGCTCGCCGGCACCTACCGCCTGGTCAACCGCAACAGCGGCAAGGTCCTGGACGTCTCGGGCACCGCGACGTGGGACGGCGCCCCGGTCATCCAGTGGCCCCGTACCGGCGGCACCAACCAGCTGTGGCGGCTCCTGCCCGGCTACGACGGCTCGTTCCGCCTCTCGAACGTCAACAGCGGAAAGGTCCTCGACGACCCCGGCGCCTCCACCACCCCGGCCCAGCCGCTGGACCAGTGGACCGACACCCACAGCCCCAACCAGTGGTGGAACCTGGTCCCCGCCTCGACCGCGGGCTCCTACAAGCTGGCCAACATCTCCAGCGGCCTCTACCTCGACGTGGCCGACTCCTCCACCTCCGACGGCGCCCAGGCCGTACAACAGCCCGCCGGCGGCGCGACCAGCCAGGAATGGCAGCTCGAAACCGTCTGACCCGACCGCCCCGGCCCGCCCTGCCCCCCCCCAGGGCGGGCCGCGTCCGCAGTCTTTGCCGAACGGTCGACCAATCGCCCTTCCCGTTCAGGTAGTTTCCAAGGCATCCCTTGATCCTGCGACGCGGGCCCGTTCGGCTGGACCGACCGGGTCCGGGAGGAGGCGTGCGCCATGACCGTGGTCAACCTGCCGGAGACGGCGACCGGACTTCCGGAAGCGTGGAGTTCACTGCCACTCGGCCGAGTGGGCGCGGCCTGCGTGAAGGTCCTGCGCATGGACGAGATGCCGCTGGCGGAGGAGAGCCACGCCGCCGCCGAGGCACTCCTGGTGCTCGACGGCCGACTCGAGCTGGTGGTGGACGGCGCTCCGGTGCCGGTGCAGGCAGGAGAACTGTTCATCGTCCCGGCGGGCACCACGCACGCGGTCGGCCCGGGCAGCCGGGGCACCCTGGTGATCGTGGAACTCCCGGAGGAATGACGGCGGCACCATGCGCCCCGCCCGGCCGACCCGCCGTCAGGAACCCGCCGCCGCGCGGTCGGAGTCGCTGCGCAGCACACAGAACTCGTTGCCCTCGGGATCGGCGAGGACCACCCAGCCCGAGCCGTCGGGGTTCCGGCGGTCGGCGACCAGGGAGGCGCCGATGTTCAGTAGTCGGTCCACTTCCCGGTCGCGCGAGGTCTCCGGGCGCAGGCAGACGTGGACCCGGTTCTTCACCGTCTTGGGCTCGGGCACCTGGTTGAAGTACAGCACCGGGCCCTCCGCCAGCAGCACCTGCGTCTCCGGGTCACCCGGCCTGGCGTCCGGATCCACCGGACGGCCGGTCACCTCGGCCCAGAACCGGGCCAGTTCGTAGGCGTCCGCACAGTCGATCGCCACGTTCTGCAGTACCAAGACCATGCGCGCGAGTCTTCCCGATCCCCACCGCGAACGCCACCGAGCCGCGCAGCTCACGGAATCCCCCGCCGCCGCGTGCTCACCCCACCCGGAACCGCACCGTCTCCCCGGGCCGCAGCTGCGCCGCCGTCCCCAGGTCCTCCCGCCACACCACCGCGATCACGGGGTACCCGCCGGTCACCGGATGGTCGGCCAGGAACAGGATCGGCTGCCCGGACGGCGGCACCTGGAGCGCTCCGCCGACCATTCCCTCCGAGGGCAACTCCCCGGCCCGGGCGCGTGCCAGCACCGGTCCGGCCAGCCGCATGCCGACCCGGTCGCTCTCCGCACTTACAACGTAAGGCTGCGACACGAGCGCCGCGAAGGCGTCCGCGGTGAACCAGTCGTCCCGCGGCCCGGGGACGATCCGCAGCACGGGCTCCGCCGGACGGGACCGCTGCGGCGCCTCGTCGACCAGCGGCCAGCCGGTCACCGCCGCGCCGAGCGGCAGGCGCTGACCGACCGTCAGGCGCGCCGGTCCGAGCCCGGCGATGGTGTCGGTGGCCCGCGACCCGAGCACCGGCGGCACGTCGATGCCGCCGCGCACCGCCACGTACACCCGCAGTCCGGCACTCGGCACACCCAGCCGCAGCCGCTGCCCGGCACCGACCGCCACGGGACCGGACATCGCCACCGCCCGCTCGCCCACCCACGCGGGACATGCGGCGCCGGTCAGCGCGACGGTCGCCGCCCGTCCGAACTCCAGCTCCACGCCGCCCATCGGCGCCTCGATCCCGGCCGCGCCCTCCGCGTTCCCGACCAACCGGTTGGCCAGCCGCAGCGCGTCCCGGTCGGCGGCGCCGGAACGTCCGACACCCAGCGCGGCCAACCCGTCCCGCCCCAGGTCCTGCACGGTCGCCCCGTACCCGGCCCGCACCACCAGCACCTCACCGGCCATCGACACCGCTCACCCCCGCACGCCCCTCACCACAGCCCGTCCCGCGACACCCCAGCCCACCGCACCACACCTCGCCGCGCCCCATCTCTCCGCACCCCACCTCATCGCACCCCACCTCATCGCAGCTCGACGAACCGGACGCCGACGCCCGGCCGCAACCGGCTCGGCGGATCCGCGTGCACGTCCCACAGGACCAGCTCGGTGGAGCCCAACAGCCGCCATCCGCCCGGTGATTCACGCGGGTAGACGCCGGTGAACTCGTCCGCGACGGCCACCGACCCGGCGGGCACCCGGGTGCGCGGCTCGGCGCGTCGCGGCACCCTCAGCACGGGGTCGATGCCGGTCAGATACGCGAAACCGGGCGCGAAGCCACAGAAGGCCACCCGGTACCGGGCGGCGGTGTGCCGGGCGACCACCTCACCCACCGTCAGCCCGGTCAGCTCGGCGACCTCCGCGAGGTCCGGCCCGTCGTAGCGCACGGGGACCACCACCGTCTCCCCGACCGTCCCGGCCTCGGCGGCGTCCGCCACCGGCAGCGTCTCGATGGCCCGCCGGACCCGCTCCCAGCCGCCCGCCGCCGGGTCGAAGCGCACCAGCACCGTCCGCGCCGCCGGGACCAACTCCACCAGCCCGGGCGGCGGGGCGACCCGCAGCGCGGCGTGCAACCGCTCCACCTCCGGGAGATCGGCCACCTCCACCAGCACGGCATCGCTCCCGCACCGCAGCACTCGCACCACGCCGCCCCAATCCGCGCCGCACTCCCTGACGCACCGTCAGCCGGTTGCTCCCGCCGCCCTCCACGCTACCAATCGTCCTACATTCCGACATCCCTCCGCGCGGACATTCCCTTCGTCATTCACTCCTCCGCCGCGCTGCGGCATCATGACGGGACGAGGCTGCCCGCCCACCCTTCGACGGCCTCGTGACCGCCATCGCCACTGCCCGGGGGAGCACCACGATGACCGCTCACATACCGTCCGCCGCACCGGAGTTCGGCGCGGCTCGCGCCACCGCGCGACCGACCAGCCTGACCGAGTGGAGCGTGCGCGAGCTGCGCACGCTGCTGGCCGAAGGGGCCTACCCGCCGGGGTCGAGGCTGTCCGAGGAGGAGCTCTGCACCCGGCTCCAGGTCTCCCGGAACACGCTGCGCGAGGCGCTGCGCATCCTCACCCACGAACGGCTGCTCATCCACGAGCACAACCGCGGCGTGTACGTCCGCCGGCCGTCCGCCGAGGAGCTGGCCGACCTGTACCGGGTGCGGCGCCTGATCGAGCCGTCCGCGATCCGCGAGTTCGACGGGACGCCGTCCCGGCTGAACCGGGTCGTCGCGGCGGTGGCCGAAGGGGAGGCCGCACGCGGAGCCGACGGGCGGGCACTGGGCACCGCCAACGTCCACTTCCACCTGGCGGTCACGGCCCTCGCGGGCAGCGCCCGGGCGGACGAGCTGGTGCTGCGGGTGCTGACCGAACTGCGGCTGGTCTTCCACGTGATGCCCGACCTGGACGACTTCCACCGGCGCTTCCTGGTCCGCAACCGGGAGATCCTCGCACTGCTCGAACGCGGCCCGCAGGCCAAGCCGGACGCCGCCGAGGCGCTCACCCGCTACCTGCACGACGCGGAGGCCGAACTGCTCTCCCGCTACCGTTCCCTCCCCTGACACACCGCCAAGCACACCCACAGCCGACGCCCAGATCCACACGCTCCGTTGCCTCAACACCCCCGGCCTGCACGCTCCGTTGCCTCAACACCCCCGGCGTGCAGCGGCAGTGCCCACCGCCGACAGGCATCGCGGTGCCCGCGACCCCCGCCCGCTCGGTACGCGGGGGCCACGGGCTCCGCACGCGGGCGAGGGGCCCACGCTCCCCCGACCCGCCCCCCGGCCTCGGGCACGTCCTTCGGATCACGCCGCGCGGCCACCGCAGGGGCACGCACCCCACCGACGCCCACCGATCCGACGTGGTCCGAAGGACTCGCCCTAGACCGGAGTCGCCCCGGTCAGTCCCGGCTCGGTCGTCCGCCGTTCGCGGCCACGCCGCAGCAGACGGCGGCGCCGCGGCTGGTCGGGGAGCCAGCCGAAGGCGAGGCTGCTGCCGACCAGGCCGAGCAGCAGGCCGATGAAGAACCCGCCCAGGTTGGAGGTGATCCAGCTGCCGAGGGTGGCCAGCACGGCGAGCAGCGAGTAGAAGACCCGCTGTACAGGGTGGAAGATCAGCAGCAGGCCGCAGAGCAGGATGAGCGCCGGCACGGCGTAGCCGGCCAGTCCGCGCAGGCCGATCCGCAGCACCATGTGCATCGGCGCCCATTCGGTGAGCAGGATCTCCACGCCGGCGAGGGTGACCAGCAGGCCGCCCCAGAACGGCCGTCTGCCCATCCAGCCCCGCAGACCCCGGGGCGGGGCCGGCGGTGGGGTCTCCTGCGTGGCGGCCGGGCGCTCCTCGGGGTCAGCAGCCATCGGCGCTGAAGCTGAGGTGCATGTTGGGCAGGCGGAAGGTGCCGGCGGTGGTGGCGTAGTTCTGCTGGCGGAAGTGGTCGACCGCGACGGTGTCGCCCTGCTGGCCGAACATGCCGGGCGGGCCCGGGACTTCACCCTTGTCGAAGGTGGAGGCGTCGCGGCCGACCTCCAGGCCGTGGAACTCGGCGTCGCCGCTCATCAGGTCGGAGTCGGTGGTGAGGTTCTCGGCGTGGACGGGGGTGCCCCTGTCGCCCGCGGTGATCAGCAGGTTGATGCCGCCGAGGTTGACGCTCTGACAGAGGTTGGTGAGGTCGGCGGTCTTGACGACGGTCCGGACCAGGAACAGCTGCCCGCCGGTGTCGCCGGCGTTGGGGCTGTTCTCGATCATGTTGTCGAGGGTGCCGAACTGTTCGAAGCCCTTGCCGTCCAGCCGGTCGGCGGTGACCTCGAAGGCCATGCCGGAGATGGAGAACTGGGTGGCCAGGACGTTCTGCGCGGTGAGGGTCACCAGTGCGCCGGCCGCGACGCAGGCCGGTATCGCCATCAGGGCGGCGCGGCGCAGCCGCACCCGGCCGCGCCCGGTGGGGGCGGGTGCGGCCGGTGTGGTGGGTGTGGGCTGTTCTGCGGGGTTGGCCATGGTGCAGCTCCAGGGGGTGGGTGGGGATCTGCGGCTCGGCGGCCCGAGGTTCTGGCGTGAACGGTGGTCGCCAACCTGCGCGCCTGGCAGGGCAGTTGACGATCTTTCTCATAACAGCCGAGCAGATTGGAAGTTACCCCGGGGTACAGGGGCGGTCAATACTTCGCGCACCATTCCAACACATCTGACATACAGTCAACTTCTGTGACTAAATTGGCAGTTGGCCATATCTCCGACACCACTACCACTCATCCGCGTGCCAACTTCCGCCGGCCCGCTTGACGCTGCCTCCGGGCCGGGCCTAGAACCTTGACAGGTCCCCGGTCGTCGCGGCGCCGTCTCGGTGCGCGCTCCCCGGGGCCTTTCCGCCGCCTTGCGGGCGGCTGTTTCTCAGGGCGGAGACGTCTCCGGTCTCCCGGTTCGGTGGACCAGCCGGTCCCGACGCGCGGTGGCAGTCGTCGTGCGGACCCGGCCTGCTCGCTCGTGGCGTCGAGCGATCCGCTCACCCCCTGACGCACCGCTCGGCACGCTCCCGTCCCCCTTGCTGTGAGGAGCCCCTTCGCCATGCGCTCAGCCACCCGGTTCCGCCGCACCGCGCACGACCGCCAGGGACGCTCGACCACCGGCTCCCGCCAGCGAGTTCTGCCCGCTCTGGCCGCCCTGACCACCGCCGCGCTGCTCGCCGCCGGCACCCCCGCCCACGCGGCCGCGCAACCCCGGACGCCGGGCGCACCGTACACCGGCATGGGCAACTGCCCGCTCGACGCGCCGGCCATGCGCAACCCGGAGAACCTCCAGGTGGGCTGCCTGGTGTCGGTCACCAACGCCGGCCGGTTCACCATCGGCGGCACCGCGGTGCCCTTCGACGCGCCGATCAGGCTGCAGTTCGGCTTCTACTGGGACAAGTCCGCTCCGCAGGTGGACTTTCCGGACGGCAGCACCGCGAACCGGTACACCGTCGTCCCGCCGACCGGCGCGCCGCTGCTCAGCGCACCGCTGGTGCAGATCACCATCCCCGGGCTGGTGAACTTCCTGCCGGGCCTGACCAGCGTCTTCGCCCAGGTCGAACTGGCGGGCCAGGTCACGGACTTCACCCCGCTGGCCACCGGCGAGCCGTATCCGGTGTTCCGCCTGCCGATCAAACTCCACCTCTACAACGCGCTGTTCGGCCCGCACTGCTACGTCGGCTCGGACAGCTCCCCGCTGCTCCTCTCCCCCACCACCGGAGCCACCACGCCGCCCGCTCCGGTGCCGCCGATGACCGGCGACCCCGGCACCCTCGACTACACCGCCGACCCCAACGGCCATGGCGCGCTGACCATTTCGGAGACCGCCGCGAGCCTGGTCGACAACGCCTTCGCGGTTCCCGGCGCGAACGGCTGCGGTCTGCTCGGCTCACTCAACCAGATCATCGACTGGACCATGGGCCTGCCCGCCGGCCCCGGCAAGGACGCGGTGAGCTTCCAGCAGACCAACGCCTCCTTCGCGCTGGACACCGACCTCGCCGACCTCACCGCCGCCCTGGACGCCAGCGCCGCCCACTGACCCGGCCCCACCCGGCCCCACCCGGCCCGGCCCGCACCGCGCCACGCACCGAGCCGCCCCGCGCCCCGCCCCCACCGGCGCCCCGCCCCCACCGGCACCCCGCCCCGCGTCGCTTCGCTTCGCCTCGACGCGCGGCCGGGTGCCCCACCGACCCCGTGCCCGTCACCGCCCGCCGGGCGGGCGGGCCCGGCCTCCGCACCCGCGGAACCCGCCCGGACACCCGTGCCCGGGCCGCCCCCACCCACCGGATGCCCCACCCACCGGAAGGAACCACTCGTGCGCAAGCCCCTGTACCTCGGCGCCGCCCTGGCCGCCGCCGCGTTCGTCGCCCTGCCCGCCGTGCCCGCGTCCGCAGCCACCCCGGTGCTGACCACCAGCTCCAGCACCGCCGTCGCGGTCGGCGACTCGCTCGCCGCCAACCTGGTCAGCGGCACCCAGGCGACCATGTACAACCCCGGCACCACCACCGGCGTCAAGTGCGCCGCCTCCAGCATCTCCGGGACCGTCACCAGCAACCCCACCGCCCCCGGCACCGCGTCCGGTTCGGTCTCCAGCCTCACCTTCGGCAGCTGCACCGCCAACGTGATCGGCGTCATCAGCGTGAAGAGCCTGACGATGAACAACCTGCCCTACACGCTCAGCATCTCCGACGCCGCCGGCCTGCCGGTCACCCTCAGCCCCACCGCGGCGGGCCCGATCAAGGCCACCGCCGTCCTCAACACCCTTGCGGGAACGGCCACCTGCACCTTCCAGGCGGCGGCAAACCTGAACGGCAACGCCTCCAACACCGCGCAGAACATCACCCTGACCAACCAGACCCTCACCAAGGTCGCCGGCCCGAGCATCTGCTTCGCCAGCGTCAACTTCTCGGCCGCGTACGGCCCGGTCGCCGACACCTCACAGGCCGGCAGCCCGGCGGTCGTCGTCAACTGACGCCCACCCCGCCCCGATCGGGCGCCGCGCCGGCCCACCCGCCGGCGCGGCGCTCCCGGCCGCCCGTCAACAGTCCCGATGGATCGTCAGTTCTACTTCTCGGACCGCTCACCGGCCGAGGTGGTCCGCGCCCGGACGTGCACCCGCTCGCCCTGCGGACCGAACAGGCTCAGGAACTCCACCGGCGTCGACCCGGCGTTCTCGAACACGTGCGGCGTCCGGGTGTCGAACTCCGCCGCCTCGCCGGCCTTCAGCACCACGTCGTACTCCCCGAGCCGCAGCCGCAGCTGCCCGGCCAGCACGTAGAGCCACTCGTAGCCCTCGTGGGTGCGCTGCTCCCGCTTCTCCGTCTCACCCGGCGGGACGATCAGCTTGTACGCCTGCATTCCGCCCATGCTTCGCGCCAGCGGCAGGTAGGTCCACCCGTGCCGGACGAACGGGCGCAGCCGCACCCGCGGGTCGCCCGTCGGCGGGGCGTCGACCAGTTCGTCCAGCGCCACGCCGTGCGCCCGGGCCAGCGGCAGCAGCAGTTCCAGGGTCGGCCGGCGCTGTCCGGCCTCCAGCCGGGACAGCGTGCTGACCGAGATCCCGGTCTCCTCGCTCAGCTGCGCCAGGGTCGTCCCGCGACTCGTGCGGATCGCCCGCAGCCGCGGTCCGACGGCCGTCAGCACCGCCTCGAAGTCGTCCTCGCCGCCCATCCGCGACACTCCTCTCCGCTCATCCGCCACCCCCTTCCATTTGCCATCCCAGCAACATTGTTTGTCAATCCGGCGAAGGCGTCGCACCATCGAACCATGACCTCCTCGCACAGCCACTCCCCCGCCACCCGCCACTACGACGTGCTGGTCGTGGGCGGCGGCCCGGCCGGCCTGAGCGGCGCCCTCACGCTGGCCCGCGCCCGCCGCACCGTCCTCGTCGTCGACTCCGGGCAGCCGCGCAACGCCCCGGCCGAGGGCATCCACGGCCTGCTGGGCCGCGAGGGCATGCCGCCCGCCGAGCTGCTGTCCCGCGGTCGCGCCGAGGTCGCCTCCTACGGCGGCGAGTTCCACGACGGCGAGGTCCGCTCGATCAGCCGCCGCCCCGACGGCGGGTTCCGGGCCGAACTCGCCGACGGGACCGCCGTACTGGCCCGGCGGCTGCTGCTGACCACCGGCATCACCGACGGGCTGCCCGAGGTCCCCGGCGTCGCCGAGCGCTTCGGCCGGCAGATCGTGCACTGCCCGTACTGCCACGGCTGGGAGGTCCGCGACCGACGGATCGCGGTGCTCGCCACCCACACCCCGGTCGCCGTCCACCAGGCGCTGCTGTGGCGGCAGTGGACCGACGACGTCACCCTGCTGCTGCACACCGCGGCGCCGCCCACCGAGGCGCAGTCCCGCGAACTGGCCGCCCGCAACGTCACCGTGGTCACGGGCACCGTCGCCGCCCTGCTCCCGGAGGACGACTCCGACGCCCTGACCGGCGTCCGGTTGGCCGACGGCTCGACCGTCGGGTGCGAGACGCTCGCGGTCGGCACCGAGCTGGCCGTGCGGGCCCCGTTCCTCGCCGACCTCGGCCTGGAGACGAGTGAACTCGCTTTCGACGGCGTGAAGTTCGCCACCCGCCTGGCCACCGTCGACCCGATGGGCCGCACCGCGGCGGAGGGCGTCTGGGCGGCCGGCAACCTCACCGACCCGGCCGCGCAGGTCGCGGTCGCCGCCGCAGACGGGCTGCGCGCCGCGGCGGCGATCAACGCCGACCTGGTCGCCGAGGAGACCCGCCGCGCGGTGGAGGCGGTCGACTTCTGGGACAACCGGTACGGCGAGAGCGAGCAGATCTGGAGTGGCCGCCCGAACGGCGCGCTGGTCCACGAGGCCACCGACCTCAAGCCGGGCCACGCGCTGGACCTGGGCTGCGGCGAGGGCGGCGACGCGATCTGGCTGGCCCGGCAGGGCTGGCAGGTCACCGCGGTCGACATCTCCCAGGTCGCGCTCGACCGGGCCGCCGCCCGGGCCGCCGCCGAGGGCGTCGCCGACCGGATCACCTGGCAGCGCGTCGACCTCTCGCACGCCTTCCCCGCGGGGCGCTTCGACCTGGTCTCCGCGCAGTTCCTGCACTCCCCCGCCGAGTTCCCGCGCGAGCGGGTGCTGCGCCGCGCCGCGGACGCGGTCGCCCCCGACGGCACCCTGCTGATCGTCAGCCACGCCGCCTTCCCCGCCGGCCACAAGCACGCGGACATGCACTTCCCCACCCCGGAGGAGATGCTCGCCGAGCTGCACCTCGCGCCCGACGGCTGGACGGTCGTCCGCGCCGAGGAGCACGCCCGCCACGACCTGCCCGGCCACCCGGTGGACGACCCGGACGCCCGCCCGCACCACGACTCCACCCTCCGCCTGCACCGCCGGGCCTGACCCGCCGTCACTCCCGCGGGGCCGCCGGAACCCTCCGGCGGCCCCGCCGATTTTGTCCATCCGCTGGACCAATGCCCGCGCGCCCTAGGATCACCGCGTGCCCGATCTCCGCAAGACGCTCGCCAACCACGAGGACGCCATCCTGCGCCGACTGCCGATCGCCCTCCGCGTCGCCGCAGTCCTGCTCCTGCCCTGGATCGTCGACCTCGGCCTCAACGTCAAGGGCCACTTCGGCGCCCGCAACCTCTCCAACTCCTGGATCTGGCTGGACGTCCTGGAGGCCTCCGCACTCGTGCTGCTCGCCGCGCTGATCCGCCGCCGCCACCGCGCCACCAGCCCGATCGCCTCCGCCACCGCCGTCCTGCTCGCCATGGACGCCTTCTTCGACCTCTGGTCGGCCCACCGCGGCGAGGCCTTCCGCACCGCCGAGGCCCTCGCCTACCTGGCCGAACTCCCCAGCGCCGCGCTGCTCGCCGTGCTCTCCTGGTACTCCCTGCGCTGGGCCGCCGAGCTCCGCCCCACCCCGATCGCCTGACACTCAGTTCCCTCCACGGCGACACTGAGTCCCCTCTCACTTCCCGAGGGAGTGGATCTGTGGCACGGAGTGTGGTCTAGTGGGGGTACTCAGTTCCCTCCGGCGTGAAAGGACGAGGTGCCGTGAGCTTGAGGATCGTTGTCTGTGTGAAGTACGTGCCCGATGCGACCGGTGACCGTCGCTTCGCGGACGATGCCACCACCGATCGGGAGGG
>NZ_JBFAQR010000047.1:0-60639 GCF_040678815.1 Kitasatospora sp. NPDC049285 | reverse complement strand
GCCGGTGCGGCGCTACCAGGGCGGGGCGTGGAAGAACCTCGACGCGACGCTGGTCAAGCGCGCGGACGGTGGCGTCGGCCCGGCGCTGTCCTCCACCGACCTGGTGCTCTCCGGCGGCGGCAACGGCCCGCTGGCCACCATGAAGTCGGGCGCCGCCTCCTTCTCGCTCGACCTGCCCAAGGGCCTCGCGGACAAGCTCCCGGCCCCCGTCCTGGACGGCTCCACGGCGACCTACGCCCTCGCGCCCGGCCTGGACCTGAAGGTCACCGCCGACACCCTCGGCGGGTTCTCCGAGGTCTTCGTCGTCAAGGACGCCAAGGCCGCCGCCAACCCGGCGCTGAAGAAGCTCTCCTTCGCCACCAAGGCGAACGGCGTGGACCTGGCCACCGACCAGGCCGGCAACCTCACCGCCAAGGACAAGCACGGCAAGGTCCTGTTCTCGGCGCCCGCGCCCGACCGCGGCGTGTGGGACTCCGCCGCCGACCAGGCCGCGCCGACCGTGACCGAGCCGAAGAGCGGTGCCAAGCTCGACGCCGTCTCCGGCTTCCCGGCCGCCTCCAGCCACGCCGAGCCCGGCGCGCACGCCCACACCGGCAAGCTGACCAGCGAGTACCGCGACGGCGCCGTCACCCTGACGCCGGATCAGGACCTGCTGGGCGGCAAGGACACCGTCTGGCCGCTCTACATCGACCCCAGCTACGCGGGCGGCTCCCTCTACGACTGGACCTACGTCAGCTCCGCGTTCACCGGCACCAGCTACTGGCACACCAGCGACTCCACCGGCCTGCGGGTCGGCTACAACGGCTGGCAGTCCCCGTACTACGTGGGCCGCGCCTTCGCCCGCCTGGGGGTGCCCAGCAGCATCTACGGCGCCCAGGTCAGCTCCTCGACCTTCTACGCCACCGAGACCTGGTCCCCGTCCTGCTCGGCCCGCAACGTCGAGGCCTGGTGGACCGACGGCATCCTCAGCACCACCAACTGGAGCAACCAGCCGTCCTGGCGCTCCCAGCTGGACACCAAGAACGAGGCGCACGGCTACAGCAGCAGCTGCCCCGCCGCGGGTGTCGGGTTCAACGCCACCTCGCTGATGCAGAACGCGGCCAACGGCCACTGGGGTGACGTCACCATCGGCCTGAAGGCCTCGGACGAGGGCGACGCCTACGGCTGGAAGAAGTTCCAGCCGTCCAGCATGAGCATCTCGACCACCTACAACCACACGCCGAACCAGCCGGGCTCGCTGTCCACCTCGCCCAGCACGGCGTGCACCGCGAGCACCCCGACCGTGGTCGGCAACGGCGACGTCGTGCTGAACGCCTCGGTCAGCGACCCCGACGGCGGCGACCTGGGCGTCATCTTCACCCTCGCCAACTCCTACACCTGGAAGGTCGTCGCCTCGACCACGTCGAGCTTCCGGGCGACCTCCGGCACCACCGCCTCGTTCGTCATCCCCCGGTCCACCCTCACCACGGAGGCGAACGGGGCGATCACGAACTTCGCGTGGAACGTGAAGGCCGACGACGGTCAGGTGATCGGTCCCGAGAGCGCGCTCTGCAGGTTCACCTTCGACCCGACGGTGCCGGGCGCCCCGAGCATCAGCCAGCCGTCCGGCAACGAGACCGTCGGCACCGGCGCGAGCTTCACCTTCACCCGCAACCCCGGCGGCACCGCCCCGTCCAGCTACCTGTACCAGCTGAACGGCGGCGCGCCGCTCTCGGTCAACGCCACCAACGGCAACGCGACGGTCTCCGTCAAGCCGACCCGGCGGGTGAACACGCTCAGCGTGACCGCGATCTCGCCCGGCGGGAACGTCGGCGACACCGCCAACCTGGTGATCAACGCCAAGGCTCCGGCCGTGGCCGCGGCCAACGACCTGACCGGCGACGGACGGCCCGACCTCGCCGTGGTCGGCGGACAGGCCAACCTGCCGGCCGGCCTGTGGCTCTCCACCGGGACGACCACCACCACGCTGAACGCGGCCGCCGACAACATCGGTGCGAAGGGCACCGGCGTCAACACCGCCGGCAGCTCCGCCGACTGGACCGGCACCCAGGTGATCACCGGTCACTTCGCCACCGGCGACGGCTTCAACGACTACCTGGCCTACAACCCGGCCACCGGCCGCGCCAGCATCGTCTACGGCAACGGCGACGGCTCGGCGCTGAACCCGGTCTCCGGCTCCCAGGTCAACGTCGACGCCGCGGCCTTCACCGCGAGCGTCGGCGGCGCCAAGGCCGCCCAGGTCGCCAACGCCGGCACCCTGTACGAGACCGCCGCGGGCGCCAACCCGGCCCTGCCCGGCCTGCTGATGGTCTTCAACGGCCAGCTCACCCTCACCGGCGGCACCGGAACCCCCGGCGCCTACGCGGGCGCCGACACCAGCGTCCCGCTGACCACCGCCAGCCCCAACGGCAGCGGCGACTGGACCAGCTGGACCATCACCACCGCGCTGGTGAACAACCTGCCGGCGCTCTACGCCCGCAACACCGCCACCGGTGAGCTCTGGTACTACAGCCCGACCGTCCTCACCAACCTGGCCGCCATCCAGATCCTGGGCACCAGCCCGACGCCCACCGCGCCGGTCCGGGTCGCCGCGAGCGGCTGGACCGCCCTCACCGCCCCCGTGCTGCAGGCCGCGGACATCAACGGCGACGGCACCGCCGACCTGTGGTCCGTCGACGGCAGCGGCAAGGCCGCGCCGAACCTGTTCAACGGCACCACGCTGTCCGGCACCGGCAACCAGGGCCTGTTCACGCCGTCCCACAACTGGCAGCTGAACGACAGCACCAACAACGGCGCGACCGCCACCACGGCGGCGGACAGCACCGGCAACTCCCCGCTGACCGGCCAGTCCGGGGCGACCTGGAGCACCTCCGACATCTTCAACCCGGACGTGCACTTCAACGCCACCGGCAGCGGCGTGATGACCGCCGGCAGCATGATCGACCTGACCCAGAGCTTCACCGTCTCGGTCTGGGCCAAGGCCGGCCCGGGCGGCGGTGTGATGGTGTCCCAGGACGGCAACCAGAACTCCGGGTTCATGGTCTACGCGGAGGCCCCCGGCGGGCAGTGGAAGTTCTGCATGTCGCGGATCGACAACGGCGGCTGGAACTACGACTGCGCCAACGCGGGCGCCGGCGGCGGCATCGTGCAGGCCGGCATCTGGACCCACCTGACCGCCACCTACAACCGGCTCTCCAACGTGATGGCCCTGTACATCAACGGCCTTCCGGTGGGCTCGCTCACCCACGCCCCGGTCGCCGGCTTCAACGGCAGCTTCCGGGTGGGTGACTTCGGCTCCACCAACGGCGGCCACTTCGCCCAGTTCAACGGCGCCATCTCCAACGTCCAGCTCTGGAACGGGACCGCGCTCAGCCCGACCCAGGCGGCCCTGCTCTCCGGCACCCCGGGCTACGTGCTGTTCCCGGCGGACGACACCTCCTACCCCAGCGGCTCCAACTGGAGCGCCGCGCACGGCAACCTGTCCTTCACCGGCGGGCAGCTGAAGATCGTGCAGACCGGCTGGGCCAACGGCAACACCTGGACCGCCGGCGTCACCGGCTACCCGGGCGCCGTCCTCACCCTGCAGCGCGACGGCAACCTGGTGGTCTACCCGAACGCCGCGAAGACCTTCGGCACCGCCCTGTGGTCGAGCAACACCTACAACAACAGCGACGACTGCATGCTGCTGCAACCGGACGGCAACCTCGTCATCTACCGCATCGACGGCGTGCCGATCTGGAGCTCGGGCACGTACAACTGATCAACCGTCAACTAACCGATCCGGCCGCCGCCCTGACAGGGCGGCGGCCGGCCGCGTTCTCACCGCCGGCCCCGGCGGGCGCCGACCGTCCGCAGCAGTGCCTGCCAGCCGTCGGCGACCGTCGCCAAGTCGAAGCGCTCGACGGCGTGCGCCCGCGCCGCGTCCCCGTACACCGCCCGGTCGGCGGCCAGCAGCTTCTGCAGGGCGGCCGTCAGCGCGGCGGCGTCGCCGCGCGGGGCCAGGAAGCCGGTCTCGCCGTCGCGGACCACGTCGGAGACCCATCCGACGTCGGTGGCCACCGCCGGGACGCCCGCCAGGGCGGCCTCGATCAGGACGCCCGGGACGCCCTCCGAGTCGCTGGTCAGCAGCAGCGCGTCCGCCGCGCGGTAGAGCGCCGCCGGGTCCGCGAGCCGTCCCAGGACGTGCACCCGCTCCCCCGCGCCCGCCGCGACGGAGGCCCGCAACGGGCCCTCGCCCGCCAGCGCCAGGTGCACGTCGCCGGTCAGGCCCGCGTGGACGGCAAGCGCGAGATCCGGACGTTTCTCGCCGCTCAACGCCCCGACCCAGGCCACCAGTCGGCCGTCCGCCGGCAGGCCGAGCGCGGCCCGCGCCGCCGCCCGGTCCCGCTCCCCCGCCGCCGGCCGGAACGCGGCGGCGGAGCGGGCGTTCGGCAGCGTGTGCACCCGGCCGGCGGGCAGCCGGAAGCGGTCCCGCAGCACCTCCGCGGCCTGCGGCGAGATCGCCGCCACCGCGGCGGCGCGGTGCAGGAACGCGCCGACCCGCAGGCGGCGCAGCGGCGAGGCCGTCCAGTGCCGGGGGTCGCCGATGTTGACGTAGACGAAGGGGGTGCGGGTGCCGGCCAGGCCGACCGCGCAGGCCTGCAGCGTGGAGGAGCCGTGCGCGACCACCACGTCCGCGCTGCGGGCGGCGGTGCGCAGCGCCCGCAGCGTCGCCGCCGCGTAGCGGGCGGGCCCGAGCACGGTCCCGGTGGCGGAGGCGTCTGCGTCGGGGTGCGGGTGCAGCGCGACCAGCGTCGAGGGCTGGCCGCGGCCGAGGAGTTCGGCGTGCAGGTCGCGGGCGAGGCGCTGGGCGCCGCGGGCGCGGGGGTCGGTGATCACGTGCAGTACCCGTGGCTCGGCCATGGCGCCGACCCTACCGAGCGGCGGAACGCGTGCGCGGGCCAAACGGCGAAACCCCGGGCCTCAACGGGCCGGAGTTCGCCGTGTTCTGACGCCCGGTCGGGTTTCCTCCGCTTTTCGATGGCGCGGCGCGGGCCGGGGCTGGGATGCTGAGCGGCGGTCTCGGGGTGGCCCGGGGCAGGGGGGTGGCTGCGGTGCGTGTGGTGTATGTGATCGACAGCGTGAGCCGGGTGGGCGGCGCCGAGCAGGGGCTGGTGGCGATGGCCCCGTTGCTGGTGCGGTCGGGGGTGCGCCTGGAGGTGGCGTTCCTGAAGGAGTCGCCGGGCGGGTTCCAGCAGGAGCTGCGGGCGGCGGGTGCGGGCGTCCTGCCGGTGCTGCGCGGGTCGCGGGCGGCGCGGGTGGCCGCGCTGCGCGCGGAGTTCCGCCGGCTGCGGCCGGACCTGGTGCACACCACGCTGTACGAGTCGGACGTGCTGGGGCGGACGGCGGCGCTGGCCGCGGGGGTTCCGGTGGTGTCCAGCCTGGTCAACTCGGCGTACGGGCCGGAGCACCTGCACGCGCGGGGCCTGAGCCCGTGGAAGGTGCGCGCGGCGCAGGCGCTCGACGGGGTGACGGCGCAGGGGGTGCGCCGGTTCCACGCGCTGACCGAGCACGTGGCCGAGTCGATGGCGGCGCGGCTGCGGCTGCGGCGGAGCCGGATCGACGTGATCCCGCGCGGCCGCGACCCGGAGCTGCTGGGGTCGGTGACGCCGGAGCGGCGCTCGGCGGTGCGCGGTGCGCTGGGGATCGGGGAGGGCACGCCGGTGGTGCTGGCGGCGGCCCGGCAGCAGTACCAGAAGGGCCTGGACGTGCTCTTGGAGGCGTGGCCGGCGGTGCGCGCCGAGCGGCCGGAGGCGGTGCTGCTGCTGGCGGGCAGCCGGGGGTCGGAGACGGCGCGGCTGGAGGAGTTGGCGGCGTCCGCCGGCGGGGTGCGGTTCCTCGGTCCGCGGGACGACGTGTTCGACCTGATGGCGGCGGCGGACGCGTTCGCGGTGCCCTCGCGCTGGGAGGGGCTGGGCAGCGCGGCGATGGAGGCGATGGGGGTGGGCGTGCCGCTGGTGTGCGCGGACGTCCCGGCGCTGCGGGAGACGGTGGGCTCGGCCGACTACGCGCTGCTGGTGCCGCCGCGGCACCCGGCGGAGCTGGCGGCGGGGGTGCTGCGGGTGCTGGCGGACCCGGCCGAGGCGGCGGTGCGGGCGAAGGCGGCCCGGGCGCGGTTCCTGACCAGGTTCACCCTTCACCAGGTGACGGCGCGGATGGTGGAGTTCTACGAGCGCGCACTGGGCTGACGGCGGGCGGGCGGTTCGCTGACGGACCTTCGGACGGCGATTGATGACCATTCGTCAGGTTGTGTGCGTGCGTCCTGAATACGTCCACCGGATGGTCCCAGTATCGCCAAAGTGCTTGCGCCGCAGGTCCGGGGCCGGAAGCATCGATCCGCGGGGGAGGCTTGACTCGGGGGAGGCGGGCCTGACGTCAGTGCGGTCGGTTTTCGGGGGGTCGACGGTCCGTGCTCCCGGGCCGGGGCCGTACCGGTGCGCGCCGCCTGCCCGGCGGGTGCGGCCCGTTCGTGTGCCCGGCGTTGGCACCGATGACAAGGCGAGGGGAACCAACCGGTGGAACCGGCAAATCTGTTCACCGTTCTGCGGCGGTACTGGCGACTGCTGGCCGGCTGCACGCTCGCCGCGCTGATCGTGGGATTCCTGCTGACCCCGGCCGGCGACGCCGTGGACAACGGCAAGTGGCAGTGCAAGGTGGCGATAACGCCGGTGGCGGGCGCGGCCGACACCGTCCGGGCCGACCAGGTGCTCTCCTACGCGCAGGGCTCCGCGGTGACCACGGCCGCCGCCCAGCAGCTGCACATCACCGACGTGGCCGGCCTGTCGGCCCGCCGGACGGTCACCGCCGCCTCCACCCAGATGCTGCTCTTCACCACCACCGGCCCGACCCAGCAGTCCTGCGCCGAGCTGGCGGCGGCCCTCTCGCAGGCCACCATCACCGGCTACAGCGAGGAGTCGAAGAAGAGCGCCGACGAGTCGATCAAGCGGCTGCGCGCCCAGGCGGACGCCCAGCAGTCCCAGTTGGACGAGCTGCAGAAGACCTTCAGCAAGTCCAACCAGAGTGACCAGGCCAAGCTTCAGCCCCAACTCTCTACCGCCACCGCCTCGTTGACCAAGACCCTGGGCGCCATCGCCGACCTGCAGAACTACAGCCAGACCGACGCCATCCAGCAGTGGGGCTCGATCGACGCCAAGGAGCTCGGCGGCAACCTGCTCACCTCGCCCTCGCGCACCGTGCGGCTCGCCCTCGCCGTGGCGCTCGGCCTGGCGCTCGGCGCGGTCGCCGCCCTGATGCTGAGCCGGATGGACACCCGGCTGCGCACCCGCGACGGCGTCGAGGAGGCGTTCAACCTGCCGGTGATCGGCGAGATCCCGGTGCTGTCGGCCCGGCTGCGCCGGGTCCGCGGGCCGCTGGTGGTGGCCCGGCCGGAGTCGCCCGTCACCGAGGCGTACCGCTCGCTGCGCTCGACGATGCTGCTGACCGGTCCGCAGGCGCTGGCCGCGCAGATCGGCGAGGGCGGCCTGGACCCGGCGGAGCGGCGCGCCCGCCGCGGCACCGAGCCGGCGCCGGTGGTGCTGGTGATGTCCGGGCGCTCCGGCGACGGGCGGACCACCACGGTGGCCAACCTGGCGGCGGCGCTCGCCGAGACGGGCCGTCAGGTGCTGGTGCTGGACTGCGACTTCCGCGAGCCGGAGCTGCGCGGGCACTTCGGGGTCGGCGACGGCCCGGGCATGGCGGAGCTGCTCAGCGGCGAGCAGCTGCCCGACCCGGTGGACCTGATCCGGCGCACCAGCGTGCCCGGGGTGGCGCTGATCACCGGCGGCCACACCACCACCTACCCGGCGGCGCTGGTGCTGCGGGCCGGCGAGGCGCTGCGGCTGGTGCGCCGGCACGCCGACGTGGTGCTGATCGACTCCTCGCCGCTGCTGAACGCCAACGACGCCTACGACCTGGTGCAGCACGCCGACGCGGTGCTGCTGACGGTGATGGCGGGCAACGTGAAGCCGGAGGAGGCGGACCGGGTGTCCGAGCTGCTGGCCCGCACCGGCGTGCCGGTGGCTGGGGTGGCGCTGCTGGGCACCGAGGGCACCGCGGGCCGGCGCAAGCTGCTCGGGCTGCGCGGCCGGGCCGGGAGGGCGGCGCAGTCCCCGGCCGCCCCGGTGCTGCCGCGGCCGGCCGCGGTGGAACCCGCGGAGCCGCCGGCCCGGCACCGTCCGCAGTACGGCGAGCTCGACGAGGGCGAGGAGCACCGCGGCTCGCCGCGCTGGGCCCGCCGCCCGGTGGAGCTCCCGCCGGAGGAGACGGTGGAGACCACCATCCAGCTGCGGACCGTCAACGAGCTGCGGATGGGCGACGAGCGGTGACCGGGCGGACCAGGGTGCTCTGGCTGGCCAAGGGGCTGGGCCGGGGCGGCGCCGAGCAGCTGCTGGTCAACTGCGCGCGCCACGCGGACCGTTCGCGCTTCGACATCGAGGTGGCGTACGTCCTGCCGTACAAGGACGCGCTGGTGCCGGCGCTGGAGCAGGCCGGGGTGGCGGTGCACTGCCTGGGCGACGCGCCGGGCGCGCTGTGGCCGCTGCGGCTGCGCGCGCTGCTGGCCGAGCGGCGTTACGACCTGGTGCACACCCACATGCCGGTGCCGGCGGTGGCGGCCCGGGTGCTGACGGTGGGTCGGCGCTCGCCGCGGCTGGTGCACACCGAGCACAACGTCTGGGAGCGCTACCGGCCGGCCACCCGCTGGGCCAACGCGCTGACCTACCGGCGCAACGCGGCGGTGATCGCGGTGTCGCACGCCGTCGGCGACACCATCGCCCGGCGCCGCCCCGGCGACTGGCTGACCGTGGTGCACCACGGCCCGGACCTCGGCGACGCGCCCTCCGGTCCGGCGGCGCGGCGCGCGGCGCGGGCCGAACTCGGCCTGCCGCCGGACGCGTTGGTGATCGGCACGGTCGGCAACCTGACCGCCAAGAAGGACCAGGCGACGCTGCTGGCCGCCTTCGCGCTGCTGCGCCGCGCGCACCCGGACGCGGTGCTGGTGCTGGTCGGCGCGGGCCCGCTGGAGGCCGAACTCCGCTCCCTGGCGGGCGAGTCGGTGGTCTTCGCGGGCTCCCGGGCGGACGTCCCGGCGCTGCTGCCCGGCTGGGACGTGTTCACCCTGAGCTCCCGCCAGGAGGGCCTGCCGGTGGCGCTGATGGAGGCGATGACCAGCGGCCTGCCCGCGGTGGTCACCCGGGTCGGCGGCATGCCGGAGGTGCTGGACGACGGCGAGCAGGGCCGGCTGGTGCCGGCCGGCGACCCGGCGGCACTGGCCGCCGCGCTGGGCGAGCTGGCCGCCGATCCGGGGCTGCGCGAGCGGATGGGCGCGGCCGCCCGGGAGCGGTCGAAGTCCTTCGACGTGGCCGGGGCGCAGCGTGCCATCGAGCGGGTGTACACCCGGGTGCTGCCGAGCTGAGTCCGGAAGGGACGACGTACCGACGTGGGAAGTGATCTGACGTTCCGTCAGCTCGGTGAGGCGGACGTGCCCGCGGTGCTGGAGCTGCTCACCGCCTCGCTGGCGGGCGGCCCGACCGGGGAGCGCAGTGCCGGGTTCTTCGCCTGGAAGCACCGCCGGAACCCGTTCGGCGAGAGCCCGGGACTGGTGGCCGAGGCGCCGGACGGGCGGCTGGCGGGGGTGCGGCTGTTCCTGCGCTGGCAGTGGCAGGACGGCGCGGGGCGGGTGGTGCGGGCGGTGCGGCCGGTGGACACCGCCACCCATCCGGACTTCCAGGGCCGCGGGATCTTCCGCACCCTCACCCGGCGGCTGCTCGAACAGGTCGACGGCGAGGCCGAGTTGGTCTTCAACACGCCGAACGGCAACAGCCTGCCGGGCTATCTGAAGATGGGCTGGCGGGAGCTCGGCCGGGTGCCGATCGCCCTGCGGGTGGCCCGGCCCGCCGCGTTCGCCCGCGGCGCCCGCGCGGCGCTGGCCCGCCGCCCCGGGCGGGTCGGCCCGCTGCGCTGCGAACTGCCCACCGCCGCCGAGTGGTTCGGCAGGCCGGACGCCCGGCTGCCCGAGCTGCTGGCCGAGCGGGCCCGGGCGGACGCGGCCGATCCGCGGCTGAAGACGGTGCGCACCGCCGAGTACCTCGCCTGGCGGTACGGCGCCGCGCCGGGTCTGGACTACCGGGTGGTGACCGTCGAACGCGGCGGCGAGCTGGTCGGGTTGGCGTTCGGCCGGCCACGGCGGCGCGGGCCGCTGGCGGAGTTCACCCTCGCCGAGCTGATCGTCCGCCCCGGCGACCGGGCCGCGGCGGCCGGGCTGCTGCGCGCCGCCGCGGGCGCCGGCTGCGACCACGCCGCCACCCACCTGGCGCCGGGCACCGAGGCCGCCGACGCGGCGCTGCGGGCGGGTTACCTGACCGCTCCGCGGGCCGGCATGACGCTGGCCGCCCGCACCCCGGGCGGCCCGCTGCCGGAGGGCCGGTCGCTCACCGACTGGCGGTTCGGCCTCGGCGACCTGGAGGTCTTCTGATGCCGTCCCCGCCGGACCTGCTCCGCCGGACGGCCGCACTGCGCGCCGCCCTCCGCCGGAGCAGGCCGACCCTGCTCGCGGGCTCGCTGGTGACCGGCTACGTCACGGTCTTCGTGCTGGCGATGGTGCACACCAGCTACGACACGTGGGGCGCGCTGCTGGTCGCCCCGGCGCTGATGGCGATCGGCACCCCGATCCTCGGCCGGATCGCCGCCAACAACCCCGAACGCGGGGTGTTCAAGCTGCTGTTGCTGGCGATGGCCGCCAAGCTGGCCTGCGCCTTCCCGCGCTACCTGATGGCCTTCGTGCTGTACGGCGGCGCGGCCGACGCCAAGATGTACCACCAGCGCGGCACCGACCTGGCCCGCTACCTGGACACCGCGGACCTGTTCGGCGGGATCCACTACGACCTGGGCATGAAGGTGGCGGGCACCGGCTTCGTCATCATCGTCACCGGCGTGGTGTACGCGGTCACCGGTCCGACCCTGATCGGCGGCTTCCTGGTCTTCTCCTGGCTGGGCTTCTGGGGGCTGGTGTTCTTCTGGCGGGCGCTGCAGATCGCCTTCCCGGAGGCCGACTCGCGGCGCTACGCCAAGCTGGTGTTCTTCCTGCCCTCGCTGCTGTTCTGGCCGTCCAGCATCGGCAAGGACGCCTGGATGATGTTCTGCCTGGGCCTGACCACCTACGGCGTGGCGCGGCTGCTGGACCGCCGGTTCGGCGCGTTCGTCTGCATCGCGCTCGGCTCGCTGGGCACCGCGATGGTCCGCCCGCACGTGACCGTGCTGGCCGGTGCGGGCCTGACCGTCGCGTACGTGCTGCGCAAGCGGCCGCAGCAGGTCAGCGCGCTCGGGCCGCTGCGGGCGATCCTGACGATCGCGGTGCTGGGCCTGGGCGTGATGCTGATGCTGCAGCAGGTCTCCACCTTCTTCGGTACCAACGGCACCGACGGCGACGCGGTCAACCACGTGCTGTCCGAGACCTCCCGGCGCACCTCGCAGGGCTCCTCGGTGATCAACGCGCAGGCCGCGGACGATGTCGCGCCGGCCTTCAGCCTGAACCCCGCCGGACTGCCGGTCGCGGTGATCAGCGTGCTGTTCCGGCCGTTCCCGTTCGAGGCGTCCAACCTGCAGAACCTGATCCAGTCGGTGGAGTGCTTCGCGCTGCTGATCATGTTCATCCGCGGCTGGCCCCAACTGGCCCGGATTCCGAAGCTGTTCGTGCAGCGCTCGTACATCGCCTTCACCGTGGTGTACACCCTGCTGTTCTGCTGGGCGTTCTCCACCATCAACAACATGGGCATCCTGTCCCGCGAGCGGGTGCAGGTGCTGCCGTTGGTGCTGGTGCTACTGGCGGTGCCCAAACCGGCGGTCGCCAAGCGGGTGGTGCGCCGCCGGGCACCGGTGTGGCGGGTGCAGCCCGGGCAGTGGGGGGAACGCGGGCAGCCGGGGCCGCCGCCTGAACTTCCGGTCCGCGTCGGCGGACCGGAGCCGTCCCGAACCCAGGGGGGATCCCACTCATGACCGACCTCGCCCGCCCCGCCGCGCTCGACGGCGCCCCGGCGTTCCCCGAGGGCCTGCCGCTCACCCGCGTCCAGGTCCCGGCCCGCCAGGAGCTGCTCGACCGGCTCGCCGCCGTCCTCGACAGCGGGATGCTCACCAACGGCGCCACGGTCCGTCAACTCGAGGAACGCGCCGCCGAGTTGATGGACGTTCCGCACGTGGTCGCGGTCTCCAACTGCACCGCGGGCCTGATGCTGGTGCTGCAGGCCGCGGGGGTCGACGGCCGCCGCCCGGTGCTGATGCCCGGCTTCACCTTCTCCGCCACCGCGCACGCCGCGCACTGGGCCGGCGGCACCCCGCTGTTCGCCGAGTGCCGGACCGAGGACGTCACCCTCGACCCGGCCGACGCCGAGGCCCGGCTGAAGGCCGCCGACTCCCCCGCCGCGATGATGGCCACCCACGTCTACGGCACCCCCTGCCAGACCGAGGAGCTGCAGCGGATCGCCGACGCCGCCGGCGTCCCGCTGGTCTACGACTCCGCGCACGGCCTCGGCTCCCGCCGCAAGGGCGTGCCGGTCGGCAACTTCGGCCTGGCCGAGGTGTTCTCGATGAGCCCCACCAAGGTCGCGGTGGCCGGCGAGGGCGGCCTGGTCGCCACCCGGGACGCCGCGCTGGCCGCCACCCTGCGCACCGCCCGCGACTACGGCAACCCGGGCGACTACGACACGCTCTTCCCCGGCCTGAACGCCCGGATGAGCGAACTGCACGCGGCCGTCGGCCTCACCTGGCTGGCCGGCCTGCCCGAGCGGGTCGTCCACCGCGGCGCCATGGTCGCCGAGTTCGCCCGCGCCACGGCCGGCCTGCCCGGCCTGCGCCTGGCGCTGCCGGAGGAGGGCGACGTCTCCACCTTCAAGGACCTCACCCTGATCCTGGACGCCGAGGAGTTCGGCCTGACCGCCGATCAGCTCGGCCGTGCCCTCAAGGCCGAGGGCATCGACACCCGCCGCTACTTCTTCCCCCCGGTGCATCGCCAGAAGTCGTACGCCCACCTCGGCCAGGCGGAGGACCTGCCGCGCACCGACCGGCTCGCCGCGTCCGTGCTGACCGTCCCGCTCTGGTCGCACATGGACGCCGCGGCCGTTCGCCGGGTCGCCGACGCGGTGGTGCGTATCCAGCCCTTCGCGGCGGAGCTCCGGGCGGCCGACCGGGCCCGCTGAGGTCGTCTGACCGAAGCTCGCAAGGCGGTTCGGCCGTTACGCGGATCAGGTGAACTCGGTTGGACCACAGGGAGGTTGGAGCGTCAGGATGTCGGCCATGTTCAAGGGATTCCGCAGTTTCCTGCTGCGCGGCAACGTGGTCGACCTGGCGGTCGGCATCGTCATCGGCGCGGCCTTCACGGCCGTCGTCACCGGCTTCGTCACGGCCTTCCTGACCCCGCTGATCGGTGTCGCCTCCGGCGCGGTCGGCGACTTCAGCAAGGAGTCGTTCACCGTCGCCGGGGTCACCTTCCCGTACGGCGCCTTCCTCAACGCCATGATCAGCTTCCTGCTGGTCGCCGCGGTGATCTACTTCGCCGTGGTGGTCCCGGTCGGCCGGCTGCAGAACCGCTTCAACCCGGTCAAGGAGACCCCGGTCGCCAAGGCCGACTGCCCCGACTGCCTCAGCACCGTCCCGGCCGCCGCCACCCGCTGCGCCCACTGCACCAGCGAACTGGCCGGGCGCCCGGGCTTCCCGGCCCAGGCCGCGGCGCTCCGCTGACGCCCGCCGCCGCACCGACCCCGGCCCGGACGGCACCCGCCGTCCGGGCCGGAACGCGTCCGCGACCGGGGTGGCACGTTCCTTAACAAAACCTTGGCGGAGCCTTACCGCTTGCCGATCGCCGGATGGCCGAAAATTCGCCGCCCTTTTGTCCGTTCCCACCGACTTCGCCCGCTTTGAGCCGGCGAAGAGTGTGTAAACAGTTGAACTCCCCGCCCTCTCACTCTCCTCAGCAGGCGCATTGTGGGCTTACGGTATGCCCCATGACCTCGCCCCGCTCCTACGACGGAGTCGGCTACCCCCCTCCGTCCTTCTCCTCCGGCACGCCCATCTACGACAGCCTCGTCGCAGAGCGCGGCATCCCGCAGATCGCGCCGATCAACGTCCCGCCGGCGCTCCCCACCTCCTCCTACTCCTCCTACGGCAGCGGCTACGCCGGCAGCTACGGCACCGGGTTCGACACCCCCGGCTCCCACCTGCCCGCCCTGCCGCCGGCCCGGCTCGCTCTCGGCCCCGGCCCGAGCAGCGCCCCCGCGCCCGCCCAGCACATGCCGGCCCAGCACGGCTACGGCCAGTCCCCGCAGCCCGGCTACGCCGCCGCCCCGCAGCCGTTCGTGCCCGGCCAGCGCCCGGTCGCCCCGGCCTACCCGCAGCCCACGCAGGCGTACCCGGCGAACAACTTCGCCGCCGCCCCGCAGAGCTTCGCGCCGAACTTCAACTCCCAGCAGTTCGGCGCCCAGACGGCCCCGCAGCAGTCCTTCGCCGACCAGTCCTTCGGCGGGAACACGCTGCGCCCCGCCGCCCCCCAGCCGCAGGCCTACCCCCAGTACCGCCAGTACCCCCAGGCCGGCTGAGACCCGACGTCCGTCTGGGCCCACGGAGGGAAGCCCAGCCGGGAGCAAGGTCAGCGCACACGTCCCGAAGGCCGCCCACGGAGCGAAGTCCCGCTCCCCGGGCGGCCTTCCGCGTGTCCGCGCACACCTAGGATGGGCCCCATGGCAAAGGTCGTCTCCCTCCACCTGTACCCGGTCAAGTCGATGTACCGCCTCACCCCGTCCACCGCCGACGTGCACCCCTGGGGCCTGGTCGGCGACCGCCGCTGGATGCTGGTGGACGCCGACGGCCGCGCGATCACCCAGCGCGACGAACCCGGCATCGGCCAGTTCCGTCCCGTCCCCGGCCCGGACGGCGGGCTCACCCTGACCGCCCCCGACGGCGCGGTGCTCACCGTCCCCGCCGCCACGCTCGCCGCGGCCGCCCCGGAGGCCCTGGTCGACGTCTTCGGCACCCGCTTCTCCGCCGCCGAGACGCCGAAGGAGGTCGCCGCGTGGCTGGCCGAGCGCCTGCCCGTCGGCCTCGGCGAGGTGCGCCTGGTCCACCTGGACCGCCCGGAGACCAGCCGGCAGATCGACCCGAGGTACGCCGCCGAGGGCGAGACCGTCTCGATGGCCGACGGCTACCCGCTGCTGCTCGCCACCACCGGCTCGCTCGCCGAACTCAACGCCCGGATCGCCGAGGACCACCCGGACGACCCGGTGAAGGCCGCCGCCCTCCCGATGGAGCGCTTCCGCCCCAACGTGGTGGTCGACGGCACCGCGGCGTGGGCCGAGGACGGCTGGCGCCGGGTGCGGATCGGCGCGCTGGAGTTCCGGGTGGCGAAGCCGTGCGGCCGCTGCCTGGTCACCACCACCGACCAGGAGACCGGCGTGCGCCGCGGCCCGGAGCCGCTGCGCGCGCTCGGCCGCCACCACCGGATCGGCAAGAAGCTGGCCTTCGGTCAGAACCTGGTCCCGGTCCGGCCCGCCGGCGTGACCGGCGAGGTGCTCGGCACCCTCGCCGTCGGCGACGAGCTGGAGATCCTCGAAACCGCCTGAACCCGCACCGGGGCCACCCCCGGAACCACCCCCCGCCTCGGTCGTTGAACCGGGCGACGGTCCACCGCGTCCACCGCGCGCGCTACCGTGGGGTGATCGCGCCGCAGTGTCTCGACGAAGGCAGGGATGACAGATCGTCATGGCTGAGCTCAGGGTCCGGGTCACGCAGGACAGCGCCTCCCGCTGGCGGCGGCGGAGCGGGGAGTACGAGACGCTCCGCGAGGCCCTCGAGGTGGCCGAGCCGGGCGACACCCTGACGCTCCGTCCGGGGACGTTCCGCGAGGCCGTGGTGGTCGACAAGCCGGTGACGGTGACCGCCGCCGACGGCCCGGGCAGCGTGCGGATCACCGCGCCGGAGAGCGCCGTCCGCGGCGGCACCGCGCTGACGGTCACCGCCGCGGCGACCCTGCGCGGCCTGACCGTGGAGGGCTCGGACCGCTCCGCCCCGGCGGTGCTGGTGGCCGGCGCGGAGGGCGCGGTGCTGGCCGACTGCCGGATCGAGACCGTCTCCGCGGTCGGCGTGGAGATCGTCGACGGCGCCCGCGCCCAGCTCACCGGCTGCGTCGTGGAGAACCCGGCGGGCCTGGGCGTCCGGCTGCGCGGGCCGGTCCAGGCGGAGCTGCTGGACTGCGAGGTGGCGGCGGCCGGCCAGAGCGGGGTGGCGGCGCTGGGCGGCGCGAAGCTGCGGCTCGAGCGCACCCGGGTGCACCACGCGGGCGGCGCGGGCGTGCTGCTCGCCGACCCCGGCACGCTGGCCGAGCTGACGGGCTGTGAGGTGTACGAGGTGCGCGGCTCCGGCGTGCAGGCCGAGTCGCAGGCGGTCGGCCGGCTCGCCGACTGCACGGTGCACCGGGTCTCCGGCAACGGCCTGAGCCTGGACACCGGCGCCGAGCTGGAGTTGACCGGCTGCCGGGTGCACGAGGTGCCGGAGAACGCCGCCGACCTGCGCGGCGGGTCCAGGCTGACGCTGCGCCAGGTGACGGTGCAGGGTTTCGGCCGGGGCGCGCTCTCGGTGTGGGACGGCGGCACCAAGGTGCTCGCCGAGGGCTGCCGCTTCCACTCCGCGCAGGGCGACTACCCGGCGCTGTGGGTGAGCGACGGCGCGGCGCTGGAGCTCGTCGACTGCTCGCTGGACGACCTGCCGGACGCGCTCTTCGTCCTCGACCAGGGCTCCTCGGCGAGCGCCCGGGACTGCTCGTTCACCGCGATCCGCTCCTCCGCGGTGTCGGTGAGCGGCGGGGCCAGCGCCGACCTGGCGGGCTGCCGGATCCAGGGCGCGGGCACCGGCCTGTGGTTCCGGGACCACGGCTCGGGCGGCCTGCTGACGAACTGTGAGATCGCCGAGGTGGCGACCGGGGTGATCGTCACCAAGGGCGCCGACCCGGTGCTGCGGGACTGCACGGTGCGTGGCGCGAGCGACGCCGGGGTGTACGTGTCGGCGCAGGGCCGCGGCGAGTTCGAGTCGGTGCGGGTCTCGCAGGGCGGCGGGTTCGGCTTCCACGTGATCGACGGGTGCCGCACCCGGCTGATCCGCTGCCGGGCGGAGCGCAACGCCCGGGCGGGCTTCGAGTTCTCCGAGCCGGGCCCGCTCGCGGAGGGCTGCACCTCGGACGACGTGGCGCCCGCCGCGCCGGTGCCCGCGCCGCGCGGCACCGACCCGGCCGCCGCTCCCCCGCTGGCCTCGCTCGTCCCGGCCGTGCTGACCTCGCACGCCCCGGCCGCGCCGGCCGCCTCGGCGATCGCCCCGATCCCGGACTGCCGCCCCGCCGAGGAGGCGCTGGCCGACCTGGACGCGCTGGTCGGCCTGGCCACGGTGAAGCAGGAGGTGCGCACCCTGATCGACATGATCTCGGTGGGCCGGGCCCGCCAGCGGGCCGGCCTGAAGGCGCCCTCGCCCCGC
This sequence comes from Kitasatospora sp. NPDC049285, assembly GCF_040678815.1. Lineage (NCBI taxonomy): Bacteria > Bacillati > Actinomycetota > Actinomycetes > Kitasatosporales > Streptomycetaceae > Kitasatospora > Kitasatospora sp. NPDC049285. The sequence continues at coordinate 43,098 of NZ_JBFAQR010000047.1, read as the reverse complement.
CGCCACCTGGTCTTCACCGGCTCCCCCGGCACCGGCAAGACGACGGTGGCCCGGCTGTACGGCGAGATCCTCGCCTCGCTCGGGGTGCTGCAGCGCGGCCACCTGGTGGAGGTGGCCCGGCTGGACCTGGTCGGCGAGCACATCGGCTCGACGGCGATCCGGACCGCCGCGGCGTTCGACAAGGCGCGCGGCGGGGTGCTGTTCATCGACGAGGCGTACGCGCTCGCGCCGGAGGACGGCGGCCGGGACTTCGGCCGGGAGGCGATCGACACCCTGGTGAAGCTGATGGAGGACCACCGCGACGAGGTGGTGGTGATCGTGGCGGGCTACACCGCCGAGATGGAGCGCTTCCTCGCCGCCAACCCCGGCCTCTCCTCCCGTTTCTCCCGCACCGTCACCTTCCCCGACTACACCGCCGGGGAGCTGCTGGAGATCGCCCGCGCCCAGGCCGCCGAGCACGAGTACCGCCTCGACGAGGCCACCGAGGCGGCCCTGCAGGCGCACTTCACCACGCTCGACCGGGGCGCCGGCTTCGGCAACGGCCGTACCGCCCGCCAGGTCTTCGAGACGATGGTCGAACGCCACGCCAGCCGGGTCGCCCACCTGTCCGACCCGACCACCGAGGACCTCCAGCTGCTGGTCCCCGCCGACCTGCCGACCTGACGCCGGCCCGCCGCGCGGCCGGTGGGATGATCGCTGCCGTGCAGCCCTGGAACGATCTGACCACCGCCGAACAGACCCTGCTCCGCCGCGCCGTGTACGGGGCGGGCCTGGCCGGCACCGTCCAGCACCACGGCACCGACCTGCGGTGGGCCGGCTCCCCCGACGCGCCCCCGCGCAGCCTCACCCGGGACGAACAGCTCGCCCTGGTCCCGCGGTTGGCCGCGGTCGCCGCCGACCTGGCGGGCCGCGGGCTGCTCACCGTCCACGCCCGGCAGGGCCGCTACGCCGAGCCCGCCGACCCCGCGCTGACCGGCGACGCCCTGCACGCCGCCCTCGCCGAGCCGGACCACTGGCTGTGGGACCCGAAGCGCGCGCACGGGCACGACCTGCGCGCCGCCGAGGCCGCGGACCGGCACTGGCGGGCGGACGTGTACCCGGTCGGGTCCGCCGACGGGCTGCCCGACTGGGACGAGCTCTCCCTCGACCAGCAGCGGGTGCTGGTCTGCGCCGACGAGTCCAGCGGCATGCTCACCGGCCCGTTCGGCATCTGGGAGGACCTGCCGACCGAGCTGACCGGCGCCGACCGCACCGCCTGGGTCGAGCGCCAACTCGCCCCGCTGGTCCCGTTCGTCCGCGACGGCTGGATCGAGGTGCAGCACCACGCCGCGGAGCGCGGCGACGCCTTCACGGTCGTCCCGCTCGACCGCCTGGCGGACGCCTTCGCCGACCCCGCGCTGCGCCACGACGACGGCGACGACTGGGGCGTCGGCCTCACCTGCACCTTCACCTACCGGGGCATAGCCGTCTGGCGCGCCGGCTGGAGCAGCGCCTGGGGCCGCCGCCTGCGCTTCGAGCAGCCGTCCGACTGACGCACGGTCAGCTACGGATCAGCCCGCGTGGCGGACCCGGAAGCGGGCGGGGCCCGCCGGGTCCCGGTCGGCGACCTGGACGCTCCGGGTCACTCCGTCCAGTCGCCGCTCGCCAGGAAGGCGTCCAGTGCGGCGCGGTACGGGGCGGGGTCGATCCGCTCGGCGGCGAGCCAGTCGGCGGAGTAGTACTTGTCGAGGTAGCGGTCGCCGGGGTCGCAGATCAGGGTGACCACGCTGCCGGTACGGCCGTCGGCGCGCATCTCGGCGACGATCCGCAGGGCGCTCCACAGGCCGGTGCCGGTGGAGGCGCCGGCCTTCTTGCCGAGCACGGCCTCGAGCAGGTGGACGGCGGCGACGGAGGCCGCGTCGGGGACCTTCATCATCCGGTCGATCGCGCCGGGGACGAAGCTGGGCTCCATCCGGGGGCGGCCGATGCCCTCGATCCGCGAGCCGGTGGAGCACTGCGCGTCGGGGTCGTGGCGGACCCAGCCGTCGAAGAAACAGGAGTTCTCCGGGTCGGCGACGCAGATCCGGGTGTCGTGCTGCAGGTAGTGGACGTACCGGGCGATGGTGGCGGAGGTGCCGCCGGTGCCGGCGGTGGCGACGATCCAGGCGGGTTCGGGGTGGGGCTCCATCCGCAGCTGGGCGAAGATCGACTCGGCGATGTTGTTGTTGCCGCGCCAGTCGGTGGCCCGCTCGGCGTAGGTGAACTGGTCCATGTAGTGGCCGCCGGTGTCGGCGGCCAGCTTGGCGGCGACCTCGTAGACCTCGCAGGAGTTGTCGACCAGGTGGCAGGTGCCGCCGTGGAACTCGATCAGCTCGATCTTGGCGCGGCTGGTGGTGCGGGCCATCACGGCGATGAACGGGACGCCGATCAGCTGGGCGAAGTACGCCTCGGAGACGGCGGTGGAGCCGCTGGAGGCCTCGATCACCGGCTTGCCGGGGCGGATCCAGCCGTTGCACAGGCCGTACAGGAAGAGCGAGCGGGCCAGGCGGTGCTTGAGGCTGCCGGTGGGGTGGGTGGACTCGTCCTTGAGGTACAGGTCGATGCCCCAGTCGGCGGGCAGCGGGAAGCGCAGCAGGTGGGTGTCGGCCGAGCGGTTGGCATCGGCCTGCACGCGGCGCACCGCGTCCTTCAACCAGGCCCGGTACTCGGCGTCGGAACGGTCCACGTCCAGGATCTGGCCGGTCATCGCGCACACTCCTCGTCACCACGAATCAGGCAACCCAGTGTAACAGTTGATCACGATAAGTGACCGTTACGGAAGCCCCAGCTTCCCCTTATGGGGCGGCCGGGGCTCCCGCGACACCAGGTGCCGTCAGTCCGCGGCCACCGCGCGCAGGATGTCGAGCCGGGCGGCCCGGGCGGCCGGGCGCAGTCCGGCCAGCGCCCCGGCGAGCAGGCCGACCAGCAGGACGACCGCCAGGCGTCCGGCGGGCAGCGCGAAGGAGCCGGTGCCCGCCGAGTCGGCGGCGCGGGTGAGCGCCCAGCCGAGGAAGGCGCCGAGGGCGAGGCCGCCGGTGGTGCCGAACGCGGCGACCAGCACCGACTCCCACCGCACCATGGCCCGCAGCTGCCCGCGGGTCTGGCCGACTGCGCGCAACAGGCCCAGTTCCCTGGTGCGTTCGTGGACGGCGAGGGTGAGGGTGTTGGCGATGCCGAGCAGGGCGATCAGCACGGCGAGCGCGAGCAGGGCGTAGACCACCGAGAGCATCATGTCGACGGCGCCGGCGGAGCTCGCGGCGTACTCGGCGCGGGTCTGCGCCTTCGGGCTGCCGTAGGCGTCGGCGGCCCGCTGCACGGCGGCCTTGCCCTGACTCAGCGTCACCCCGGGCCTGAGGGCGACGGCGACCATGGTGTCGGCGTCCTGCACCCGGTGCGGCTGCCAGGCCTGACGGCTGATCAGGTAGTCCCCGGCGACGCCGCCGCCCTGGTAGAGGGCGCGGACGGTGAAGGCTGCCGGGCCGTCGGTGAAGCGCATCGGGACGGTGCTGCCGAGGCTCCAGCCGCGGGCGGCGGCCTCGGCGCGGGAGACCGCGAGGCCGTCGGCGCCGAGCGCGTCGAGTGAGCCGTCGATCCGGCCGAGGTCGACCACCTGGGCCAGCGCGGCCGGGTCGGCGACGTCCAACTGCCGTCCGTGGCCGTCGACCTGGGCGACGCCCCGGCCGAGGCCGACGGCGGCGCGGACCTCCGGCAGGGCGCTCAGCGCCGGGGCGAGCTTCGGGGAGACGCCGCTGCCGCCGGCCCCGGTGGCGGGGGCGGTGACGGCGAGGTCGCCGGCGAAGGAGCGGGAGACGCTGTCGTCCAGGGTGGCCTTCACGGAGGCGCCGAAGACGGTGAACAGGGTGACCACGGCGACGCCGACCATCAGGGCGGTGGCGGTCGCGGCGGTCCGCTTGGGGTTGCGGGCGGCGTTGCGGCGGGCCAGCGCCCCGGTGACGCCGCGCAGCCGGGGCAGCGGCGCGCCGAGGGTGCGGACGGCGAGGGCGGCGGCGACCGGTCCGAGCACCACCGTCCCGGCGAGCACCGCGAGGGCGCCGCCGACGGTGAGCGTCAGCGAGGGCCCGCGGGTGGCGCCGACCACGGTGGCGGGCAGGCCGCCGAAGACCAGCAGCGCGCCGAGGCCGGCCCGCAGCCAGGCGCCCCGGCCTTCGGCGGCGCCGTCCACCGCGGTCTCGCGCAGGGCGGCGAGCGGGGCGGTGCGGGCGGCGCGCAGCGCGGGGGCGAGCGCGGAGCCGACCGCGACCACGGTGCCGGTCAGCAGCGGGAGCACGATCGTGGCGGTGTGCACGACGGTCCCGCCGGTGGGCAGGGTGAAGCCGATCGCCGCGAACAGCGCCTTGAGTCCGGCGGCGACGCCGAAGCCGCCGAGCAGGCCGAGGCCGGAGGCCAGTGCGCCGAGCGCGAGGGCCTCGCCGAGGGTGGTGCCGAGCACCTGCCCGCGGCTGGCGCCGAGCGCCCGCAGCAGGGCGTTCTCGCGGGTGCGCTGGGCGGTGACGATGGCGAAGGTGTTGTGGATGGTGAAGGTGGCGACCAGCAGCGCGATCCCGGCGAAGACCAGCAGCAGCGTGGTGAACAGGCCGAGGAAGCGGCCGGAGACGTCGGCGGTGGACTGCGCGGTGGCGTCCGCGCCGGTCAGCGCCTCCACGCCGTCGGGCAGCAGCGGCCGTACCCGCTCGACGAGTTGACGCTGACTCAGGGTGTCGGAGCGCAGCCGGACGGTGCTGACCTGGCCGCTGCCCCTGGGCGTCAGGTGGGCCTGGGCGTCGGCGAGGGTGAGCGCGGTGAAGGTGCTCGGGCCCATGCCGTCGGCGTCCGCGCCGAAGGTGGCGATGCCGACCACGGTGACCCGCACCGGGTCGGGGGTGCGCAGCACGGTGGTGGAGCCCAGGTGCAGGCCGCCGGTCCTGGCGGCGCCGCGGTTGACCACCACCTCGCCGGGCGCGGCGGGGGCGCGGCCCTCGGCGAGCCGGTACGGGTTGAGCTGGGAGTCATTGATCCAGTTGCCCGCCAGGGTGGGCGGGCCCTGGCCGCCGATCGGCGTGCCGTCGGCGCCGATCAGTTGGCCCGCGCCCTGCACGGACGGTTCGGCGGCGCTCACCCCGGGCACGGCGCGCAGCTTCGCGGTCAGCGCGTCGTCCAGCGGGGCGCGCACCCCGCCGGGGACGTTCGGCGCGTCCAGCACCTCGGCGCTGCGGACCACCGCACCGGTGCCGGCGTTGGCGTCGGCGAACAGGGTGTCGAAGTTGGCGCGCAGGGTGTCGCCGAGCACCATGGTGCCGGTCAGGAAGGCGACGCCGAGCACGATCGAGGCCACGGTGCCGAGCAGCCGGCGCCGGTGGGCGAGCAGCGAGCGCGCCCCGATCCGTACGCTCGCGTTCACCGGGCGCCCGCCTCGGCGCGCGGGCCGTCGAAGCTCTTCATCCGGTCGAGGACCCGGTCGGCGGTCGGCGCGTCCATGGTGTCGACCAGCCGGCCGTCGGCGAGGAAGACGACGGTGTCGGCGTAGCCGGCGGCCGCCGGGTCGTGCGTGACCATGACCACCGCCTGGCCCATGGTGTCGACGGCGGAGCGCAGCAGGCCGAGCACCTCGCCGCCGCTGCGGGAGTCCAGGTTGCCGGTCGGCTCGTCGGCGAAGACCACCTGCGGCCGTCCGGCCAGCGCCCGCGCCACGGCGACGCGCTGCTGCTGGCCGCCGGAGAGCTGGGACGGCCGGTGGTGCAGCCGGTCGCCGAGGCCGACCACGTCGATCAGCGCGGACAGCCACTCGGGGTCGGGGGCGGCGCCGCCGAGGTCCAGCGGCAGGGTGATGTTCTCCCGCACGGTCAGCGTCGGCACCAGGTTGAACGCCTGGAAGACGAAGCCGATCCGCTCCCGGCGCAGCAGCGTCAACTCCTTGTCGCCGAGCGCGGACAGCTCCGTCCCGCCCAGGTAGGCGTGGCCCGCGCTGAGCGTGTCCAGCCCGGCGGCGCAGTGCATCAGCGTCGACTTGCCGGAGCCGGAGGGCCCCATCACGGCGGTGAACCGCGCGGCGGGGAACTCGACGCTGACCCCGTCCAGGGCGCGCACCCGGGTCTCCCCGCCGCCGTACTCCTTCACCGCGTCCTGCACGCGGGCGGCCGCGACGGTCATCGCTTCACCCCGGGCGCGTCCTGACCCTCCGTCAGCACGGCGCGGCGCTCGCGGTACTCGTCCGCGTCGATCTCCCCCTGCGCGTACCGCCGCCCCAGCACCGCCAGCGGGGCGTGCTCCCCGCCCACCCGGCCGCACCAGCCGCCGCGCCGCCACGCCGCCCGGCGCAGCGCCGTCACCACCAGCACCACCACCAGCAGCCAGAACAACGGGAACACCAGCACCCACGGGCCGGGCCACGACCCGGGCCCATCGGCGAGCAGAGCGGTCATCGGAATCCATCTCCTTCGAGCAGCGGAACCATCTCCACCACCGTCCCGCCGTCCACCCCTCGCCCGCGTCCCCCACCGGGCGACACCACCGCTACTCCCGGCGGACTACCGGGCCTCGTCCTCCCGGCCCGGCGCGACGGACGCCTCGGACCGCTCGCCCCCGCGTGACCCGCCGTCAGGGCGGACGGTCCCGGTCAGCCCAGCCAGCCGGGGCGGACCAGGCCGGACTCGTAGGCGGTGACCACCAGTTGGGCGCGGTCGCGGGCGCCCAGCTTGATCATCGTGCGGCTGACGTGGGTCTTCGCGGTGAGCGGGCTGACCACCAGCCGGCGGGCGATGTCCTCGTTGGACAGGCCGAGGCCGACCAGGGCCAGCACCTCGCGCTCGCGGTCGGTCAGGACGTCCAGCCGGGCGGTGGACGGCTCCTTCGAGCGGGCCGCGAACTCGCCGATCAGCCGCCGGGTGACGCCCGGCGAGAGCAGCGCGTCGCCGGCGGCCGCGACCCGGACGGCGCGCAGCAGGTCGCCCGGCTCGGTGTCCTTCACCAGGAACCCGGCCGCACCGGCCCGCACCGCCTCGAAGACGTACTCGTCCAGCTCGAAGGTGGTCAGCACCACCACCCGGACCTCCGCCAGCGCCGGGTCCGCGCAGATCCGCCGGGTCGCGGCGAGCCCGTCCAGCCGCGGCATCCGGATGTCCATCAGCACCACGTCCGGCCGCAGTTCGGCGGCGAGCGCCACCGCCTGCTCGCCGTCGTCCGCCTCGCCGACCACCGCCAGGTCGGGCTGGGCGTCCAGCAGTGCCCGGAACCCGGCCCGCACCAGCGTCTGGTCGTCCGCCAGCAGCACCCTGATCACGGTTCGGCTCCCTTCGACGCCGCCTGCGGCAGCCAGGCCGCCACCCGGAACCCGCCGTCACCGCGCGGTCCCGCCACCACCCGCCCGCCGAACGCGCCGACCCGCTCGCGCATCCCGACCAGCCCCGTCCCGCTGCCGCCCGCGTCCCCGCCGCCGGGCGGCCCCGGATCCTCCACCCGCACCTCCAGCCCGTCCGGCCGCCACTCCAGCACGACCTCCGCGGTCCGCGCGGTCGAGTGCCGCAGCACGTTGGTCAGCCCCTCCTGGACGATCCGGAACGCCGCCAGGTCCAGCGCCGCGCCCAGCGGACGCGCCGCACCCGCGGTGCGCACCGCCACCGCCAGACCCGCGTCCCGGGCCTGCGCCACCAGCTCGTCCAGGCGGGCCAGGCCCGGCGCGGGCGAGAGCGGCGCCGCCGCGCCCGGCCGGCGCAGCGTCCCCAGCACCTGCCGGACCTCGCCCAGCGCCTCCTTGCTGGTCGCCTTGATCGTGGTCAGCGCCGTCCGCGCCTGCTTCGGCTGCGCGTCCAACAGCTCCAGCGCGACGCCCGCCTGAAGGTGGATCAGGGAGATCGAGTGCGCCAGGATGTCGTGCAGTTCGCGCGCCATCCGCAGCCGCTCCTCGTCGCTGCGCCGGGCCCGGGCCTCCTCCTCGGCCGCCCGCACCGCCGCGATCTGCTCCCGCCGGAACCGGGCCAGCTCGGCCCCGGCGAAGACCAGCAGCAGCCAGGCCGTCACCCCGAGCTCCTGCCAGCCCGCCACGCCGCGGCTCTGCGCCCGCAGCCACGCGTCCGGCACCACGTAGCTGATCAGCAGGTGCACCAGGTAGAAACCGCCCGCACTCAGCCAGGCCGCCCGCCGGTGCCCGTGCTGCACCGCGTGGAAGAACGCCACCACCATGCTCAGGAACACCGGCCCGTACGGGTACCCCGCCCACAGGTAGACCGACGTCACCGCCGCCGTCCCGGCCACCGTCGCCGCCGGGTACCGCGTGCGCAGCACCAGCAGCGCCGGCCCCGCCAGCAGCAGCGCGTACCCCCAGGCGTCCAGCGCGACCCGGCCGCTCTGGTGCTTCGCCGCCGCCGACGTCCCGACCACCTGCGCCACCGCCACCACGACGGCCAACGCCACCGGCCACCCCGCCTTGGCCGACCGCACCCAGAACGGCACCCACGGCCGGCCCACACCACTCATACCGAAAGGCTAGCCACCACCCCCACCACCCCACGTCACCCTCCCGAACCGGGCGCGCCTACTCCCCAGGGAGTACAAAGCCCCGCCAGGGGCCCGGGGAACGGCGGGAGTGTGTGGCGGCGAGGGTGACAGGGCGCTGCGAGGTCTCGGCGCATAGAGGTCTCCGAAGACCCCCAGCCAAGTCGAGACCTCACCGCCACGCACTCCCGCCGCTCCCCGGGCCCCTGAACACCTAGAGAATCGGCACCGCCTGCCCCGTGACCCGCACCCGCACATCGTGCGCGTCGAGGTCGACGGTGAGCAGCCCCGGGCGGCCGAGGTCCTCGCCCTGGTGGAGGGTGAGGCGCGCGGTGGCGAGGTGGCGCAGCTGTCGCAGGTACGCACCGAAGGCCGCCGCCGCGGCCCCGGTCGCGGGGTCCTCGACCACACCCCCGACCGGGAACGGGTCGCGCACGTGGAAGGTGAACTCGTCCTGCTGCCACACCAGTTGAACGGTGGTCAGGTCGAGTCGGCGCATCAGGTCGCCGAGCGCGTCGAAGTCGTAGTCGAGCGCGGCGAGCCGCTGCCGCGTCGCGGCGGCCAGCACCAGGTGGCGGGCGCCGGCGTAGGCGATCCGCGGCGGCAGCGCCGGGTCGAGTTCGTCCACGGCCCACCGCAGCGCGACCAACGCCTCGGCGAGGTCCGCGGCGTCGACCTCCTCGACCGACGGCGGGACGCTGGTGAGGGTGGCGGCGAGGACACCGCCCGGCCCCTCGGTGACCTCGATCGGGACCGGTCCGGCCTTGGTCTCGAAGAGCAGCGAGCCGGGGCCGATCCGCTCGGCGAGGGCGACCGCGGAGGCGATGGTGGCGTGGCCGCAGAACGGGACCTCGGCGAGCGGGCTGAAGTAGCGGACGGTGTAGGCCCGGGGGGTGCCGGGCACGGGCGTGAGGAACGCGGTCTCGGAGTAGCCCAGGGCGGCGGCGAGGGCGAGCTGCGCGGAGTCGTCGAGGCCGCGCGCGTCGAGGACCACGCCGGCCGGGTTGCCGCCGGCCGGGTCGGTGGTGAAGGCGGCGTAGCGGAGGGGTTCGGCGGCTGGTGCGGTGTCGGTCATGCCGTGATCAACGAGCGGCGGTCGGCACTCGATTCCCTTCCGAGGACGGGCGGCACGGTCGACGTTCCCCTCCCTTCCCGAGGACGGGCGGCGCGGTCGGCGTTCCTCCGGCGGCGGTCCGGGCTCGCACCCCGGCCCGCCGTCGGAGGATCGCCGATCGCGGTCCCTGCGACCATCATCCGAGCGCGTTCCCACACAACGCTCGTGGCCAGTCTGCGAGGCCTGACAAGCCGAGGTCAACGGACTGTCGTGCACCGCGCTTGGACTTTCGTGGACGCCTCCTGGAGCCTCAACAGCAGGTCGCGGAGCACCTCTTGACTTCCCGCGACGGCGGCTGCCACGGTGTGGACGGCGCCGCCCCGGCCCGGGTCCGCACACCCGGTGAGCCCCCGCGCCGTGTCCGCCACCCCCACACCGGCGGGCCGCGTCACCCACCCTCGCACCCCCACCGGCGCACCGCCGCGCCACCAGTCAAGGAGATCCCGTGTCAGCTCCTCCTCCCTCCACGCACCGCCGCCGGGGCCTGCGCAGCCTGCGCCGGCCGCTCGTCGCCGCGCTCGCCTCGACCGTGCTGGCCGCCTCGGCCGCCACCCTGACCGCCCCGGCGGCCTCGGCCGCACCGTCCGGTTCGTTCACCGTGACGGTCGGCGCGAAGGGCTCGTACACCCACCCGACCGACACCCCGGCGGTGCCGTACCTGGACAAGGACGGCACCTTCTACTTCCAGCAGTCGGCGGCGCTCTACGGCTCGACCGAGGCCCGCTACTGGGACTTCTTCACCGGCACCGACTTCGACACGGCGTCCCGCTCGGCCGCGATCAGCAACGCGGTGAACCCGGCGAACAGCAGCGACAAGAACAACGACACCACCTGGCGGTGCAACAACTCCCCGACCGGGCTGACCGCGACCGCGGCGACCGGGTCGACCAGCTACTCGCAGAAGAACTTCTGCGACCTGTCCGGGATGTGGGTCGACCCGGACACCGGCGACTGGTACGGACTGGTGCACAACGAGTTCACCCCGCAGCCGTTCGGCGACGGCCTGCACTACGACGCGATCGACTACGCGGTCTCCACCGACCAGGGCCGGACCTGGACCATCAAGGACCACGTGATCACCTCGCCGTTCAGCACCACCCGCGGCGACACCACGGCCTTCCCGAACCAGACGTACTACTACGGCGACGGTGACCAGCGCCTGCTGGTGGACACCGCCTCCGGGTACTTCTACGTCTTCTACGGCTCCCGCGTGGTCGACAAGTCCGGCGGCTGGAAGGCGTTCTACGAGCACGTGGCGCGCGCCCCGATCTCCGGCAAGATGGCGCCCTCCAGCTGGCAGAAGTGGTACGACGGCGCCTGGAGCGAGCCCGGCGCGGGCGGCCGCGAGTCCAACATGGTGCCGGTCGACTCCACCAACACCACCGGGTACACCCCGGTGTCCGGCGAGTACAAGCCGTCCACGGCGGGCACCGCCGCGCAGCAGATCGCGGCCGGGCAGATGGCGCCGACCTCGCCGCTGTTCGTCATGGACGTCACCTACGACGCCTACCTGGGCCTGTACATCGGCGAGCCGCAGGCGGTCGACCAGAGCGGCAACGCGCCGCAGCAGTACTACGCGACCGACGACCTGGCCAGCCAGAAGTGGTACCTGATCGGCGACACCGGCAGCTACCACACGGCGTCCTGGTACCGCTGGTTCCTGGACGGCGCGAACCGCACCTCCAACCAGATCGTCGGCAAGTCCTTCCGCAGCTACTGCGCGTTCGGCTGCTCGGGCGGCGCGTCCGGCGAGTACCTGAACGTGACGCTGGACTCCACCGCGCCGGCCGCCGCGCCGGTCGACGTGACCAAGTCGTACCGGATCGCGAACGGCGCCGGCCGGGTGCTGGCGCAGGCCTCGGGCGGCTCGGCGGCCACCTCGGCCGCGTCGCCGACCGGCAGTGCGCTGGAGTCGTGGAACTTCGCGGCCAACGGCGACGGCTCGTACAAGATCGCCAACGCCTCGACCGGCCAGCTGCTCGGGGTGGACTCCTCGGCGGTCGCGGGCCGGGCGTGGGGCGCCAAGCCGGTCGTCACCGCGCAGGGCACCGGCGGTCCGACGGTGGGTCAGCAGTGGTTCGTGATCGCCGGGAAGACCACGGCGGGCGCGGCGACCGGCTCGTTCAAGCTGGTCAACCGGTACTCGGGCCTGGTGCTGGGCCTGTCCGCGGACTCCGCGCGGCTCGCCGAGACCACCCCGGTGCGGGACTGGACCAACTCCACCGGCAACGCGGTGGGCGGTGCCCGCACGGGCGCCGAGCAGGCGCTGACGCTGACCGCGACCGGCTCCGCGCCGGAGACCGTGGCGGTGGCCAACCCGGGCGCGCAGTCCACCAAGGTGAACACCGCGGTCTCGCTGCAGCTCTCCGCGACCGACTCCGCGAACAAGGCGCTGACCTGGTCGGCGACCGGCCTGCCCGCCGGACTGTCGATCAGCTCCGCGGGCCTGGTCACCGGCACCCCGACCACCGCCGGCAGCTCCACCGTCACCGTCACCGCGAGCTCCGGCACCGCGTCCGGCTCGACGAGCTTCACCTGGTCGGTCAACCCCGCGCTGGCGGGCAGCCACACCCTGACCATCTCCGGGAAGGCGCTGGACGACCCCAACCACTCCACCACCCAGGGCACCCAGCTGGTCACCTGGACCGCCAACGGCGGCGCCAACCAGAGCTGGACGCTGACCGCGCAGGCCGACGGCTCCTACCAGATCAGCAACAACGAGTCGACGCTCTGCATGGACGTCGACGGCGGCTCGACCACCGCCGGCGCGAAGATCATCCAGTGGGCCTGCACCGGCGGCACCAACCAGCACTGGACGGTCACCGCGGCCTCCGGCGGCGGCTACAAGGTCGCCTCGGTGAAGAGCGGACTGCTGCTGACCACCGCCTCCACCTCGGACGGCGCCCTGGTCACCCAGCAGGCCGACACCGGCTCCGCGCTGCAGCGCTGGACCATCGGCTGACGCCCTGATCCCGACCACCGGCCCGGGAACGGCGCACCCCGCCGTTCCCGGGCTCCCGGCCGTCTCGGGCCCCCCGACCGTTCGGGCACCCACGCCCGGCGAACGTGTGCCCGGAGATCGGCGCTAGACTGCCGCGTCCGGTCAGACACACCCGCAAGGAAAAGATCATGGTTGAGGCTCCCCCCAAGGTCGTTGTGGTCGTCCCCACGTACAACGAGCGGGAGAACCTGCCCATCCTCGTCGGCCTGCTGAACGAACTCGCCATGCCGAACCTGCACGTGCTGGTGGTCGACGACAACTCCCCGGACGGCACCGGCGAGCTCGCCGACAAGCTGGCCGCGGACGCCCCCGGCACCCTCTCGGTGCTGCACCGGACCGAGAAGGACGGCCTCGGCCGGGCCTACATCGCGGGCATGACCCGGGCGCTGGAGGACGGCGCGGACATCGTCGTGCAGATGGACGCCGACCTGTCCCACCCGTACACCGCGATCCCCGTGATGGTGGAGAAGCTCGCCACCTCGGACGCCTCGGTGGTGCTCGGCTCCCGCTACGTGCCCGGCGGCTCCACCGCCTCCGAGTGGCCGTGGCACCGCAAGGCACTCTCCGCCTGGGCCAACTTCTACGTCAACACCATCCTGAGCCTGGGTGTGAAGGACGCCACCGCCGGCTTCAAGGCCTGGGAGGCGCCGGCCCTGCGCTCGGTCGACCTGCCCTCGGTGCGCAGCAACGGCTACTCGTTCCAGGTCGAGATGAACTACCGCGTGGTGAAGCAGGGCCTGCGGATCGCCGAGGTCCCGATCCGCTTCGAGGAGCGCGTCGAAGGCGCCTCCAAGATGAGCCTGGGCGTCCAGCTGGAGTCCGCCCTCGCCCCCTGGAAGCTCCGCTTCGGCAAGAGCTGAGCACTCGTCAGGGGCGCCCCGCCAGACGCGACCCGCAGGGGCGCGGGGAACTGCGCGAAGCGACAGGCACCCCACCGCAAGACCGGCCCACGGAGTTCAGTCCTCTCCGTGGGCCGGTCTTGCTGTGCGCGCCAGGTTGCTCACGCAGTTCCCCGCGCCCCTGTCTACACCTCCGTGGTCACCCCCCGCGGACGGCTTGCGGGTCCTCCAGGTAGGGCTCCCAGGCGAGTTCGCCCGCGCCGACCAGCCCGGTGTGCGTCACCTGCGCGGGGACGATCGGCACCCGCCCGCTGCGGCCCCACAGGCAGCGGTCGGCGACCACCGCGGCGAGCCGGTCGGGGGCGGCGGCCAGCAGGTCGAGGTGCAGGCCGCTGAGCACGATCCGGTCCGGGTTGAGGATGTTGACCAGCCCGGCCAGCCCGAGGCCGAGGCGGTCCACCAGGTGGTCGACCGCGTCCCGGGCGCTCGGGTCGTCGGCCAGCTCGCGGGCCTGCGCGAGCAGCGGGCGGGCCGGGTCCGGCAGCCGCTTCGCGGCGGCGAACAGCGCGTCGGTGTCGGTCTCGGAGTTGAGGCACCCGCGGTTGCCGCAGGGACAGGGACGGCCGAGCGGGTCGACGGTGAGGTGGCCCACCTCCAGGGCGAGGCCGGCGCTGCCGGTGTGCAGCCGCCCGTCGATCACCAGCGCGCCGCCGACGCCGCGGTGCCCGGAGGTGACCAGCAGCAGGTGGCGGGCGCCGCGGCCGGCGCCGTGCCGGTGTTCGGCGAGGGCGGCCAGGTTGGCGTCGTTGGCGACGGCGGTGGGCAGTGCGGCCCTGGCCCGCGGGCCGAGGTCGACGCGGGCGACCTGCTCGGCGAAGAGCGCAGCGACCGGGGTGCCGCCGGGCCAGCCGAAGTGCAGCGCGGCCAGCGCCGTGCCGTCCGGCTCCGTGACGGGGTTGGGCAGGGCCAGCGCGAAGGCCAGCACCCGGCGCCGGGAGGCCCGGGCGAGGGCGGCGCCGGCCTCGGCGACCGCGCCGAGCAGCCGGGCGGGCGAGGTGTCGGCGGGCAGCGGCAGGTGCCGGGGGTCGACCAGTTCGCCGCCGAGGCCGACCGCGGCGACCGAGATCCCGTCGGAGTGCAGTTGCGCGGCGAGCACGACCGGCCCGTTCTCGGCGACCGCGAGGCGGTGCGAGGGGCGGCCGCGGCCGCCGCCGGCCGGGCGGGAGTCGACGCTGATCAGCCCGAGCGCCTCGAGTTCGCCGGTGACCGCCCCGGCGGTGGCCCGGGTGACTTCCAGTGCGCCGGTCAGCGCGGAGCGGGTCGGCGCCTGGCCGGTGTGCACCAGGCGCAGCGCGGGTCCGAGCAGGGTGCGCCCGCGGTCGGGCGCGGCCCGCCGGGGGGAACTCGGACTCGTGAACGGACTTGAAGGAGAGTGCGGCACTCCCCTATTCTGACTTTGTGCCGCTACTGAACAAAACAGAAGCCCGCCCTGCCCCCACGACCTCTCCGTCCGGCCGCAGCTCCTCCTGGTCGGCGGCACGCACCGCCCTCACCGCCTTCTTCGCGGTCGACGGCTTCCTCTTCGCCGCCTGGGTGGTCCGCATCCCGGACGTCCGCGCCCAGGTGGCCGCCTCGCACAGCGCCCTCGGCCTGGCCCTGCTGTGCATCTCGGCCGGCGCGGTCGCCACCATGGCGCTGGTCGGCCGGGCCTGCCTGCGCTTCGGCTCCCGGCAGGTCACCGTCGCCTCGCTGGCCGTGCTCAGCCTGGCCGTCGCCCTGCCCGCGCACACCCACTCGGTGCTCGCCCTGGGCGCCGTCCTGCTGCTGTTCGGCGCGGGCTACGGCGCGGCCAACGTCGCGATGAACAGCGCCGCGGTCGACCTGGTCGCCGAACTCCGACGCCCCGTCATGCCCAGCTTCCACGCCGGCTACAGCCTCGGCGGACTGCTCGGCGCCGCGATCGGCGGCCTGCTCGCCGGCCACCTCACCGCCGCCTGGTCGCTCGCCGCCGCGGGCCTGCTCGGCCTCGCCGTCACCGCACTGGCGGGCACCGTCCTGCTGCGCGCCCCGGCCGCCGCGCCGCGCGCCGCCCGCGGGCCCGCCACCTCCGCCGTCCGGCCCGGCCGGCACGCCCGTCTGCTGGTCCTGCTGCTCGGCCTGACCGCGCTGTGCACCGCCTACGGCGAGGGCGCCCTCGCCGACTGGGCCACCCTGCACCTCACCGACGACGTGCACGCGAGCGCCGCGCTCGCCGCCGCCGGGTACGCGGCCTTCGCCTTCGCGATGACCGCCGGACGGCTCACCGGCACCTGGCTGTCGGTCCGCCTCGGTCAGACCCGGGTGATGCTCACCGGCGGCCTCACCGCCTGCGCCGGCATGGCCCTCGCCGCCCTCGCCCCGTCGGTCCCGTTCGCGCTCGCCGGTTTCGTCCTGGTCGGCCTCGGCCTCGCCAACGTCTTCCCGCTGGCCATCGCCCAGGCGGGTGCCACCGCGGGCCCGCAGGGGGTCGCCACCGCCTCCACCCTCGGCTACGCGGGCATGCTGATCGGCCCCCCGGTCATCGGCTTCCTCGCCGACGCGACCTCGCTCCCCACCGCCCTCCTCACCGTCGCCGCCACCTCCGCCCTGGCCGGCCTCCTCGCCCTCACCGTCCAGCGCCACCGCGACAGCTGACGCGCTCTCACCTGTTCACCCGGGCACCGGCAGCCGCTGCTTCCTGCCGCCGCCCGCCCACCGCCTCGCTGCATCGCTCCCCGACTCCGGAGCCCCGCGCAGCGGATCTCCTGCAGCGCAGCCCGGAGCGGGCGAGGGGCGCGAGGGCCGGGCCGGCGCCTCGCGCCCCTCGGGCTCAGGGCGTCAGCCGTGGGTGACGCACTTGTTGGCGCTGTTGGACCACAGCCCCTGGAGGTCGAAGGTCCCGGTGGAGAGGGTGACGTAGGCGTCGAGCTGGACGCAGGCGTCGCCGATCTCGCCGCCGCCGCCGTTCCAGCCGATGGAGGGCCAGAAGTCGGTGACGGTCTCGGCGTACTCGTGGGTCTCGGTGGACTCGATGCCGGAGAGCATCCGGCCGTCGGTGAAGGTGGTGCAGGCGCCCGCGCCGCTGTCGGGAATGTAGGGGAGGTTGGTGTAGGCGAGGGTGCCGTACGCGGAGCTGGTCTTGTCGTGCCAGGCGCAGAAGCCGGTGTTGGGGAAGCCGTCCGGGTGGGTGCCGGTCGGGGAGACCACCACGTACTGGGCGTTGAGGTTGGGGGTCTGGGTGGTGTTGCCGAAGTGGGCGGCGGCCTTGCCGGCTTCGGCGCCGATCTGGCCGGCGGTGGCGGTGCCCGGTGCGGCGGCGGCGTTGTCGAACCAGACGCCGGCCAGCGGGGTGCTCGCCGGGTGGTTGACGTGGATGCCGCTGGTGCCGCAGGTGGTGGTGCCCTTGGCGACGCCCTCGCAGTACTGGTTGAGGATGGTGCCCCAGGTGTCCTGGCTGCCGTAGAGGCCCTTGAACATGTTCTGCATGTCGGCGGCGACACCGGCCGGGTCGGAGGACCACTGAGAGCCCCAGAAGACCAGGTAGACCTTCGGGTCGGGCGAGACCACGCCCTGGCTGGCGCTGGAGCCGACCTTGAGGGTGTTGGTCGACCGGGCGTTGGGCTTCGATTGCGCGTCGGCGTGCAGCGGCTTGAGGCCGTGGTGGGCCGGGGCCGGAGCGGCGTCGGCCTGGGCGCCGACGGTGAGGGACAACGCCGCGACGGTGGCGGCGGCCAGCGCGGCGAGGGGGCGGATACGCACGGATGTCCTCCCGGACGAGAGTGAGGGTGTGGGGGCCGAACTGTGCGTGGCGAAGCGCGAGTCACCCAATCAGCCGGGGCGGGAGGCGTCCAGAGGGATGGCCGCGATCGGGTGCAGATTTTGCTGTGCCTATGCCAAGGAGGCGGAAATTCAGCCGCCTTGACGGTGTGTCAGGACAGATTCTGCGGCATCGACGGGCAGCCCGGCCGACCCGGACCGACCGACCTCCCGGCCACGGGCCTCCTCCGGCCCCTGCGAGAATGAGCCCGTCGCCCAGCCGTCCGGAGGTTCCTCCCATGCGCGTACTCGTCACCGGCGCGTCCGGCTTCGTAGGCGGAGCCGTCGTCCGCTGCCTGGCCGCCGCCGGCCACGAGGTGTGGAGCCTCGGCCGGCGCCCCGACGCCGCGTCAGCCCTCCCCGTGCAGCGCGCCTTCCGGGGCGACGTCCGCGACGAGGACGCCTGGCGCCCCGCCCTGGCCGGCGTCGACGCCGTCTGCCACCTCGCCGCCCTCACCCGCGGCCGCGAGTCGCTGAACACCCCCGAAGCCCACGAGTCCGTCAACGTCGGCGGCGTCCGCGCCCTGCTGGCGGCCGTACCCGCCGACCGCCCGCCGCGGATCGTCCTCGCCTCCACCGCCGCGGTCTACGGCGCACCCGAGCGCCAGCCCATCGACGAGCGCACCCCGCCCGCCCCGGGCAACCCGTACGGCGCCTCCAAGCTCGCCGCCGAACGCCTCCTGACGGCCCGTCCGGACACCGACGCCGTCATCCTCCGCTGCTTCAACGCGGCCGGCACCGGCGACACCGACGAGACCCGGATCATCCCCCGGGCCCTCGCGGTCGCCGCCGGCCGCCACCCCCACCTGGAGCTGAACGGCGACGGCAGCGTGGTCCGCGACTTCGTCCACGTCGAGGACATGGCCGACGCCTACCTGCTGGCCCTCACCGCCCCACCGGGCCACCACGTCTTCAACGTCGGCGCCACCCCGGCCTCGATGTCCGAGATCATCACCGCCGTCGAACGCCTGACCGGCCGTCGGATCCCCCTCCACCACCGCCCCGCCCAACCCGAGGCCCCCCGCCTGGTCGCCGACACCACCCTCCTACGCACCACCCTCGCCTGGCACCCCCACCGCTCCACCCTCGACCGCATGATCACCGACGCCCTGCACTCGACCGCCGACTGACCCGGCTGACCGGATCAGCCCTGCCCCGAGCCGGCGTCGCCGAGCACCCCCGCGGCGCGGGCCAGGACCGTGGCGGTGAGGGCACCGGCGTGGAGGGCGTGGGCGGCGGTGGAGGGGAGGCAGCGGGCGCGTTCGGGGACGTACTCGGTCATCACGACGCCCGCGTGGTCGGTGGCGACCTCGTCGTAGGAGACCGGATGGCCCAGGGCCTGGAGAGCCGTGCGCAGCTCGCGCGAGCGCGCGGCGTCCACCACGGTGTCGGCGCTGCCGTGCACCAGGCGGACCGGTACGGGGACGGCGCCCGTGCGGAGGTCGTCGAGCGGGGCGGTGCCGGTGGCGGGCGCCGGGGAGTCGTAGGCTCCGGCGATGCCCACCACCGCGCTCGGCCGCCAGCCGTCGATGCCGTCGGGGTGGGTGCCGACGCCGACCGCGGCCTTGCCGCCGAGCGACCAGCCGGCCAGCACGATCCGCCCGCCGTCGCCGCCGAGGTCCGCCGCCCGCCGCCGGGCGAAGTCGACCGACTCGCGCAGCTGCGCGCGCCCGCCGTCGGCGGCGTCGGGCCGCCAGTCCGGCACCAGCACCACCAGGCCGAACGCGGCGGCCGCCCGGGCGACCGGCGCGAGGACGTCCCGCTCGTCGGGCCCGCGGCCGTGCCAGAGCAGCACCACGGGCAGCAACTCGGCGGCACCCACCGGACGGTGGACGTCCATCAGCTGCCCGCTCGCCCCGTACCCCAGCCCCGCAACGACCTCGACCATCACCACACACTCCCCCCACACACGAACCAGAACACACCGAACCCGAACGCACCGAACCCGAACCCGAACGCACCGAACCGGAACAGACGAACCGTCAGGAGACGGTCACGCGGTCACTCCTCGCCCCGCCGCTCACCCGGCAGCCGCAGGTCCCAGCCGACCAGGGCGCGCAGCTGTTCGGCGGTGACGCCGTCGGGCACGGGGCGGGGGGCCTCGTGGCGGATGGGGGGCTGCCAGCCCTGTTCCGGGTCCCAGCTGCGGACCTGGCGGGCGGGGGCGCCGGCCACCACGGCGTAGTCGGGGACCTCGCCGGCGACCACGGCGTTGGCGGCGACCACGACGTTGCGGCCGATCCGGGCGCCGGGGAGGATCACCGCGCCGGTGCCGATCCAGGAGCCGGAGCCGATCGACACCGGCTCGTTGCGCGGCCACTGCTTGCCGATCGGCAGCTCGGTGTCGCGGTACTCGTGCGCCTGGTCGGTGATGTAGACGTCGGGCCCGGTCCACACGTCGTCGCCGAGCACGATCTGCTGGTGGCCGACGATGTGGCTGCCCCGGCCGATCACGCAGCCGCCGCCGATCCGGACGATCGGGTCCGGGCCGAGGTCGAGCCCGGGGAGGAAGCCGGCCGAGATGGTGACCCGCTCGCCGATGATCGAGAACGGGCCGATGGTGATCCACCGTTCGTTGAACACGGTGCCGAGCGGGAACGCCAGCTTGGTGCCGTCCCCCAACGCGCCGAACCGGTACGGCCCCGGGTTGCGGTTGCTGACCGACCCGGCGTCCTGCACCCACCGCCAGCCCCGGTGCACCACCCGCCCCGCCATCCGGCGGGACCTCCCCCGGACGGACTCCACCAGCCCACGGACCATCGACATGCCGCCACCGTATCGGCCCGCCCGACCCGAAATCCGGCAACGGGATCAACCTCACACCCGCCGGTAACTTCCGGGTCGGCGGCCGGACCTGCGGCGGCTCAGCGCACCCAGCGGGCCGGGCGCTTCTCCAAGAAGGCCCGCATGCCCTCCTGGGCCTCCTCGGAGGAGAACAGCCGGGCGGACTGGGCGACCAGTTCCTCGGCGTGGCGCTCGAAGGACTCGCGGACCGCGGCGTTGGCGAGCCGCTTGGACTCGGCGAGGCCCTGCGGCGAGCAGAGGCGGACGGCGTCCAGCAGCGTCTTGAGGACGGCCGACGGGTCGTCGGCGGCCTCGGTGACCAGGCCGATCCGGGCGGCCTCGGCGGCGTCGAAGGTCTCGCCGGTGAGGTAGTAGCGGGCGGCGGCGCGCGGGTCGAGCTTGGGGCGCAGCGGCAGCGAGATGACGGCGGGGGCGAGGCCGAGGCGGGCCTCGGTGAAGGCGAAGGTGGACTGCGGGCCGGCCACCGCGAGGTCGCAGGCGCCGACCAGGCCGAGGCCGCCGGCCCGGACGTGGCCGTCGATCAGGGCGATGACGGGCTTGGGGCAGTCGACCAGGGCGCGCTGCAGGTCGACCAGGCCGCGCGGGCCGACGGTGGGGTCGGCGCCGGTGGCCTCGGAGAGGTCGGCGCCGGCGCAGAAGACCCGGCCGGTGTGGCCGAGGACGACGGCCCGGACCTCGGGGTCGGCGGCGGCGTCGGCGAGGCCCTGGGTGAGTTCGGCCATCAGCCGGGTGGAGAGGGCGTTGCGGTTGTGCGGGGAGTCGAGCTCCAGGGTGGCGACGGAGTCGGCGGTGGTGCGACGGACGAAGGGTACTTCGCGGGTCATCGGGTGTGGCCTGCTTTCCGGCTGAGGGTGGGTCGGACGGCTCGGCAGCACGATTCCACGCGCACCCCCGTACTGACCAGTACTCCAGGACCGGCGTCACTCCGTACACACCCTCAACTTCCTTAAGGTCTAGACCTATTGACAGTTAAGCGTCAACTCGCTTGAGTGCTGGACACACCGCTCGTTTCCCCCACATGGAGTGGCCGATGTCCTTCCCCCGTAGTTCCACCCACCGCGCGGGCGCCCACCGCGCCCGGGCCGGGTTCTCCCGGCTCCGCCTGCTCAGCCTGCTGGTCGGCGTCGTCACGGCGCTCGGCTTCGCGGTGCTGGTGCCGATGTCCTCCACCGCGGCCGCCGCCTGCGTCGCGCCGTACTCCTCGAGCCAGGTCTACACCGGCGGCATGTCCGCCTCGTACGGCGGCCACAACTGGGGCGCCAAGTGGTGGACCCAGGGCGAGACCCCGAGCACCGGCGGCTCGGGCGTCTGGGCCGACCAGGGCGCCTGCGGCGGCGGTGGCGGCGGCACCACGACCCCGCCCACCGGCTGCAGCTACCCGAACTGGGTAGCCGGCCAGCAGTACGCGACCGGCGCGATCGTGAAGTACAGCAACGGGCTGTACTACATCGCCACCCACGACAACCCGGGCTACGACCCGACGATCTCCACCTGGTTCTGGAGCCCGTACACCTGCAGCGGCGGCGGCACGACGACCACCGCCAACCCGGGTGGATTCGTGGTCACCGAGGCCCAGTTCAACCAGATGTTCCCGAGCCGGAACTCCTTCTACACCTACGCGGGCCTGACCGCCGCGCTCAGCGCCTACCCGGCGTTCGCGAACACCGGCTCGGACACCGTGAAGAAGCAGGAGGCGGCGGCCTTCCTGGCCAACGTCAGCCACGAGACCGGCGGGCTGGTCTACATCGTCGAGCAGAACACCGCCAACTACCCGCACTACTGCGACACCTCGCAGTCGTACGGCTGCCCGGCCGGCCAGTCCGCGTACTACGGCCGTGGCCCGATCCAGCTCAGCTGGAACTTCAACTACAAGGCGGCGGGCGACGCGCTCGGCATCGACCTGCTGAACAACCCCAACCTGGTGCAGACCGACGCGGCCGTGGCCTGGAAGACCGGCATCTGGTACTGGATGACCCAGAACGGCCCCGGCACGATGACCCCGCACAACGCGATGGTCAACGGCGCGGGCTTCGGCGAGACCATCCGCTCCATCAACGGCTCGATCGAGTGCAACGGCGGCAACCCCGCCCAGGTGCAGAGCCGGGTCAACGCCTACACCAACTTCACCTCGATCCTCGGCGTCCCGACCGGCTCCAACCTGAGCTGCTGACGGCCTGACGCAACGGCACCGCACGACCGCGGCGCGGGTGACCCACCGTCACCCGCGCCGCGGCGCGCCCGGGTTCAGCGCCGCACCAGCGCCGTCATCCCCCAGCCCGCAGCGGCGAACACGGCGGCCAGCAGCGCCCAGCCGGGCAGGCCGTGCGCGATCACCCCCGAGGTGATCAGCACCGGGCCGAGCATCAGCGCCCCGGACATCCCGGTGTTGAACACACCCTGGTAGGCGCCGTGCGCGTCCTCCCGGGCCAGGTCGTAGCTGAGCGCCCAGGCGCCCGCCTGGCTGTACACCTCGCCGAGCGCCTGCAGGCCGACGCCCCCGGCGACCACCAGCGCCGCCGCCCAGCCGGGGAGGCCCGCGGCCAGGGCCAGCACCAGGCAGGCGGCGGCGACCAGCAGGGCGCCGCGCCGGAAGACCCGGGCCGCGGCGGCCGACTCTTCGGTGCCGCGGGTGGCGCGGACCTGGAGCACGATCACCAGCGCGGTGTTGACCAGCAGTGCCCCGGCGACCATCCAGCGCGGCGCGTCGGTCTCCCGCACCACCCACAGCGGCACCCCGACCTCGATCATCACGAACTGCAGGGTGATCACCGCGTTCAGCCCGGTCAGCGCGAGGAACCGCCGGTCGCGCAGCGCCGGGTTGGGCCCGCTCGCCGCCTGCGCGGCCTGCGCGGCGGTGCGCGGTGCGACCGGGACCAGCAGCAGGTACAGCACCGCGATCACCGCGTAGGTGGCCGCGTCGGCGAGCAGCGCCGCCAGGTACGCGCCCCGGGTGTCGGCCTGCAGCACCAGCGCGGCCAGCACGGTGCCCACCGAGATGCCGACGTTGGTGACCGACCGCAGGTAGGCCCGGCCGGCCACCCGCCCGTCGACGGGCAGCACCTCGGCGAAGAGCGCGCCGCGCACCGCCGCGCCGCCCCGGTCGGCGACCGCGAGCAGGCAGGCCAGCACCGCGAACGCGGCCAGCCGGTGCACCAGCACGTACCCGGCCGCGCACACCGCCTGGACGAGCAGCAGCGCGATCAGCACCGGCTTGGGCCCGAACCGGTCCGAGGCCCGTCCCGCCGGGACGCTCGCCGCCACCCCGCACGCGCCCGCCACCGTCAGCACCACGCCGACCTCGGCGACTCCGAAGCCCAGCACCCGGGTGAAGAACAGCACCCCGAGCGTCATCGACAGGCCGTTGCCCGCCGTGTTGATCAGGGTGATGACGGACAGTCGGCGCAGCACCGGGTCGGCGGGCAGCAGCCGGGCGAGCCGGTTCGGGGCAGGGGGCGGTGGCGCGGCCGGGTCGGCCGCGAGTGCGGTGGCGGTCATGCCCCGATCAGATCGTCTGCCGACCGTCCGTGGTATTGATTTAGCCCCGGCCTGAATCCTCGGGCCGGTCGAACGCGAACGGGGGGCCCGCGGTGGCACTGCGCTTCCGGCTCGGCCTGGCGGACCTGGCCGCGGCCTACTTCGCCTGCTCGCCGCTGCAGGAGGCGGTGCTGTCGCTGCGGATGTGGACCCACCCCGGGCACTACCCGCACGGGCCGGCCTTCGAGGCGATGCGCCCGGCCTTCGAGGCGCTGCCCGCCGCGCCGCTGCTGCGCGCCCTGGTGGCGGGCAACAAGTACGTGCCGGACTTCCTGACACCCCGCCCACACGTGCCGTTCCCCGACTTCCGGGCCGAGCTCGACCTCGTCCGCGCCTTCGAACCCGCCTTGCTGGCAGGCGAGTTGGAACGCACCTACCTGCCGCACGACCGGGTGCTGCCGAAACTGCTGGCCGAGCGGCTCGACCACCCCGAGGCGCTGATCGCGGAGATCGCCGACGCCCTGGAGCAGTACTGGACCCGGGTGCTGGAGCCCGACTGGTGGCCGCGGGCCCGCTCGGTGCTGCGCGCGGACATCGTGCACCGCTCCCGGGTGCTCGCCGAACGCGGCGCGGCGGGGCTGCTCGCCGACCTCGACCACCGCCTGCACTGGGCGGACGGGGTGCTGACCATCGATCACGACTGGTTCGACGACCACCTCGACGTCGTGGTCGACCGCCGCGGCCTGGCGTTCGTGCCGACCTGCTTCGCCCGCGGCGCGATCACCGCGATCGGCCCCGACCGGACGCCGTCGATCACCTACCCGGCCCGCGGCCAGCGCACCATCGCGGCCGCCGCCGAGCCGCCGCCCACCCCGCGCGCCCTGGAGCAGCTCCTCGGCGCCCCCAAGGCCCGGCTGCTGATGCTGCTCCACGAGCCCACCGCCACCACCGAGTTGGCCCGCCGGCTCGGCGTCACCCCCGGCGCCGTCAGCCAGCACCTCGCCGTGCTGCACGCCACCCGCCTGGTCAGCCGGGCCCGCCACGGCCGCCTGGTGCTGTACGCCCGCAGCCCGCTCGCCGACCGGCTCCTCGGCCCCTGACCGTCCGTCAGTCCCACTCAGGTATAGACCTGTTGACGAGTTGGTCCAGTCCACCTACCCTGCCAGTGGCTGGCTCCCCGGCACCCCTGTACGGAATCCCCCACACCACACAGGGAGTACCGATGCACGTCCGGTTCAGGCACCGTTTCAGGGCCCGCGTCATGGCCCTGCTCGCAACGCTGGCACTGCCGCTCGCCCTGCTCACCGCCACGCCGGCGCACGCCGCCGACAAGCTCACCGCGTCCTTCACCAGCGCCGACAACGGCTCCTGGTGGAAGGGCACGTACATCGTGAAGAACGCGGGCGCCACCGCCGTCACCGGCTGGACCCTGGAGTTCGACCTGCCGCCCGGCGTCACCATCAGCGGCAGCTACAACGGCCAGACGACCGTCACCGGCTCGCACGTGTCGGCGACCAACGCGTACTACAACGCCACGGTGCAGCCGAACTCCACCACCGAGCCGTACAGCTTCTGGTTCATCGGCAACGGCCCGATCGCCGCGCCGACCAACTGCCGCGTCAACGGCGACAAGTGCGACGGCACCGCGGACGTCCCGCCGGGCGCCCCGGGCGCCCCGCAACTGGTCTCCGCCACCGCCCACAGCCTGGCGCTGAGCTGGACCGCCGCGGCGAAGGGCGACTTCCCCGTCGCGTCCTACGACGTGGTGAGCGGCTCCACCGTGCTCGGCACGGCCACCGGCACCTCCACCACGCTGACCGGCCTCACCCCGGCCACCGCGTACAGCCTCACCGTGCGCGCCAAGGACACCCGCGGCAACACCGGCCCGGTCAGCGGCGCGCTGAGCGCCTCCACCGTCGACCCGGCGAGCGACACCGTCCCGCCGACCGCGCCCGGCAACCTGCGCTCCACCGCGGTCACCAGCACCAGCGTCGCGCTGGCCTGGAACGCCGCCACCGACAACAAGGGCGTCGCCGCCTACGACGTCTACCAGGGGGCCACCCTGGTGCAGACCGTCACCACCACCGCGGCCACCGTCGTCCAGCTCTCCCCGGCCACCGCGTACACCTTCACCGTCAAGGCCCGCGACGCCGCCGACAACGCCTCCCCCGCCTCCACCGCACTGACCGTCACCACCGGCGACCTGGCCGGGCCCGGGAAGTACACCCGGGTCGGCTACTTCACCCAGTGGGGCATCTACGGCCGCCAGTTCTTCGCCAAGAACCTCGACACCTCGGGCAGCGCCGCCAAGCTCGACGTCGTCAACTACGCCTTCGAGAACATCGACCCGGTCAACCTGACCTGCCTGGCCGGCGTCACCAAGGGCACCACCGCCAACCCGCAGGACCCCGACCAGGGCACCGGCGCGGGCGACGCGGACGCCGACTACTCCCGCCCGTTCAGCGCCGCGCAGTCCGTGGACGGCGTCGCCGACGACGGCTGGGCCCCGCTGCGCGGCAACCTCAACCAGCTGAAGAAGCTCAAGGCCAAGTACCCGAACCTCAAGGTCGTGGTCTCACTGGGCGGTTGGACCTACTCCAAGTACTTCTCGGACGCCGCCGCCACCGACGCCTCCCGCAAGAAGCTGGTCTCCTCCTGCATCGACATCTGGATCAAGGGCAACCTGCCCGCCTACAACGGCGCGGGCGGCCCCGGCACCGCGGCCGGCATCTTCGACGGCATCGACATCGACTGGGAGTGGCCCGGCTCCCCCGACGGCCACGCCGGCAACCACTACTCCGCGAACGACAAGGCCAACCTGACCCTGCTGCTGGCCGAGTTCCGCCGCCAGCTCGACGCCCTCGGCGGCTCGCACAAGCTGCTCACCGCCTTCACCCCCGCCGACCCGGTCAAGGTGGGCCAGGGCTGGGACCTCGCGCAGATCTTCAACTCCCTCGACATCGCCAACGTCCAGGGCTACGACTTCCACGGCGCCGGCAGCGACAACTCCTGGGAGCCCAACCGGACCGGCCACCAGGCCAACCTGTACGCCGACCCGGCCGACCCGTACAGCTTCCACTTCTCGATCGACAGCGCCGTCAACACGTACCTCGCCGCCGGCGTCAACCCGCGCAAGCTGACCATCGGCTTCCCGTTCTACGGGCGCGGCTGGCAGACCGTCACCGACGGCGGCGTGCACGGCGCCTGGCAGGCCGCGGGCGGCGCGGCGCCCGGCCAGTTCGCCGAGGAGGCCGGCACCCGCGGCTACAACAACCTGATCACCAGCGTCCCGAACCTGACGGTCTACCACGACCCGGTCTCGGTCTCCACCTACGCCTACACCGGCAGCGGTGGCCAGTGGTGGACCTTCGACGACACCTGGTCGATCGGCCAGAAGACCGCCTACCTCAAGTCCAAGAACCTGCTCGGCGCGATGATCTGGGAGATGTCCGGCGACACCCCGTCCGGCACCCTGATCACCGCCCTGGACAGCGGCCTGAAGTAACCCCCCCGTCAGGGGCGCGGGGACCCCCCGAATCCCAACCCCCGCGCCCCACCCAGGGTGCTGCTCAGCGCGGCGTGCC
Source organism: Kitasatospora sp. NPDC049285 (assembly GCF_040678815.1). Classification (NCBI taxonomy): domain Bacteria; kingdom Bacillati; phylum Actinomycetota; class Actinomycetes; order Kitasatosporales; family Streptomycetaceae; genus Kitasatospora; species Kitasatospora sp. NPDC049285. The sequence continues at coordinate 15,942 of NZ_JBFAQR010000047.1, read as the reverse complement.
GCTCGCGCCGTCGTACCGCCGCAGCCCGCGCTCCTCCGCCGTGAACAGCAGGACGCGCTCTCCCGACTCCACCGCACACACCGCGAGGCAGGCGTCGTCGTCCGGCTCGCCGACCGGCTCCCCCAGCGGCTCACCGGTCGCCCCGTCGTAGCGGTACAACCGGTCCGAGGCGACCGCCAACGCGGCCTGCTCGCCCACCTGGTAGGCGCACAGTCCCAGGGTGTTGCCGAGCTGGACCATCGGCCGGCCGAGCTGAGTCCCGCTCTCCGGGTCCCAGATCCGGACCGAGTGGTCACCGGACCCGGTCGCCAGCACGGTCCGGCCCTGCGCCTGGTAGGCGACGAGGTGCTGGATCTCCGCGCGGTGCGCCCGAACCGGTTCGCCCACCGGGTTCCCGGTCGCCGGGTTCCAGCGACGCAGCACGCCTTCGGCGTCCCCGCAGGCCAACCGGAGGGTGCCGTCCGCCGCGGTGTACACCGCCAGGGACCACACCTGGGCCTTCCCGGTCCCGCGCAGCTTGGCCCCGGTCTGCTCCCCCGTCGCCGGGTCGAGCTGCTGGACGAGGCCGTCGCTCCACCCCGCCAGCAGGGCCCGCCGGCCGTCGGCTCCCCGGAAGGAGGCGACGGCGGTCATACGGGGCGGCCTGCCCCACAGCGTCCGCCGCTCGCCCCACGTGGCGGGGTGGACCTCCTCCCCCGTCCGCAGGTCGTACTGCGTCACCGTGCCCCGCAGCCCGCGGAACAGATCGAGCGTCACCAGGACGGCCGCGTCGACGTGGGAGCGGCGGAGCCCGCCGCTTCCCTCACCGGTCCCGAACTCCCGCAGCACCGTGCCGTCCACGGCGTTGTACACCGCGACGTCCCGGCCCGGCGCCGGGCTCGACCGCACGACCACCGGCCGGCCGTCGAGCTCGGCGCCGAGCAACTGGATCCCCGAGACGGTCAACTGACCGTCCCACTCCGCAAAAGGGGCCGCCATCCGCACGTTCTGCCAACCTCACTGTCTAGGACGTTGAGACCGGCACCGTGCGTGGGGCGGCCCCTGAACTGCGACGCTACCAGCCGAACCAACCGGCAACGGTCTTGCCCACGTTCTGGCCGACGCCGGAGCCGATGATGCCGCCGACGATGGCACCGACCACCGGAGCCGCCGGCGCCAGCGGGCCGAGCAACGGGGCCACCGCCGTGCCCATCTGGGCACCCGCGATCGCACCGCCGATCCCGCCCACGAAGCCGCCCGCATCCTTCGCGGCCGTCTTCGCCTTCTGGCCCTCCGGTGCCGTCGCCACGTCGTAGACGTCATAGGCGATGGCCGCACCGGTCGCGGCCCGGCCGCCCCACTTCAGGACCGGCCCGACGTACGGCTTCGCCAGCTCGACCCGCTCCCAGAACGTCGTCTCCCGGTCCGTGAAGCGCGGCCAGACGGGCTTGCCGTCCTCCCCGGGGAAGACCTTCACACCCGCCGGGTACTGGGGCGGCCGGCTGGCCGACTGGCAGTTGCCGCAGAGCGGCTTCTCGACCATGTAACGCATCTCGGTGCTGCCGTCCTGCATGGTGACCTCACGCGTCATGAGCACCTTGTCCTCGGGCGTCAGCTTGTCCTCCTTGACCCACGAGACGGCCTTGGTGAACCTGGACTCCGGGTCACTCTGTTCGAGGCCCAGCTTGTTGCAGGCGTTGACCTCCGCACAGTTGCCGTCACCGCGTTGTGCCGCGGAGACCTTGCCGGTGTTCATGTTGTACGACCCGGTGATGGTCTGCTTCTTGCCGAAGTCCTTCGTCGACATCGCCAGCGCGTTGCGGGCTTCGACCGCCTCGGCCAGCAGCGCCTCCTCGTAGGCGTACTCGAGCAGCCAGCGGATCATCCCCCACACGCCGAGTCCGCCGAGCGTCCCGGACGCCGTGCTCCCCGCCTCGATGTCGTCGGTCCGCAGGCCGCTCGGATCGCTGTGGGTGACGGGGTTGCTGCTCGCGTAGGTGTAGCCGCCGAGCTGTTGGGCGTCGCTGGCCTCGAAGACCGGGTCGACGCTGATGAACCGTCCGGTGAGCGGGTCGTACTGCCGCACGCCGAGGGTGGTGAGCCCGGTGGTGCCGTTGGTCGGCGCGTTGAGGAAGCCGCGGTTGTCGAACCAGGAGACCGAGGCCCCGCGCTGCCCGCCGTACGGGGTGAACTGACGCCACGTCGGCGTCTGCGCAGTGCTGTCCAGGCTCAGACCGGACGTCCCGTGCGGGTCGGCGATCTCGAACCGGTAGTTGGTGCCGAACCCGGAGCGCACCGCGGTTCCGCCGCCCGGCAGGGTGGTGTAGCGGGTGCCGGTGACCGCGCCGCCGGACAAGGTCAGCTGCTGACCCGGCAGGTAGAGGACGGTCGAGCTCGGGTCCTTCTGCATCAGCACCTGGCCGTCAGGGCTGTACACGTAGGTGGTGTCGCCCGTCGTGCCGTGGACGGTGTTCAGGCGTCCGGCGTCGTCCCAGCTCAGCGTCTGCGCCCCGTTGCCGGGGGTGGTCCGCTGGGTGGTGTTGCCCGACGTGTCGTAGCCGAAGGTGGAGCCGTTGCTGCTGGAGGTCAGGGTGTGCGCCTGACCCTTGCCGTTGCCGTTGTAGGTGTAGGTGGTGGCGACATCCGCGCCGCCGGTGGTGGAGTGCTCGGTCTGGCCGATGCGGTTGCCCAGCGCGTCGAACTGCCAGTCGGTCCAGTACGCACCGCCGCCTATCGCGTCGCCCACCTGCGAGTGGTTGAGCGCGGTCGGCGCCAGGGCGCAGGAGTCGGTGGCCGTCCACGCCTGGGTCAGCCGGTCCAGCTGGTCGTAGCTGAAGCACTGCGTCTCGGTCGTGGCGCCCAGCCGGGTCGACGTCTGACGGACCGTGTTCCCCGCCAGGTCGTAGTCGTAGTGCTGCTTGTCGACGTCGCTCGGCGTCCCCGTGTTGGAGCGGGAGGTGAGCTGGTCGGTCAGCTGACCGGTGTGCGGGTCGAAGGTGTTGGTGATGTACGCCAGGTTCGAGCCCGTGCCCAGCGTCGACTGCTCGATGCGGCCGAAGGCGTCGTAGCTGGTGCCCTGCGTGTAGCCGGTGGTGCCGGAGGTGGCGCCGTTGGGCAGGTCGAACGCGGTGGCGTACGTCCGGGTGACGGTCTCCAGCGGAAGACCGCCGCCGGCCGGGGACTGGTCGGTGTAGGGCAGCCCCTTGATCGTCGTGTAGACGTGCTTGAAGGTGTAGCTCTTCGCCAGCAGGCCCTCGGTGGACGGGATGGTGATCGTCTCGCCCGTCGACTTGCCCATCGTGGTGAAGCCGGACGCCTGCGTGGTGTACGCCTGGCCCTTGTCGTAGGAGGTGGCCGTCGTCGGCTGACCGATGGCGTTGGTGACGCCCGCGACGTTGTTGTCGTTGTCGTACACCCACGCGGCGAGCTGGTTCGCCGAGCTCTTGGTGGCGTAGGTGGCAGCGAAGGTCCCGGTCTTGCGGTTGAGCGCGTCGTAGGTGGTGCTGACGCTCTTTCCGCGCGAGTCCGTGGTCTGCACCAGGTTGCCCACGCCGTCGTACAGCATGCTGCTGCCGCCCGCGTCGGGGTCGGTCTTCGCCGTGGCCTGGCCGAGCAGGTTGTTGGTGGTGGTCCACACCGAGCCGTTGGCGGTGACGGTGCTCTGCTTGCCGTGCCCGTCGAAGCCGTAGGTGATCGCCTGACTGGTGCCGCCACTTACGCTGTAAGTGCCGGTGAAGGTGTCCGCCGGCGCCGTGACGGTCGGACGGACGCTGTAGTCGTCCAGCTCGACCGTGCGGCCCAGCGGGTCCTTGACGGTGGTCTTCACCGTGCCGCCGCTCGGCGGGATGACGATGGTGCGGTCACCCGCGAAGACGGTGGTGGTGACCTCCTTCGGCTGCGCGTACTGGTACGAGGTGTCGACGATCGTGCGGCCCATGCCGTCGTAGGTCGGCACGCTCTGGTTAGGGATCGTCGAGTCCTGCGGCACCGAGGCGACCGACAGGGACGGCGAGTTGTTCGGGTCCCAGTACGCGTTGTTCTTCTTCCGGACCCAGCCGCGCGAGTCGTAGAACGACTCCGTGATCAGGCGTCCCCCCTTCGGCGTCGGCGCCTGCGTCTGCCGCACCCGGCCCAGCGAGTCGTTGATGCTGTACGAGGTCACGTAGCCGAGCGAGTCGTTCAGCGTCTGCGTCGTCGTGCCCGACACACCGGTCTGCGAGACCGTGTAGGTGTACAGCAAGTTGGCCGGGTCGCTCGTCACCCGGTTGTTCTGCCACACCGAGGTGAGCCGGCCCAGCGCGTCGTAACGGGTCGTCGCCACCACACCGTTGAGGTCCGTCGCGGTCAGGGTGAGCCCCCGGGCGGGTGTCCGCGTGCTGGACGCGGTCTGGCCCTTGGCGTTGGTCTCCGACTCCGCCGTGGTCAGGCCGACCGCGTTGACGGTGTAGCCGTTGGTGGAGAAGTTGCCGTTGCCGTTGTAGGTGACCAGCGGACGTCCGTAACCGTCGTACGTCGCACGCTTGATGGTCTGCCAGGCGAAGGCACCGCCGGAGTAGTCGGAGGCCTTGCGCTCCATCGTGATGTTGCCGACCGTGGGCGCGTTCGCCTGCGGGAAGGCCGTCGAGTAGGTCGCGTCGTCGTAGAAGGTCTGCGACGCCGAGACCACCTGCGCCGGACGGTTCACCGAGGACGGCGCACCAAGCGTGTTGTACGAACCCGGCACCGAAGGCTTGGCGCCCTGGGTGAACCCGGAGCACGCGACCGAGTCGGTCTCCTGGGAGGCCGCCAGGCCGACCAGGTTGAGCGCGGTGTTCGCCGGGGCGTACGTGTTCGTGGTGCAGGTGTCGTAGGCGGGGTCGACCGGCACGGTGTGCGTGTACGTCGCCGTCATCGCACCGAAGTTCACGTCGCCTGCGACCGCGTTGTAGGCGTTGTCGGACTCGGTGTACCGCCAGGTGGTGGAGCCGCTGGACGTGACGGCCTGCCGGGTGAAGGTCTCCGCCGGCTTCACGGCGTTCGCGGTGAGGTCCGGCAGCCCGCTCCGCGTGCGGGTCGCCGTTGCGGGCGAGACCCAGTACGAGGTGACGGTCGAGTTGACGGCCGCGCCGCCGTCGCCGTTGTACGCGGTCGTCTCCAGCTCGCGCCCGGCCAGTTGCCGGGCGTCGGTGTGCACGCCGCCCTGCGAGTCGGTGACGCTGACGCTGCGATTGCTGCTGGACGTGAGGTAGTCCCCGTCCATGCCGCGGTAGTAGTCGGTGACGGACTTGGTCTTGCGGTCGTTGGCGCCGTCACCGGTCCGGGTGATGACCGTGCCGTAGCCACGGAACTGGCCCCAGCTGCGGTACTTGGCCCGGACGACCTCGTTGTCGTCGTAGTGCCACGCGGCGCCGCCCGTGTACTCGTACGTGGTGGCCTTCTGCAGGGCGCCGCCGGTGGCGTCGGCCTCCAGCACCTGGGTGACCGCGTACTTCTGGAACCAGTCCGTGATCGGCGCGACATAGAACTTCGGCGTCCAGCTGACGGGGTAGCAGGAGTTGGTGTTCGCCGAGGCGTTGGCCGAGGCGACATACGACGCGGTGCACGGGTTGGGCAGGCCGTAGGTGATGCCGGTGACCGCGCCCATCTCGGTGGTGATCGAGGTCAGCCGGTAACGGAACATGCCCGGGTAGTTAGACGTGTCGACGCGGTTCTGCATCGTCGTGCCGCCGAACTTCACCGCGGGCAGGGTCAGGCTGCCGGAGCCGCCGGCCGAGGTGTCGTTGCCCGTGTGGGTGACGGAGGCCAGCCAGAGGGTCGGTGACGTGCCGTCACCGGTCGGGGGCTCGGTCTGCGCGAGGTCGTAGGTGTCGACCGGCTTGTACTGCGAACTCGCCGTGTCCCACTGCTGGGTGACGATCTGCTTCAACCGCACGGTCGAGAACATCGACGGCGACTTCGGCGAGCAGGTCGCACCCTGGTTGCAGATCAGGTCGAACGGCACGTCCGGATACTGGGTACCCGCGTTGGCGGCCGAGATCGGGTCGCAGGTGGTGGAGACGCAGCGCGAGCCGGTGACGAAGGACACCTGGTCGGGGACGGTGCCGTAGGCGCCGCCGTCCAGGAAGCCGTAGTCGATCCGGGCGAGGTACGAGTCGCGCACGTACTTCGTGTTCGACGCGCCGTTGTTCTGCCCGTAGTAGTTGGTGTCCTGGGTGTAGTAGTACGCCATCGCGGCGCCCCGGACGTCCTTCACGTAGTCCAGGTGCCACTTGTACGCCATCGTGCACACCGACGCGTCGAAGCCCGAGGCGTTGTAGCACGGGTCACCGGAGTGCGAGGAGTACACCGGCATCGAGTCGACCGAGTTGGTGACCGCCTTGCCCGACGACCACCCCGGCAACTGGTTGCGCCCGAAGTAGAAGACGGTGCCGGAACGGTCCGTGACCGTCCAGTAATCCGTGTTGTAGGTGCCCGTCCCGTTGTTGGACCCGGTGACGTGCGCGACCTTGGAGCCATCGTCGCTGCCCGGGGTGAACGTGCCCTTCGACGCGTCCCACACCAGGGACGTCGAGGAGCCGTTCAGCGACAGCGTCAGGACCTGACCCGCATAGCACTGGTCGCTGGTGGACTTCGGCGACGCCGAGCCCTCCGGGTTCTCCGAACACGGGGTGAAGGTCTGCTGGATGAACGAGTCCGGCGTCGACCAGCCGTCACCGACCCACGAGGCCTGCGCCTGCGTGCTCGCGGTCTTCCCGTCCACCACCGCCGAGTCGTAGGCGAGACTGACCTTGGGGACCAGCGGGCTCGACGCTCCGGGCGTGGTGACCGGGTAGGAGTACGTGAACGAGCCGGCCGAACTGCCGCCGGTCCACGAGCCGCTCGGGCTCAGGGTACTCGCCGCGTACGAACCCGCCGAGTCGTCACCTCCGGTCGAAGCCGAGGCCGCCAGCACCATCGGCGCGGACATGGCCGAAGCCTGCACCGCCGAAGTCGTGCTGCCGGTCCACACCGCCGGAACGACCTCCGACGCGGTCTCCGACGCGCTCGCCTTCACCGCGCCGGAAGTCCCAGCGCCGAGGTCGACCTCCGCCGACACCGACTTCCCCGCCGCGTCACGATCCGTCTTCAGCGGCGTCCGCACCTGACACGCCGCCACCTCCGGCGTGGTCAGCGCACACGCCGGCAGCGACACCAGCTGAAGCCGCGACGCGTAGTTGCCGCCCAGCGCCTCCGCGAACGCGGAGTAGTCGACGCCGACCCGCACCTTCCCGTGCGCGTCACCGCCGTCCACCGTGAACACCACGCCGGACACGCCGAGTTGAGCACTCTTCGCCTGGTCCAGGACCTTCACGTCCACACCCGGCGCAGCAGCGGAGGAATCCGCCTTCACAAACACCGGCGTCCCAGCGGCCTGCGACTTCGCACCCGGAGCAGCCGACGCCGCCCGACCGGAAGCCGCCTTCGGCCACGCCACCGCCTTCGGCTGGAAGGAACGCTTCGCGTCATCCTGAACGGTGAGCTTCTTCGGCTCCGCGTTCCGAACTCCCTTGACCGCGACCGCTCCCGCGGCCTTCGGCGCGACCAGGTCAGCGTGCGCCGCGAATGCCGGCACGGAGACCGCCGACGCGCTCAGCGTCACCGCGGACACTGCGGCCAGCCAGGCCCACCGTCTCCCCGCCGCCACCTCGAACAACCCCACGCGTGGCGGTCGTCCGCCACGTATGCCACCGAATCTGAGCATGCAGAAGTCACATCTCTGTTCTCGAGCCGCACGAAGGCAGCCCCCACCCCCGGTTCAAGATCGACCGGCTCGGCGACGACTATGTCAGGCGTGACGGAGTGCGGTCATCTCGGTACGGACGACCGGAGAACAGTTTGACGAAAACTTTACCATCCAAAGGCTTAACTTTTGACGGAGCGTCAGCGTCCGGCGACGGACGCCAGCTTCCGGGCCGCCCGGTAGTCCCGCATGAGCTGCGCGAACGTGGTGTGCCCCTGGGTGGTCCGGGCGAACGCCCGCCACGCCGGGTTCACCAGGCAGACCGCCGCGTGGAACAGGTGCGGCCGCTTTTCGAACGCCCCGAGCATCACCTTGCCCGCACGCATCTCCACGCCCAGCCCGGCCTTGATCGCGAACGCGTAGTTCAGCGCCTGGCGCCGCACGTCCGCCGTACCCGAGGCCTCGGCGATCTGCACCGCCCACTCGCCGGCCAGCCGGCCCGAGCGCAGCGCGTACGAGATGCCCTCGCGGGTCCACGGCTCCAGCAGTCCGGCCGCGTCGCCCGCGACCAGGACCCGCCCGCGGGAGAGCGGGGAGTCCTCCGCCCGACACCGCGTCAGGTGCCCCGACTCGACCAGCGGGGTGAAGCCGGACAGCCCCAACCGCCGGATGTAGGCCGCCAGGTACTGCTTGGTCGCCTCGCCCTCACCGCGCGCCGAGATCACGCCGACGGTCAGCGTCCCGGAGTCGGTCTTCGGGAACACCCAGCCGTACGAGCCGGGCAGCGGCCCCCAGTCCAGGTGGATCCGCCCCGCCCAGTACCGGCTCACCGACTCCGGCACCGGGATCTCCGCCTCCAGGCCGAGGTCGATCTGGTCGAACTCGACGCCGACGTGGCGGCCGATCCGGCTGGCCGACCCGTCCGCGCCGACCACCGCCCGGGCCTCCACCTTCCGCCCGTCGGCCAGCGTCACGAACACGGTCCGCGCGTCGCCGCCCGACTGCTCGACACCCGTGGCGGTCACACCGGTCACCAGCACCGCGCCGGCCTGCTCGGCGGCCTGCACCAGACGCAGGTCGAACTCGTCGCGGTTGACCACCCCGAACAGCATCCGCCGGGACCGCCGGGTGCGGGTGAACCGGCCGTTCAGCGCGAAGGTGACGGCGGAGATCCGGTCCTGCAGCGGCAGCTTGAACTCCGGCGGCAGGGTGTCGCGGGACGGGCCGATGATGCCGCCGCCGCACGTCTTGTACCGGGGGTGCTCCGCCTTGTCGAGCAGCAGCACCCGCCGCCCCCGGGACGCCGCCGCGTACGCGGCCGAGGAACCGGCCGGGCCGGCCCCGACCACCACCACGTCCCACACCCCGTCAAGCAGCTCCGCACGTTCGGCTTCTGCGTCGTCGTCCAGCGCGGCCGATGCCGTCTCCACCGCGTCCGCGGACGGCTCGACGGGCTCCAGGTCCTGGGTGCTACCGGTGTCAGTCACGGTCGCTCATCCTAATCGGCCGTCCCCTCTCCACGGCCAGTACCCGGCCGGTGCTTCTTTCCTCGTGCCGACTGCCGGACGTGATCACACAACCGCAGGTCAAGGCCTTGCCAACTGCCCGCGCCAGCCGCTTCAGTTGACCCCATGCCGCATATCGCCCTCCCCTCCCCCGCCCCCGGCGTCCGGGGCCTCTTCTCCGTCAAGCCCGAGACCGGCCGGCGCATGAACGAACTCGCCGAACAGCTGCTGCGCGGGAAGTCCCCGCTGACCACCGCCGAACGCGAGCTGATCGGCACGTACGTCTCCTCCCGCAACGAGACCCGCTACTGCACCGACGCGCACGGCGCGACCGCCGCCGAGCTGCTCGACGGCGACACCGCCCTGGTCGAAGCCGTCAAGGCCGACCTCGACACCGCCCCCCTCTCCGACCTGATGCGAGCCCTGCTCCGTCTCGCCGGCCAGGTCGCCGTCAGCGGACTCGCCGTCTCGCCCGAGGACATCGCCACCGCGAGGGCCGCCGGCGCGGACGACGAGACCATCCACGACACCGTCCTGATCGCCGCAGCCTTCTGCATGTTCAACCGCTACGTCGACGGCCTCGCCGCCATCACCCCCGACGACCCCGCCGTCTACCGGGCCACCGGCGCCTACCTCGCAACGAACGGCTACCTCGACATCTGAGAGTGACCTGCACTATCCAGGGGCTCGGGGAACGGCGAGGCGAGTGCCTGACGGTCTGAAGCCGGCTGAAGGTCTCAGGAGACCTCCATGCGCCCAGACCTCACAGCGCCCCGAAACCCCAACCGCCACGCACCCCCGCCGTTCCCCGGGCCCCTCAAGAGAGCCCCCACCGCCAGGCCCGCGCCGGCGCCGAAGCAGGCCTCGTCGATCAGGCCGCGCTCGCCGCGGGTCACGCGGTGCACCGCACCCACCAGCGCCGCCCCGCCCAGGATCGCGACGACCCGTCGGTCGGCCTCCCGCAGCGACGCTGCGTAGCGGGCGAGCACCGCCAGCCCCGCCACCGAACTGCCGTACTGCAGGACGGTGTAGAGCGGAACGCCGCCGACCCGCCGGGACAGCGCCGGTACGGCTCGCACCCCGGCTCGGCCCGCGTGCGTGAACGAGTCCCACACCAGGTGGGTGGCGGCACCGACCGCCACCGCCCCGGCCGCCCAGGCCACCTCTCCTCCGGAGACCGGCCCCCGTGGGACGACCCCGACCCATTCCCCGGGCAGCGCGGCGCCCAGCGGGGCCCGCCACACGCCGTACCAGGCGCCCACCAGCCCGGCGCCCAGCACGACGTCGAGGGTCCCCGCCGCCCACCAACGGTGCGTCAAGGCGCCGTACCGGTACGTCCCCCGGACCAGCGACTCGGCGAAGAAGGGCACGTCCGGCGCCATCGACCCGGCGACCAGCCCGGCGGCCACCAGCGCGCCGCGCCGCCGCGCCCGCCGCAACCCGGGCAGCACGGCGGCCACATGACTCAACGTGAACGGCATGGGCCCATCCTCACTCCCCGCCGCACTGCCCGCCCCCTGACACCCCGTCACCCTGGGGCGCTCAGCCCGCCACCACCCCGCCGCGGCCCAGCCCCGTCGCGGCGGGCACCCCGCCCTCCAGGTAGCGCAGTTCGCCGTTCGCGCGGGCCTCCATCGCGGCGGCCAGCCGTCTCATCCGGGCGGCCGGCAGCAGCCGCGCGGCCTCCCGGAGGGTGGCGAAGTGCCAGTCACGGAGTTCACCGGCGGGAAGGCGCAGGCGCAGCACGTCGGCGGGGGTGAGGCGGCCGCCGTCGTAGACGAGCCGCAGGCCGCCGCGGCCGCGGCCGCCGCCGGGTTCCCAGTCGACGGCGAGCAGCCGCAGGTCGTCCGGGGAGAGCCGCAGGCCGAGTTCCTCGGCGGCTTCGCGGACGGCGGCGGCGGTGGGCGCCTCGCCGGGTTCGACGACGCCGCCGGGGAACTCCCAGTCGGGCTTGTAGGCGGGGTCGACCAGCAGGACGCGGTCGCGGTCGTCGAAGAGCAGGACGGCGGCGGCGACGGTGTCCCCGTCGCCGCCTTCGCTGCGGACGATCTGGCAGCGGGCGCCGCCGCTGCGGACCAGCTCGGCGATGCGTTCGGCGGTCTGCCGGGGGGTCAGGACGCCGTTGTCGACCATGCGGGCGTCGCGGGCGAGCCAGCCGCGGGCTTCGGTGTAGGCGGGGAGGTGGTCGCGGCACCAGCGGCGGATGCGGGCGTTGGTCTCGGTGTCGCCGGGGACTTCCTCGCGGGTGGCGATCCGGGCGCGGAGAATCGTTTCGACCGGGTCGAGCACCACGTGGTGCACGGCGAGGCCGCGGCCGGCCAGCGAGCCGAAGATCTCGTCGCGGTAGTCCTGCCGGAGCAGCGTCATCGGGACGATCAGCGGCCCGGCCACCTCGTCCAGCAGCGCGGCCGCGGTCTCGGTGACCAGCCGCCGCCAGGCGGGCAGGTCCTGGTAGTCCGTCACCTCGGCGAGCCGCTGCGGCGGGAGCATGCCGCGCAGGGCGGCGCCCACCGTCTCGGGGTCGAACAGCAGGCTCCCGGGGAGCAGTTCGACCAGTTCCCGGCAGGCGCTCGTCTTGCCCGCCCCGAACGCCCCATTGACCCAGACGATCACAGCATCCCGCCCTCCACCCACCCCGGCACCTTCGCCGGGCAGCCCGGGGCAACCGGCCCCCACACCACACGAGTGGTACCCACTCCCCGCGGTCCTCAAGAGACCAATGCGGGGACCGGCCCGGCCCGGGGCTAGCGGAGGCCTTCGATCAGCTGCTTCTTCAGCACCTTTCCCATGGCGTTGCGGGGCAGTTCGTCCACCAGCAGCACCCGCCGGGGCCGCTTGTGGACGGAGAGCCGCTCGGCGACGAACGCGGTGAGCTGATCGCCCGTCAGCGCGGCGTCGGCGGGGATCACGTAGGCGACGACGACCTGCCCGAGGTCGTCGTCGGGGGCGCCGACCACCGCGGCGTCGGCCACGCCGGGGTGGTCGCGCAGCGCGGCCTCGACCTCGCCGGCGCCGATCCGGTAGCCGCCGCTCTTGATCAGGTCGACGGAGGCGCGGCCGACGATGCGGTGGAAGCCGTCGGGTTCGATCACCGCCATGTCGCCGGTGCGGAACCAGCCGTCGGCGGTCCAGGAGTCGGCGGTGGCCTCGGGCCGGTTCAGGTAGCCGTCGAACAGGGTCGGGCCGTGCACCTGGAGTTCGCCGACGCTCTCCCCGTCGGCCGGCACCGGTCGGCCGTCCTCGCCGGCCAGCCGGGTGCGAACCCCGTCGAGGGGGAGGCCGACCGCGCCGGGGCGGCGTTCGCCGTCGGCGCGGGTGGCGACGGTGATCAGCGTCTCGGTCATGCCGTAGCGCTCGGCGGGGGCCTGGCCGGTGAGTTCGCGCAGCCGCCGGAAGACCGGCACGGGCAGCGGGGCGCTGCCCGACACCAGCAGCCGGGCGGCGGCCAGGGCGCGGGCGGCGTCGGGGTCGGCGGCGATCCGGGACCACACGGTGGGCACGCCGAAGTACAGGCTGCCGCGGGCCGCCGCGTACGCCGCGGGGGTGGGCCGCCCGGTGTGCACCAGTCGGCTGCCGGTGCGCAGCGCGCCTAGCACGCCGAGCACCAGCCCGTGGACGTGGAACAGCGGCAGGCCGTGCACCAGCACGTCGTCGGCGCTCCACTGCCAGGCGTCGGCGAGGCCGTCCAGCCCGGTGGCGACCGCGCGGCGCGGGATCAGCGCGCCCTTGGGCGCGCCGGTGGTGCCGGAGGTGTACAGCACGAACGCGGGCCGGGCCCCGTCCGGCTCGGTCGCGCTCCAGGCCGCGGTCGGACGGTCCGTCAGCCGGACCGGAAGCTCCGTCAGCGGATGGCCCGTCAGCCCTTCGGCGGCATCGGCGAGTCCGGTTCCGGCGAGCACGGTGGCGCCGCTGTCGGCGAGGATGTGCGCCCGCTCCTTGGGTCCGGAGTCGGGCGGCAGCGGCACCACGGGGACGCCGGCCAGCAGTCCGCCGACCACCGCGACGACCGTCTCGGGCTCCGGCCGGGCGAGCACGGCGAGCGCCGGCGCCCCGGCCGCGCGTTCGGCCACCGCCCCGGCGGCGCCCAGCAGTTGCTCCCAGGAGAGGGGCCGCCCGTCCACCACGACCGCGTCCCCGCGGTCCCCGAATGCGCCGTCCAGTGCCGTCAGCAGTCCCATGGCGCCCGACTCTACGAGGTATGGGCCGCTCGCGCACCGACGCCGCGGTCACACCCCCGGACCTGCGGCCTTACCGAACCGCTCCGTGCTCTTTACCTGATCACGTGGCCGATCGGGGCCATGCCGACCGCCCGTCTCTGCTATGGCAGTGGCCCCCCGGGGCCGGTGGGATAGGGGCACCCCGGCCGTGCGGCCGGTTCCGTTTCTCTTCGAGGAGTCTCCTTGGGTATGCACCCCGCCACCGCGGGCCCCCGACGCTCCACCACCCTGCGCGCCCTGGCGCTGCTCGCCGTCGGGGCCACCGCCCTGTCGGGGGCGACCGCCACCGCGCAGGCCGTCGGCGCGTCCGGGCACCTGCCCGCCTTCCACCTGCGTCCCGCCTCTGCCGGGCACATCGACGCGGTGGGCCGGGTCGCCCCGATATCGACGTCGGACTGCGTCTCGCAGATCGGCATCCACTGCTACTCGCCGCTGCAGTACCGCAGCGCGTACAACCTGGGCCCGCTGTACCAGCAGGGCGTCACCGGCAAGGGCCGGACGATCGTGATCGTGGACTCCTTCGGCTCGCCGAGCATCCAGCACGACCTGGAGGTGTTCGACAAGCAGTGGGGCATCCCGGACACCCAGGTCGAGGTCGTGAAGTGGGGCAACGTCCCGGTCTTCGACCCGACCAACCCGGACCACACCGGCTGGGCCGGCGAGACCACCCTGGACGTCGAGTACGCCCACGCCATCGCCCCCGACGCGCACATCGTGCTGGTGGAGACCGGCGTCGCCGAGACCGAGGGCGTCACCGGCCTGCCGGAGATGATGGACGCCGAGAAGGCGATCATCAAGTCCCGCAACGTGGACGTGATCTCGCAGAGCTTCGGCGCCACCGAGAACACCTTCCCCGGCTTCGACCAGCACAACTTCAAGTCCATCGAGGACCTGCGGTACGCCTTCAAGTACGCGGCCGCCAAGGACGTCACGGTGCTCGCCGCCTCCGGCGACAACGGCGCCACCGACGCGATGGAGAACGGCAGCGACCTGTACCCGTACAAGGTCAACTCCTGGCCGTCCGCCGACCCGCTGGTCACCTCGGTCGGCGGCACCGAGCTCACGCTGGACGACAACGGCGTGCGCACCGCCCCGGACAAGGTCTGGCACGACGACTACGGCGCGGCCGGCGGCGGCGTCTCCGGCGTCTTCGAGCGGCCGTGGTACCAGGCGGGCGTGGCCAAGGTGACCGGCGACCACCGCGGCACCCCGGACATCAGCATGAGCGCCGCCGTGGACGGCGCCGCCTGGACCTACGAGTCCTACGACCCGACCCGGGTCGGCTGGCACCTGACCGGCGGCACCAGCGAGGCCACGCCGATCTTCTCCGGCATCGTCGCGCTCGCCAACCAGCTGGCCGGCCACCGCCTCGGCCAGCTCAACTGGCGGATGTACGGCCTGGCGCAGCTGCCCTCGCAGTGGAGCGGCATCACCGACGTCACCGCCGGCGACAACTCCTGGGACAAGGTGACCGGCTACCAGGCCGTCAAGGGCTACGACCTCGCCTCCGGCCTCGGCACCATCAACGCCGATCGCTTCGTCCGCGCCCTCTCCGGCCGCTGACGGACCGTCCGCACCGACGCGAGGGGCGCGGCTCCCGGTGATCCCGGGGGCCGCGCCCTTCGCGTGTCCCTGACCCGCGGTCAGCCGGTTCAGCTCTTGCGGGCCTTGACCTCGCCGGTGAGCTGGGGGAGGACGGTGAACAGGTCGCCGACGACGCCGTAGTCGACCAGGTCGAAGATCGGGGCCTCGGGGTCCTTGTTGATCGCGACGATGGTCTTGGAGGTCTGCATGCCGGCCCGGTGCTGGATGGCGCCGGAGATGCCCGCGGCGATGTACAGCTGCGGGGAGACCTGCTTGCCGGTCTGGCCGACCTGGTTGGTGTGCGGGTACCAGCCGGCGTCGACCGCGGCGCGGGACGCGCCGACCGCCGCACCGAGCGCGTCGGCGAGCTCCTCGACCACGCCGAAGCCCTCCGCGGCGCCGACGCCGCGG
The DNA here is from genome assembly GCF_040678815.1 of Kitasatospora sp. NPDC049285. Lineage (NCBI taxonomy): Bacteria > Bacillati > Actinomycetota > Actinomycetes > Kitasatosporales > Streptomycetaceae > Kitasatospora > Kitasatospora sp. NPDC049285. The sequence goes on along the minus strand of NZ_JBFAQR010000047.1, from coordinate 547 downwards.
CCGCCGGAGACCACGATCGCGGCCTCGGTCAGCTCGGGGCGCCCGGAGGAGACCCGCGGGGTGCGGGCGGTGACCGTGGCGGCGTTGCCGCCGAAGGCGACCGTCACGTTCTCCACCGCGCCCGCGGCGGGGGCCGCCTCCGGGGCGGCGCTGTTCGGCTTCACGGTGATCACCGGCGCGCCGGTGGTCACCGCCGACTTCACCTGGAACGACGCGGCGAACACCGACTGCGTGGCCACGGGGCCGTTCGCGCCGGCCTCCAGGTCCACCGCGTCGGTGATCAGGCCCGAGCCCAGGCGCAGCGCGGTGCGCGCGGCGACCTCCTTGCCCTCACCCGAGGACGTGACCAGCACCGCCGCCGCACCCGCGGCCTTGGCGATCTGGGTCAGCGCGTCGACCTTCGGCACCACCAGCTGCGCGGCGAACTCCTCGCCGTCGGCGACGTACACCTTCGCCGCGCCGAACTCCGCGGCCTTCGCCGCGATCTCGGCGGCCGCCGCGCCCGCGCCCAGCACCACCGCGGACGGCGTGCCCAGGCGACGCGCCA
>NZ_JBFAQR010000046.1:0-61683 GCF_040678815.1 Kitasatospora sp. NPDC049285 | reverse complement strand
GTGGAGGACAGCGCCGGGCCGACGCCACCGTCCGCGCGCTTGACCAGCGTCGCGTCGAGGTTCTTCCACGCGCCGTTCTGGTAGCGGCGCACCGGCGCGAGGCTCTGGTTGAGGGTGAGCGAGCCGTCCGGGTTGGCGGTCAGCGTGTCGGTCGCGGTGGTCGCCGCGTCGACGGGCACGGCCTTGCCGGTGCTGCGGGCCTTCGCGACGGCCTTGTCCTCGGTCAGCGGCGCGGCGGCGGGCGCGGCCGGCTTGGCGGCCGGGTCGGCGTGCGCGGGCGCGCCGACGGCGCTGAGCGCGAAGGTGCCGAGGGCGGTGGCCAGGGTGGCGGCGAGTATGCGTCTGGATCGGGTCGTGGCCTGCGTGGATGTGGCTGGCATCGGTTCCCCCCGTCTTTCGATGTGAATGGTTCGGCGGCCGGTGATCATCGGCCGTCGATGAGGGTGGCACGGCCGGACGACTCGCCGGACCGGCATTTCCGCGCCACCGGGGTCGGATTGGGCGGTTGCTGACGCCATGTCGGAAATGTCGATCCGAGTTGCGTGGTAATACTTCGGTAAAATCTGTTCGGGTGCGGGCGCTTGGCGATCGAAGCGCTGCTCCGATCCGGCGAATTGCGTCGCTGCGGACCGCCTGGCCTGGATCGGCGCAGGTCCGGGATGTCAGGCTGCGGAGCGTGAAGTCGCTGCTCCGGAACACGGTTCTGTTCGTCGTCGCCGGCGGATTGCTGTCCGCGCCGGCGGCCGCCGAGGCGGCGCCCGCCCGGCCGCTCGACGCGCACGGTCCGGCGAACCGGCTGCTCGCCCGGCCCTCGTACCCGGGCGTCGGGCAGCCGCCGGGGGTGTCGCAGCAGCACGCGCCGGTGCAGGCCCGGCCGTTGGAGCCCGCGCAGCCGGGGCCGCGGGCCGAGCGGACGCACGAGGCGGTGGAGTTCTTCTGGTACGACTGCCCGCACTCGGCGCAGTTGGAGCAGCCGCTGACCCGCTGGGCCGCGCAGCACGGCCGGGAGGTGACGCTGCGACGGGTGCCCGCGGTGTGGCCGGGCGATCCGGACGAGGCCGAACAGCGGGCGCACGCGCGGCTGTTCTACACGCTGGAGCGGCTCGGCGAGGTGGACCGGCTGCAGCAGTCGGTGTTCGACGCGGTGCGCGAGCAGCACCTCGACCTGACGACCGAGCAGGCGGCGGCCGCGTGGGCGGTGCGGCACGGCGTGGACGAGGCGCGGTTCCGGGCGGCGTACGGCTCCGCGGAGGTCGGCGGCGCGGTGGACGGCGCGGCGAGGGAGTTCGCGCGCGAGGGGATCAACGAGCTGCCGACGGTGCTGTTGGACGGCGCGGGGCGGACCTCGCCGAGCCGGGCGGGCGGGGTGGAGCAGATGCCGTCCGCCCTCGACCGGTTGGTGTCCGATGCGAACCGGGGCTGACCGCGCGGGAGTTGTACCGGCCTGAGCTGGTGCAATCTTCACCGAACCTGCCCCTGGCTCGCACACACTGTGCCATCGTGGTCGCCGAGAGCGGCCGGTGTGTGCAGTAGCCCGGCCCAGGGCACCAGAGGCACACCACAGCCTCCGGAGAGGGCGGGAGTCCGTGGGGGGACAGCGCGCGCAGGTCGTCGAGGAACGGGGCGAACTCGCTCCGCCGGTGAGGGCGCTCCCGGCGGGGCCGCCACCGGAGCTGGTCTTCAAACGCCGGCTGCGGCCGGTGCAGGTGGCCAAGGAGCTGTGGGCGGCCCGGGAGTTGGTCCGCGCGCTGGCCGAGCGCGACCTGCGGGCCCGGTACAAGCAGGCGGTGCTGGGCTTCGCCTGGGCGGTGCTCACACCGCTGGCGCTGTGCGCGATCTTCACCCTGGTGTTCCACCGCGCGGTGAAGATCGACACGGGGGCGGCGCCGTACACGCTGTTCGCGTACGTCGGCCTGATCGTCTGGCAGTTCTTCAGCAACACGATGAACCAGGGCGCGCTCAGCCTGGCCAACAACCTGAGCCTGCTGAACAAGGTGTACTGCCCGCGCGAGGTGTTCCCGCTGGCGACCATGCTGGTCGCCACGGTGGACATGGTGATCGGCGTCGGGGTGCTGGCGCTGATGTTCCTGGTGTTCTGGACGGCCCCGGCGGCGACCTTCCTGTGGGCGGTGCCGCTGCTGGCGATCCAGTTCGCCTTCACCTACGGGGTGGCGCTGATCCTGTCGGTGGCGGTGGTGTACCTGCGCGACGTGCGGCACCTGCTGCCGATCATCACGCAGATGGGCGTCTTCGCGACCCCGGTGGCGTACCCGCTGGCGAAGATCCCGCTGCGGCTGCAGGAGGTCTACGTCGGCCTGAACCCGCTCGGCGCGGTGATCGAGGGCTACCGCAAGGCGCTGCTGTTCGGCGAGGCGCCCAACGCCCAGTTGACCCTGATCGCCGCGGCCAGCTCGCTGGTCTTCCTGGCCGGCGGCTACCTGATCTTCAAGAAGCTCGAAACGGGGATCGCCGATGTCGCCTGAGTACCCCCTGGGCACCATCCGCACCGAGCAGGTGTGGAAGCGCTTCCGCGCCGACCAGCAGCGGATGCTGCTGCGCGACAAGGTGGAGCAGGCCGCCCGCCGGCTGCGCGGCGACCGCGGCGAGGACTGGCGCTGGGCGCTGCGGGACATCAACCTGCACATCGAGCCCGGCGAGTCGGTCGGCCTGATCGGCTCCAACGGCTCGGGCAAGTCGACCCTGCTGAAGATGCTGACCCGGGTGATGTACCCGTACGCCGGGGTGATCGACGTGCGCGGCCGGATCGGCGCACTGATCGAGATCCGGGCCGGCATCCACCCGGACCTGACGGGCCGGGAGAACATCTACCTGTTCGGCGCGCTGCTCGGTCTGAAGCGGCGTGAGGTGGCGGGCCGGTTCGACGACATCGTGGAGTTCGCCCGACTCGGCGGGGCGATCGACCGGCAGGTGAAGTTCTACTCGTCCGGCATGCAGATGCGCCTGGGCTTCGCGGTCGCGGCCTACCTGGAGCCGCACGTGCTGCTGGTGGACGAGGTGCTGGCGGTCGGCGACGCGGTGTTCCAGCAGCGCTGCCTGGACCGGATGCGGGAGGTCGCCGAGCAGGGCACCACCATCGTCTTCGTCTCGCACGACCTGCCCGCGGTGCAGTCGATCTGCCGCCGCGGCATCTGGCTGGAGCAGGGCACCGTCCGGGTCGACGCGGGCATCCGCGACGCCCTCGCCGGGTACCGGGACTCGATCGAGCAGCAGTCGGAGGCGTCCGCGCGCAGCGGCGAGCCGCTGGAGCTGCTGAAGTACGAGGTGCGCGGCGAGAACGACGGGGAGAGCCTGCACACCGACGAGCCGGTGACCGTCGAGCTCACCCTGAGCGGCGACTACCGCGGCGACGCCACCCTGCACCTGGGCGTCAGCGAGGGCACCTCCAGCCCGATCTTCCAGATCAGCCACGAGGTGCGGCTGACCGGTGGCGAGCGCACGGTCGCCTGCGTGATCCCGCGGCTGCCGCTGCCGCGTGGCCGATACACGCTGTGGACCGGCGTGTACAGCATCGGCAAGACTGACGGCGGGACACTGATGAGCTGGCACTCGGCCGGCCAGTTCGACGTGTTCGGCCCGATGCTGGACACCCCGCCGCGCGCGGTGGTGCTGGCCGCGCCGGTGTTCGTGCCGCACCAGTGGGAGGAATGAGCGTGCGTTCGGTCCGGGTCCTGGTCCACCTCAACAACCTGGCCCTCGGCGGCGCCCAGTTGAACGCCGTCGACATCGCCAGAACCCTGCGCGACCGCGGGCACCAACCGGTGCTGTTCGCGCAGGGGGTGGACGGCCCGGCGCCGCTGGTGGACCTCGCCGCGAAGCAGGACCTGGACCTGGTGGTGGCCGGCGATCCGGCCACCCCGAACGTCGAGATCCGCCGCCGGCTGGAGGAGCTGGCGGACGAGCACGGCAGCCAGCTGGTGCACGCCTGGGAGGTGCGCGCCGCCCGAAACGCCTACTTCGGGCCAGGTCGGCTCGGCCGGATGCCGGTCGTCACCACCTTCTACGGCATCCGGATGCTCCGCGGCATGCCCCGGCACCAGCCGCTGGTGCTGGGCCTCGGCGCGCTGCTCCCGGACGGCCGGGCGTTCGGCCACCGCGACCTGCGGCTGATCGAACCACCCGTCAACACCGTCCAGGACGCCCCGGGTTCGGTGGACGGCGCCGAGTTCCGTCGTGAAGTCGGCGCCGCGGACGGGCAGTTGCTGCTGTGCATCGTCACCCGGCTGGTCGACGGGCTGGAGAAGGACGCGGGAGTGGAGCGCACCCTGCACGCGGTGCGCCTGCTCGACGACCCGAACCTGGTGCTCGCCGTGGTCGGCACCGGCGCCAGCGAGCCCCGGCTGCGCGCGCTCGCCGACCGGCTGAACGGCGAACTCGGCCGCCCCGCCATCGTGTTCACCGGCCAGCGGGCCGACCCGCGGCCCGCCTACCAGGCCGCCGACCTGGTCCTCGGCATGGGCGGCTCCGCGCTGCGCGGCCTCGCCTTCGGCAAGCCGGTCGTCGTGCACGGCGCGGCCGGCTACACCGCGATCCACGAACCCGGCCCGCTGGTCGAACCGCACGCCTCGCGCTGCATGTACGGCCACGGCGACCACCCGCCGGACGCCAAGCTGCTGGCCGCGCAGATCCGCGCCCTCGCCGACGACCCGGACCGCCGCGCCGAGCTGGGCCGTTGGGGCCGCGACTGGGTGGTCGGCCGGTTCTCCCTGGAGGCGGTCTCCACCGCCTTCGAGGAGCTCTACCGCGAACTGCTGATCACCCCGCCAGGCCGGCGGGCCTGGCTGCTCGACTACGAGCAGATGGCCCGCTACGAGTACACCAAGCCCGCCGTGCTGCGGATGCTCGGCCGCTGACCTACTCGGCCGGGACGGCGACGCCCACCCGCTGGAACATCTCCCACACCGCGTCCTCGGCGTAGACCTCCTCCGCCTCGACGGCGCGCGCCGCCTGATCCTCCGTCACCGGCAGCCCGGCCGCGTCCGCCCAGCCCCGGAGCGCCTGCGCCGCCTCGGCCCGCTCCCGTTCCCAGCGCTCGGTGACCTCGGAGACGCACTCCTCCCACTCCTCGGCCGTGATCCCCTCGTCCTCCTCGGTGCAGCCGAACGCCTCCCAGACGGCCTGCTCCACCACGAAGCGGACGTTCAGCTCCAGCGACCACACCTCCGCGCCCGGCGCGCAGCCCCGCACCACCGCGTAGTCACTGCGGTACACCCGGGCCACCAGCACCGGCGCACCGGTCAGCCAGGCCAGCCGGGCCACCAGCGGATCGTCGACCAGCTCCTCGCCGTACGGGCGCACGGTCAGCACCCGCCAGCCGTCCGGGCAGTCCACCGGGTCGCCGACCCACATCTCGACCGACTCCGGCACCGCCAGCAGCTCGGTCGCGCTCGCACGGGTGCGAGCCAGGATCAGCGAACCGTTGAACCCCATGAAGTCCCCCTCCGGACACGTCGGTTGACCCGAACCCTATCGACCGCCGCCCACATCCGGGTCGCTCCGACGCAGCGCCAGGGTGACGAAGCCGAAACCGCTCCGGTAACCCGTCAGCCAGTCCTCGCGGTGCGCCGCGGAGGCGGTCAGCGCCTGCTCGCGCTCGGGGCCCGGCGGCCGGTCGAGCGCCCAGTCGGCGAGCGAACCCGTCCACGCCCACTCGTACGCGTCCAGCTCGGAGCGGGACGAGGTGTGCCCCGCGACCGGCAGCCAGCCCGCCGCGGTCACCCGCGCGACCGTCTCCGGCAGGTCGGCGATCCCCTCGCCGAACCACTCCCGCGCCCGGGCGTCCGGCTCGCCCTCCCAGTACGCCTCCCCGACCAGCGCCACGCCGCCCGGCGCGAGCAGTCCGCCGATGTGCGCCAGCGCGGGCGCCAGCCCGCCGAAGGCGTACGCGGCGCCCACGCAGAACACCGCGTCGAACGGCTCCCGGTCGGTGAACGCGCCGGCGTCCAGGTGGTGCAGGCCGAGCCGCCGCACCACCCCGAGCCGCTCCGCCGCCGACCGCGCCGCGGTCAGCGCCCCCGCGTCGAGGTCCACCCCGACGGCCCGCAGCTCCGGGTGAGCGGCCAGCGCCCGCAGCAGCCACGCGCCCTCCCCGCACCCGAGGTCCACCACCCGCCCGGCCGGCCGGTCCCGCAGCACCCGCGCCAGCAACCGGGCCACCGACTCGTCCGAGAGCGGCGCCGCCACGGGGTGGTCGCGGTGCGCGATCCGTGAGATCTCCTGACGTTCCATTGCCCGATCATGCCCGCCCGCGGGCGGATTTCACCCCGGATTGTCGACAGATCGTCAGTTCTGCTGCGGGCGCGGGTACGTCCGGCCCTTCCACGCCGCGCCGCGGCCGCGCCAGTGCTGCACCGCCGAGTCCACCGTCATCAGCAGGTACAGCAGCGCGGTGAACGGCAGCGCGAGGGCCGCCACCGGAGCCTGGCCGTAGTAGCGCAGCATCGGCAGGTAGGTGCCCGCCATCAGCGCCCACGCCGCGAGGCCCGCCGCCGCCGTCCCCCACGACCCGGTCAGCAGCCCCGCCACGGCGGCCACCGGCGGCACCAGGTAGACCAGGGCCAGCCCCAGCACCGTGCCCGCCAGCAGCAGCGGCGAGTGCTTGAGCTGCGCGTACGCGCTGCGCGACACCATCCGCCACAGCGGCGCCAGACCCGGGTACGGGCGCACCGAGTCGACCCGCTCGGCCAGGCCCAGCCAGGTCCGGCCGCCGGTCCGCTTCACCGCGCGGGCCAGCGACACGTCGTCGATCACCGCCCCGCGGATCGCCGCCACCCCGCCCGCCCGCTCCAGCGCCGTCCGCCGCACCAGCGAGCAGCCGCCCGCCGCCGCCGCGGTCCGCGCCCCGGGCCGATTGCTCCAGCGGAACGGGTAGAGCTGCGCGAAGAAGTACACGAAGGCCGGCACGATCAGCCGCTCCCAGCCGGACGCCACCCGCAGCCGGGCCATCTGCGACACCAGGTCCAGGCCGTTCGCCTCGCCCGCCGCGACCAGCGCCCGCAGCGACCCGGGCCGGTGCGCGATGTCCGCGTCCGTCAGCAGCAGCCACTCCGCGTCGCCCGCCAGCGCGACCCCGTGCCGCAGCGCCCAGAGCTTCCCCGTCCAGCCGGCCGGCAGCTCCGGGGGAGTGGTCACCGTCAGCGGCAGGCCGCCGCCACCGGCCAGCGCCGCCGCCAACCCGCCCGTCCCGTCCGCACTGTGATCGTCCACCAGCACCACCCGGGCCGGGCCCGGATACTCCTGCGCCAGCAGGCTCGGCAGGCTCTCCGGCAGCACCTCGGCCTCGTCCCGGGCCGGCACCACCGCCACCACGGACGGCCACCGCTCGGGCTCCCCGCCGGTCCGCGGCAGCCGCACGTCCGTCCGCCAGAACCCGCCCTGCCCGATCGCCAGCCACACCCAGGCCGCCAGCGACACCACCGACACCCACCAGAGCACCGTCACCCCGGCAGTCTGCCCCACCGCGCCGGGCCCGCACCGCAACGCGGCCCGGGTGTCGGCTCAACCCTTCCCACCCCTCGGCGGCCGGCGTCCGGACCGGGCGGCGCGAGGCGGGGGAGGTAGAGTCGTTGCTCGTGAAGATCGCCCTCGTGGACTCCGGAATCGGACTGCTCGCCGCCGCCGCCGCGCTGCGCCGCATGCGGCCGGACGCGGACCTGATCGTCTCCTGCGACCCCGACGGCATGCCGTGGGGACCGCGGACCCCCGAGGACATCACCGAGCACGCCCTGGCCTGCGCCCGCGCGGCCCTCGCCCACCGGCCCGAGGCGCTGGTGGTCGCGTGCAACACCGCCTCGGTGCACGCGCTCGCCCGGCTGCGCGAGGAGTTCGAACCGGACCTGCCGGTGATCGGCACCGTCCCGGCGATCAAGCCCGCCGCGGCGCTCGGCGGCACCGTCGCCATCTGGGCCACCCCGGGCACCACCGGCAGCCCGTACCAGCGCGGCCTGATCGCCGAGTTCGGCGGCGCCGCCGAGGTCCACGAGGTCGCCTGCCCCGGTCTCGCCGAGGCGGTCGAGCACGCCGACGAGCAGGCGATCGCCGCCGCCGTCGCCTCCGCCGCCGCCCGCACCCCCGCGCACACCACGGACGTCGTCCTCGGCTGCACCCACTACGAACTCGTCGACGAGCGGATCGCCGCCGCGCTGGCCGGCCCGGCCCGCCTGCACGGCTCCGCCGACGCGGTCGCCGCCCAGGCCCTGCGCCGCCTCGGCCCCGACGCCGCGCCTGGCACCGGCAGCCTCACCGTCCTGCACACCGGCCGCCCCGCCACCCTCCAGCCCGCCGCCCTGCACTACCCGCAGGGCCACCTGCTCACCGCCGCCACCGTCTGAGACTCCCCGCCACGGTGTGAGACCCCGCCACCGCGGTCCGGGGTCCCTGACCTCGTGCGTTGCGATAGGCAGGCAAACACCTGCATAATCGAGGAGTGAGCCCCGACCCCACTCCCACCGACCTGGACGCGGCGTTCAAAGCCCTCGCCGACCCCACCCGCCGGCTGCTCCTGGACCGGCTGCGCCGGCAGAACGGCCAGACGCTGCGCGAGTTGTGCACGCAGCTGGCGATGGCCCGCCAGTCGGTGACGCAGCACGTCGACCTGCTGGTCGCCGCGAACCTGGTCACCGTGGTCCGCCGGGGGCGGGAGCGCCTGCACTACCTCAATCCGGCGCCGATCCACGAGATCGAGCAGCGCTGGATCGCCGACTTCGACCGGCCCCGGCTGGACGTGCTCGGCGCCATCAAACGACAGGCCGAGGAGTACGCCATGGACAGCGCAGCGGAGACCGTCCCGACCTACGTGTACGTCACGTACATCCGGGCCACCCCGGAGCAGGTGTGGCGGGCCCTCACCGATGCCGACCTGACGGCCCGTTACTGGGGCCACGCCAACGTCTCGGACTGGCAGCCCGGCTCCACCTGGGAGCACCGCCGCCTGGACGGCTCCGGCCAGTCGGACGTCACCGGCCGGGTGCTCGCCGCCGAACCGCCGACCCGACTGGTGATCACCTTCGAGGACCGGCCCGACCTGGCGGGCACCGAGGACGCGGCGACCGTGACCTTCCTGGTCGAGCCGCACGAGGAGATCGTCCGCCTGACCGTCACCCACGAGAAGCTGCGCGACCGCACCGCCCTGGACGCGATCTCGCACGGCTGGCCGGCCGTCCTGGCCAACCTCAAGTCGCTGCTGGAGACCGGCGAGACGCTCCCGCAGGCGCCGTGGGAGATGTCCCCGCGCCACGGCTGAACCGCGCCACCGCTGAACCGCTGAACCGCCGAACCGCTGAACCGCCGAACCGCTGAATCGCCGAACCGCACGCCGCACCGCCGCTCACCCGTACCGCTTCCGACCGAGCCCGAGGAGACCCGCGCGATGTTCGACCCCGCCCCGCTCCGCCAGGCGTACCGGGACCTGCTCACCGGTGCCGAGGAGATCGCCGACGCACCGCCCGCCCCGCTGCCGCCCGGCGAGTGGACCGCCGAACAGGTCCTGGCGCACGTCGCCCTGGTGACCTCCGGCACCCTCGCCGCGGTGGCCACCGTCGCGGCGGGCGCCCCCGCCGGGTACGACAACCGCGCCGCGCTGGACACCTGGACCATCGACCGGGTCATCGCCCGGACCGGCGGCGGGGCGGCGCTGCGCGAACGGGTCCGGGCCCAGGGGGAGGCGCTGTGCACCCTGGCCGCCGCCCTGGACCGGGCGGAACTCGACACGCCCGTCCCGGCGCTGCTGCTCTCCGGCGGCAGGCTGATGTTCGAGGGCCAGCTGCCGGTCGGCGACCTGGTCGGCGGCCTGGCCGCGGTCGAGCTGCCCGCCCACACCGCGCAGCTGCTGGCCACCGCGGCCCGCTGACGCCCCGCCCGCCGGCTTCACCCTGACCTTCCGGGCGCGGAACCTGATCGCGCCGCCGGCCGACGACTTCGACAGGACCCTGCACATGTCATCCGGGTCCCGCTCGGCGCGCTGACGGACCGTTACGGCGCGCTGCCGGCGGTCGGGTTCCTGCTCGGCGTCGGCGGCACCACCTTCGCGATCGGCGCGCCGCTGGCCCGACGCGGGTACCAGGGCCGCCGGGTTCGCGCCGGTCACGGTGGTGTTCCACCCGAGCGGCGGTCGGCTCTCCGACCGGATCCACCCGGCGGTCGTCACCGCCTGGGCGGCCGGAGACCTCCTCGGAGACCGCTCAGGCGTACGCGCCGAGCAGTCGCTGGACGGCGGGTTCGAGGCCGGAGAGGATCGTGTCGAACCGGCGGGTGCTGGTCGACGAGTCGACCTGCAGGCGGCTGATCCGCAGCGGGTGCGCGGGCAGCCGCGGGCCGAGCCGGTGGTCGGACAGGAAGCCCAGCCGGTAGCCGAGCTGGCGCAGGACGGAGTCGGCGCGCTCGTCGTAGCCGCCGTCGGGGTAGGCGAACGCCGACGGGGGCTCGCCCAGCCAGCGGGTCAGCGCGCCGTGCGCGCCGGTGATCTCGGCGTGCACGGTGGCCTCGTCGCAGCGGCGCAGCGACGGGTGCCCGAGGGTGTGGTTGCCGATCGCGACGTCCGCGTCGCGCAGGGTCCGCAGGTCCTCCGGGCGCAGCTGGTCCTGGGCGGGCGCCCGGCGGGTGGCGGAGACCCGCAGTTCGTGGAGGCTGCGCCGGCGGTCGGGGTCGGGCATCGCCTTGAGCAGGGCGAGCACCCGGGCCGGGTCGGCGCCGGTGGGCACCAGCCGGGCGCGGCCGCCGTTGCGGGCCAGGAACGCGGCCTCGTGCCACCAGAACGGCTGCTCGGTGCCGATCAGCTCGGCGATCACGAAGGCGGCGGCGGGGATCCGGCGGGCGACCAGCTCGGGCAGGGCGTGCCGCAGCACGGTGCGGTCGGTGTCGTCGAAGGTGACCAGGACGGAGCGCGGCGGCAGCGGACGCCCGTCGGCGAGGGCGCGTTCCACGTCGGTGAGGGAGACGGGGGTGGCGAGCCGGCGCAGGCGGTCGAGCTGGGCGCGGAACGAGCCGGCGTCGGTGACGCCGTGGTACGCGAGGACGGCGAGCCGCTGGGCGGCGCGGGCCCGGAACAGCGGCTGTGCGGGCGAGTAGCGCAGCCAGCTGCCCCGGTCGCGCGGTTCGCGCGGGACGGCGGCGGACGCGGGGATGGCCAGGGGATGGGGCGGGGCGCAGACGGCAGCGGCAGTGGTGGCGTACGACACGGTTCCCCCCTCGGTCGCCGACGAGCGGCGTGGCGGTACCGTCGGCAGGCGGAGCCCGGCCTCCGACCCCGGGCGCGGCGGCTCCGCTCCCGAGTGATCTAGCCCGCGGCGGGGACTCCCAACCCCGCTCGTCGGACGGCTCCTGGATCGCTCAATGTAGTGGAGACCTCCGACGCCCCGGGATGGTTGTACGCCGGACGGCGAGTTTTCGCGGGCATTCGGGAACCGTGTCGGTGCGTGCTCGAACCCTCACTTTGGGGGTGTGGCCCGGCCCCGGGTGGCGGGTTACCGTGGATGGCATGGCAGACACCCGAGGTGACCGAACCGCTACCCGCCGGTCCGGCCTGTGGAGCGGCTGCGGGCTGCGCCGTCACCAGGCGCTGCTCGCGCTGGTGGCCGCCGGGTGCCTGGCGCTGGGCATCGTGGTCGCGGTGCTGGTCCCGGAGACCGACGGCCCGGCCTGGGTGATGGCGGTGGCCGGGTGCCTGTCGGCCGGCGTGCTGCTGCTGGCCCGGCTCGCGGTGGGCCTGCTCCGCCCGGGCGGCGGCGCCACTCCGTGATCTCCGGCGGGTTGCCGGGAAACGTCCACCAAACGGACAGGACCGGTCGGACCGGCTGATTTTCGGCCTACCTTCGCACTTCTTTCACGTTTCCACGGCCGTAGCACCACAGTTCCCCCTACTGTGAGTCGCGCCGCCCACCGGGGCGGGCGTTCCGTGTGCGGGTGCCGGGGGGCACCGCGAGGGGGAGCCATGAGTACCACCGCCGTTGCAGCCGGCGGCATCAGGGCGAAGGTCAAGCAACAGCTGGCCCGCGCCGCGGGGAAGGTCCCGGGCGAGGGCGCCACCGTCCTCATCTACCACCGGATCGGCGGCGGCACCGCCGACGAACTCGACCTGGCCACCGCCGACTTCACCGCCCAGGCGGACCTGCTGGCCCAGCTCCCGCCGGGCCGGGTGGTCTCCCTGGACGAGGCCACCGACCGGTTGGCGGCCGGCCTGCGCACCCCGAGCACCGTCCTCACCTTCGACGACGGCTTCGAGGACGTCTACCACCACGCCTGGCCGCTGCTGAAGGAACGCGCCCTGCCGTTCACCGTCTACCTCGCCAGCGGCCACGTCGGCGGACCGATGGCCTGGGAAGGCTCCACCGCCAAGGGTCCCGTCGCACCCGGCCTCAGCTGGGAGCAGCTGCGCGAGATGGCGGACTCCGGGCTGTGCACCGTCGCCAACCACACCCGCAGCCACGCCCGCCCCGAACGACTCACCACCGCCGAACTCGACGCCTGCGGCGACGACGTCGAGGAGCACCTCGGCACCCGGCCGCGGCACTTCGCCTACACCTGGGGCACGCCCGTCCCGCACCTGGACGCCGCGCTGCGCGCCCGGTTCCGCACCGCCGCCACCGGCCAGGTCGGGCGCAACCTGCCCGGCTTCGACCCGGTGCGCTTCCACCGCGTCCCGGTCCGCCGCACCGACCCGATCGACTTCTTCCGCGCCAAGCTGTACGGCCGGCTGGTCCCCGAGCGCGCCTACGCCCGGATCGTCGCCACCGCGAAGGCGGTGGGCGCCCGTGCCTGACCGGCTCCCGCTGAGACTGCGCGGCGAGGGCGGCCGGCCGCTGCGGGTCGCCCACCTCACCACCGTCGACATGTCGCTGCACCTGCTGCTGGCCACCGAACTCACCGTCGACGTCGAGTCCGGGTTCGAGACCTACGGCATCAGCGCCCCCGGCCCGTACCTGGAGCGGATCGAGCGGATCGGTGTCCGGCACCGCGCGCTGCCCTCGCTCACCCGGGCCTGGCAGCCCGCCGCCGACCTCGCCGCCGCCCGCGAACTGCTCGCCGTGCTGCGGGAGCTGAACCCGGACGTGCTGCACACCCACAACCCGAAGACCGGGGTGCTCGGCCGGGTGCTCGGCCGCCTGGCCCGCGTCCCCGTGGTGGTCAACACCTGCCACGGACTCTGGGCGCAGGCCCACGACCCGCTCGCCAAGCGGCTGCTGGTGCTCGGCGCCGAGGCCTTCGCGGCCCGCTTCTCGCACGCCGAGCTGTACCAGAACGCCGAGGACCGGCAGACCCTGTCCCGGTGGTTCGTGCCGGCCCGGCGCTCCCGGGTGGTCGGCAACGGCGTCAACCTCGACCGGTTCCCCGCGCCCGGCCCCGAGCGGGACGCGCTGCGTGCCCGGCTGCGGGCCGAACTCGGCGTCGGCGAGGACGAGTTGCTGGTCGGCGGGGTGGGCCGACGAGTCGCCGAGAAGGGCATCCGGGAGTACGCCGAGGCCGCCCGCGCGCTGGCCGGCAAGGCCCGCTTCGTGTGGATCGGCCCCGACGACCCCGACAAGCCCGACGCCCTGCGCGCCGCCGAACAGGGCCTCGAGTTCCTCGGCAGCCGCGACGACATGCCCGCCGTCTACGCCGCACTCGACGTCTTCGTCCTCCCCTCCTACCGCGAGGGCTTCTCCCGCTCCGGCATGGAGGCCGCCGCCAGCGGCCTGCCCATGCTGCTGAGCGACATCCGGGGCTGCCGCGAGATCGGCGACCACGACGAGCACCTGCTGCTCGCCCCCGCCGCCGACGCCGACGCCCTCACCCGCGAACTGGCCCGGCTCCTCACCGAGCCCGACCTGCGGATACGCCTGGGTGCGGCGGCCCGCCGCCGCGCCCTGGAGGAGTTCGACCAGCGCTCCGTCGCCCGGATCTCGCTGGAGACCTACGCCGCCGTCGCCAAGTCCCGCGGCCTCGCCTGGGTCACTGACTGAGCAGCGCGTCCACGCGCCTTGCAGCGGCGCGTGCCCACAGACAACACCACAACGCACCAACCCAGTTGGGGGAACAATGAAGCGAGGGGGGGACCTCGCGGTCGCCGCACTGGCCGGGATCATCGCCGTCCCGCTCGGCCTGGTGATCGCCCTCCTGATCCGCGCCACCATGGGCGGACCGGTGATCTTCCGTCAGACCCGCTCCGGCCGCCACGGCCGCGAGTTCCAGATCCTGAAGTTCCGCACCATGCGGGACAGGCGCCACCCCGACGAACCGGACGCCCCGCGGATCACCCGCCTCGGCGCCCTGCTCCGCAAGACCAGCCTCGACGAACTCCCGCAGCTGTGGAACGTCGTCCGCGGCGACATGGCCGTCATCGGACCCCGCCCCACCCTGCCCGAACAGGTCGTCCACTACTCGCCCCGCCAGCGCGGCCGCCTCGCCATCCGACCCGGCCTCACCGGCTGGGCCCAGGTCCGCGGCCGCAACTCCATCACCTGGCCCGAACGCATCGAACTCGACCTCTGGTACATCGACCACCGCGGCCTGCTGCTCGACCTGCGCATCCTGGTCCTCACCGCGGGCATGCTGCTGCGCCCCACCGGCATCACCGCCGCCGGCGGCGTCAACCCCGGCTTCCCGATCCCCGCGACGCCCGAACCCGCCGCCCAGCAGCGGATCGTGCTGCCCCGTCAGGCGACGGCCACCGCGCCGCGCCTGGCGGCGGAGGAACTGCGGGGCTGAGCGAGCCCCTCACCGGCACCCCGTCCGTCCGGGCGGGGTGCCGGGCCGTGTCCGGCGGCGCCGATGCACCATCATCGGCGCTGTCGCCATCACGACTGACGCTGTGACGACCTGACGACCTGACACCCGCCGGGCGGCCGCGCCCACGGAGCGAGGAGTGCGGAGCATGCTGTGGATCGCCGGAGCCGGCGGCGTCGGCCGGGAGGCCCTGGACACCGCGATCGCGGCGGGCGTCGAGGTCGCCGGGTTCCTCGACGACCGGTTGGCCGGGGGAGCGGTCCGCGGCCTGCCGGTCCGCGCCCCCGCCGACCTGCCGTCCGGCGCGCGGTACCTGATCGGCATCGCCGACCCCGCCGTCCGGGCCCGCCTCGCCGAACTGCTCGACGGCCGCGGCGGCACGGCCGCCACGCTGGTCCACCCACGCGCGATCGTCGCGCCGGAGACCGAACTCGCCGCCGGCTGCCTGGTGATGGGCGGGGCGTACGTCTCCAGCGACGTCACCCTGGGCCGGCACAGCCAGGTCCACTACAACGCCACCGTCGGCCACGACTCCCGCCTCGGCGAGCGGGTCACCGTCTACCCCGGCGCCAACGTCTCCGGCGCGGTCGTCCTGGAGGACGACACCACCGTCGGCTCGGCCGCCGTCGTCCTGCAGGGCCGCACCATCGGCCGGGCCGCGTTCGTCGGCGCCGCGGCCGTGGTCACCCGCGACGTCGCCCCCGGGGCGGTGGTGGTCGGCTCCCCGGCCCGCCCCCGGCCGTAACCCCGCAGCTCCCGGCAGGACATAGGGTCGGGGCCATGGGAATTCCTGCGTTTCTGGCGGAACTGCGCCAGGTGGTCGGGCAGCGGCCGCTGTGGCTGTCCGGGGTGCTGGCCGTGGTGGTCGACGACGACGGCCGGGTGCTGCTCGGACGGCGGGCCGACAACGGCCGCTGGTCGGTGATCAGCGGGATCATCGACCCCGGCGAGCAGCCCGCCGACGCCGTGGTGCGCGAGTGCCTGGAGGAGACCGGCGTGACCGTGCGGCCCGAGGCACTCACCTCGGTGACGGTCTCGCGGATGCTCAGCTACCCCAACGGCGACCAGGCGCAGTACCTCGAACTGACCTTCCGCTGCCGGCCGCTGGCGGGCGAGGCCCGGGTCAACGACGACGAGTCGCTGGAGGTCGGCTGGTTCGCCCAGGACGCGCTGCCCGACCTGGAGGACAGCATCCGCGAGCGGATCCGCCTGGCCCTGGCCGGAAACGACGCGGCGCACTTCGAACTGACCGAGGTACCGGCGACCTGACGAGGCATCGGCAAGTGCGCCGGGGCACGCGGATGCGCCCGCCCCGGCGCACTGCGCCGACGATGCGTCAGAGCGTCCGGAACCAGGCGGCGGTGCGCTGCAGGCCCTCGGTGAGCGGGACCGGGGTGATGTCCGGGAACAGCTCGCGCAGGCGGGAGTTGTCGGCCTGCGAGTCGCGGACGTCACCCGGGCGGGGGTCGACGTGCTCGGCGGCGACCGGCTCGCCGAGCACCTCGCCGAGCCGGCCGATCAGCTCCAGCAGCGTGGTGCGGGTGCCGAAGGCCAGGTTCACCGGATCGGCGCTGACCACCCGGCGCAGCACCGCCTCGGCCAGCACCTGGGTGACCGTGCCGACGTAGGTGAAGTCCCGGCTCTGCCCGCCGTCCCCGTGCACCGTCACCGGCCGGCCGGCCAGCGCGGCGTCCAGGAACGCCGGGACGACCGCCGCGTAGGCGTGGCCCGCGGGCTGCAGCGGGCCGAACACGTTGAAGAAGCGCAGCGGCAGCACGCCCAGGCCGTAGCAGTGGTGGTAGGCGCCGAGGTACGCCTCGGTGGCGAGCTTGGAGACCGCGTACGGGCTCATCGGGGCGGTGCGCATGGTCTCGCGCTTGGGCAGCTCCCGGTTGGCGCCGTACACCGAGGACGAGGAGGCGGCGGCCACGTACAGGTCGCCGGCCCGGCGGGCGGCCTCCAGCACCTCCAGGGTGCCGGTGGCGTTGGCGTGGTGGCTGGCGAGCGGTGCCGCCACCGAGCGCGGCACCGAGGGCAGCGCGGCCAGGTGGACCACCGCGTCGGCGCCCGTGAACGCGGCGTCCAGCAGCGCCGGATCGAGGATGCTGCCCTCGAAGAACGTGACGTCCACCCCCGTCAGGTTGGACTTGCGGCCGGTGGACAGGTCGTCCACCACCCGCACCTCGGACACCTCCGGACGGGCCGTCAACTCCCGTGCCAGGTTGGCCCCGATGAAACCGGCTCCGCCGGTCACCACCACTCGCATCTCCGCCGCCACCCCTCAGTCCGCGCCCGGGGGCTCCCCCCACCGGTCGACTGGCCCGACAATAGCGGCCGCACCGGCCCGGATGCGGGGGAAAGATGGCGATTCGGGCCCAAACCATCCCATCGGCCACATCTCCCGCACCGACCGCCGAGCCGTACTAGCGCTTCGGCTGACGGCGGGTCTCCTCCGCCGCGTCGAGCACCGCCGCGAGGTCGCCGCCGGCGGTGGCGGTCACCACGGCGGCCACCGCGCCCTCGACGAACGGCGCGTCGGCGAAGCGCACCGGGAAGGGCAGGCCGTGCTCGTCCGCCCGGTCGAGCAGCGCCAGCACCGTCTGCACCGCGCCGTCCAGGTCGCACAGCACCGCCACCCCGTGGCCCTGGTCCACCCGCCGGGCTGCCGCCGCGACCAGCACCGCCGAGGTGCCGAGCCCGTCCGCGATCGCCCCGCCCGCGGCCGCCACCGGCGCGGGATTGTCCGAATCCGCCACCGCCAGCGCCACCGACCGGACCGCGTCGGCCAGTTCGTGGCTGTGCGACACCAGCAGCACCCCCACCCGCCCGTGCCCGGCCGGCCGGGACGGCCGCGGCACCGCGGGCACCGGCGCCACCGCCGTCCCGGCCGACGGGGCGGACGCCGGCGCGGACGGCGCGGTGCTGATCGGGATGACGTCGGCGCGGCTCCGGTCCGGCTGGCCCATCGGCTGCTCCCTGCGGCGAGGCGGCGAGGCTGAGTACTCGTCACCCATCCTCGCCCACCGGCCCCCCGAGGTGCGGTAACCGCCCCGCACCGGGCGCCGCAATAGCACAGCGCCCCGCCCGGCCGGGCCCGATCGCCGCATCTGCGCCACCCCCGGGGCACACCGCGCCGGATCCGCCGATCCCGTGCCGACCCGTGGCTAGGCTGGCGTTCGAACGGGGCTGGACGATCGGGAGGAGCAGCGGCGATGACGGCCGAGACCATCGGGACCGCCGGGGCGGCGGAGCGGCGCAAGATCGAGCTGGACGTGACCGGAGCCGAGTGGCAGTCGGCCGGCGGAGCCGCCGACGGCGTGCAGATCGCCTTCGTCGAGGGCTACATCGCGATGCGGGACGGCACCGACCCGCAGGGCCCGGCGCTGATCTTCACCCCGGCCGAGTGGCGGGCGTTCGTCCTCGGTGCGCGGGACGGCGAGTTCGACCCGGTCTGACGGCCGGATCCGGCCAACCTCGGCGGCGGGACCTCCGCAGACCCGGCGGCCGCCCGCTGAACCGCAGGTGACGGCACGGCATGCACCAGGGCATGCACCGAGGTCACAAATGAATTCTGATGGGCCGAAACTTGTTGACTGTTCGACAAGGGTGACAGCACAGTATGAGCAGGCAGACGCCGTGCCGACCGCCCCCACGCGGTATCGGCACGGCGCCCGCTGTGCTGCCCGTCATCGGCGCCGACGACGAGCCCTCCCGCCCTTCGCCGCACAGGGTGCGGCAGCCGTCGCCATGGGAGCAGTGACCCTGACGGGGAGAGCTACTCCTCGCCCGGGTCGGAACCCGGATTCCGCACGCCCCCACGCGGCGGTGATCCGGGCAAGGTTCGCGAACGCGACGGCACGGGCCCCCGCGAACCTGGTCTTTGGGTTATGTGGATGTGGATGGTGCGTGGACCGCTCTAGGCTCTGCTGGTAGTCATCGGCAGGCTCCCGGAACCGTCGAACAACCATTGAAGCAGCATGTGGAGCTCGGAGTTCGCACGACCGTGTGCGCGGTGAGGGAATACGCGCAACGCACGCTGCGACAGACCGCTCCCTGTGGATCTCGCCCCGGAGCGGCCGTCGTGCTGAACCGAACGTAGCCCGGACGGTTGCTCAGAGTCAACATTGGTCCCTGAGCGTAGATCTCGGCCTGATCGCGGACCCGCCCGCCGGGCCGTGCCCGACAGGCACGTACGATGGTTCCATGTCATTTCTCCGCCGACGCTCCGGCCCGCCCGCCGGCCCGGACTTCGACGTGCTCGCGATGGACCCGGGCGACTGGCCCGGACTGTTCGGGGCCATGATGATGACCGGCTCCGACGGCTCCTGCCAGGGCATCTTCCTGCGCTACGACCTGCTCGGCGGCCGCGGCCCGGCGATGCTGATCGGCAACCTGCCGCAGGGATCGCCCGCGCGCGAGACCGAGGACGAGGTGCCCTTCGAGGTGCGCCAGCTGCTCGCGGCCCTGGAGAACGACGAGCCGGTGGAGTTCGTCTCCGCCGAGGACTTCCCGGTGATGCTCGGCGACGACCTGCTGATCGTCCGCAAGGTCAAAGTAAGCGAGGAGCGGCTCTACTGCTCCCAGTTCGGCCGCAGCGACGACGTCCAGGTCACCATCGCGTCCTGGGACCGACCGATTTCGGACGACCTCTACCAGCTTCTCAAGCCGCTTCCGGCGGAGATGTTCCAGCAGGGCTAGGCGAGATGACCCGGCCGCTGCTGACCCGTCGCCTGCACGTGGACCTGCGGCGTACCGCCGGCGCGGCCTGTCCGGGGTTCTGAGCACCCACGCCCGGACCACCCCGCCGCTCCGACCGGAGGCCAGCCCGCCATGCCGCGTCCCACCGCCCAGCGTCCCGCCGACCAGCCGACCGTTCCGCACCCGGCGGTCGAAGCCCGCGACCCGCTCGCCGAGGCGCTCGGCCGGCTGCCCCGGGTGGTCGACCTGCTCGCCGCCCGCGCCGAGGAGCACGACCGCGACGGCACCTTCCCGTACCAGGGCTTGGAGGCGGTGCACGAGGCCGGACTGCTCACCCTGACGGTCGGTCAGCGCTACGCCGGGCCCGGGGCCTCGCTCGCCGACACCGTCGCGGTGCTCGCCCGGCTCGGCCGCGGCGACGCCTCGGTCGCGCTGCTCACCGCCCTCACCCTGCTGCACCACGCCGAACAGGCCAGGACCGCGCCCTGGCCCGCCGCGCTCTACCGGCGGCTGCTCACCGAGTCCCGGCGCGGGCCCGCGCTGGTCGGCACGCTGCGCGCCGAACCCGGCCGCCCGCCCGCCGTCACCGCCCGCTGGGAGGGCACCGCCTGGCGGCTCGCCGGCCGGGCCGCGCACTGCCCCGGCGCGGAGGCGCTGGCCTGGCTCGCGGTGGAGGCCCGCACCGCCGAACAGCCCTACCGCACCGGGGTGTTCCTGGTCCGCGGGGACAGCCCCGGGCTGGAGATCGACCCCGCCGCCGACCAGCTCGGACTGCGCGCCGCGGCCGGCCACGACGTGCTGTTCGCCGACGTCCAGGTCGGCTCCGACGCAGCGTTGCGGCTCGCCGCCCCCGGCCGCGCGGACGACGAGGCCGCCCGCACCGCCCGGTGCTGGCGGCTGCTCGCGCTCTGCGCCGTCCTGCTGGGCACCGGCCGGGCCGCCCTCGACTGGGCCGCCGGACGACTGCCCGCCGCCGGGCACCGCCGCCCGCTCGGCGAACTCCACGCCCGACTGATCGGCGCCGAGGAACTCGTGCACGGCCTGGCCGCCCGGGTGGACGACGGTCCGGCCCCCGCCGAACGCGTCGCCGCCGCCCAACTACTGGTCGCCCGCACCGTCGGCGACACCGTCCAGCGGGCCCTCACGCTGACCGGCAACGCCGGGCTCAGCCGGCGCCACCCGCTGGAGCGCCACCTGCGCGACGCGCTCAGCCTGCAGGCCCACCTGCCGGCCGAGGACGCCGTGCTGGACGCCCTCGGCGGATCGCTGCCGGAGGCCTGACCCGCCGTCAACGGGCCCCGTGCCGGGCCCGGATCAGCGGGTGCCGACCGCCGCCCGCACCGCGCGGCGGGCCAGCGCCGCGTCGTCGTACAGCCGGCGGATCATGATCCGCTGCTCCTCGCCCGCTCCCGGGACGTCGTGCAGCCGGATCTCCCGCATCAGCACCAGCACCAGGTTCACCAGGAACGCGTCCCGGGCCAGGGTGCCGCCGGACTGGGCGAGTTGGCTGATCTGCCGGCGCGCCGCGGTGTCCCCGGACAGCACGCTCCACAGCACCGCCAGGTCGTAGCCCGGCAGGTACCAGCCGGCCTGCTCCCAGTCCAGCAGCACCGGGCCGGACGGCGCCAGCAGCATGTTGCCGAGCAGCGCGTCGCCGTGGCACAGCTGCCACGGCACCGAGGCGAGGCCGTGCATCAGGCCGCGCAGGTCGCCGGCGTCCCGGTCGGTGAGCAGGCCGACCGAGTGGAACCGGGCGACCTCCAACTGGTAGTCCAGCGGCTTGCCGAAGACGTCCGTCGGCGGGCGCCACAGGTTCAGGGTGCGCACCGCGCCGAGCACCGCCCGCACCTCGCCGGGGGTCGGCGCGTTCACCGGGTGCCGCTCGCGGGAGGCCGGACGGCCCGGCACCCGCTCCAGCACCAGCACGCAGCGGTCGTGGTCGGCCGCCACCAGCCGGGGCAGCCGCACCGGCGGACGGTGCCGCACGAACGCCCGGTACACCGCCACCTCGTGGTGGAAGCGCTCCACCAGCTGCTCCGCCTGCGGGCCGCGCAGCGCACCGGGGGCCAGGCACTTGGCGACCACCGGCGCGCGGCCGATGGTGCCGGCGATCAGGATGTGCCGACTTCCCTCGCGCAGCACCTGGCGCGGCAGGAAGGCGGGGCATATCCGCGCCACGTTGGCGAGCACCGCCCGGACCGCGGGGGTCTGCAGCGCCGCCGGGTCGACCCGGTCGACGAAGGAGTCGACGCCGCGCGCCGGCGCGGGGCGTCCGATGCGCCCCGCCTGCTCCGGCACCGCGCGGGTGACCAGAGTGGTGCGCCCGCGCGGGTCGCGGAGCTCGGCGGCGCGCGGGGCGGGCCGGCCGGAGCCCGCGGTCGGCGGGCGCAGGCCGGTACGGGACTGGCTGGAATGGCGTCCGGCGGCGTCGGCCCCGAGCGGGTTCGACGGGCGGGTACCGGTGCTGGCTGTGGAGTACATGGGTGGGTGAGGGTCCTTCCTGGCCGGCGGCGTGGCTGCGTGGGGCCCGGATGCTGGGGGTCGGGCCGCCGGGTGGGGCGCGAGCGCCGGGCGCGGAGCGGTTCGGCGGAGCCGTTCGCACCCTGGGGAATGCGTCCCGCTCCGACTGTCGTGCCGTGCCCGGCGCCCCCGCGCCACCCGGTCGCGCCACCCCCCGTTCCGCTCGGCCCGGACCGTCCGCTGACGGGCCGTCGGGTCGAGGTCCGGGCCGGTCGTGGACGGATCCGACGCGAAGTCGGGGTGGCGCATTCCTACCTGACACCCGGTCGGCACTGGCACACCACGTAGCGGACCCTGGCGAACCATGGCGAATGGTCGCTTGGCATGTGACAGAGCCATTAGTGTCGAATCAGCCGAGGAACCTGGGGGCTTCAGTTGAGCAAGGGGCCGAACACCAGACTGGCCGACCACTTCGCCCTGACCGGATGGTCGAAGGGCGAGCTGGCCCGGTTGGTCAACCGGCGGGGTGCGGCACTGGGCGAGCAGCAGCTGTCCACCGACACCTCCCGGGTCCGGCGCTGGATCGAGCAGGGCGAGATCCCGCGCGACCCGGTGCCGAGGGTGCTGGCCGCCGTGTTCACCGAGCGGCTCGGCCGTGTCGTCACCACCGAGGACCTAGGTCTCGAACGACACCGGCCCACCAGGTCCGGCAGCAGCACGGCTACTCCGCCGACCGACCCCTGGGCACCGGATCGGACGGCCGCGGTCCTCACCGAGTTCACGGGAATGGACCTCATGCTGAACAGACGTGGACTGGTCGGCGGCTCCGCAGCCGTCGCCGCCGGCGCCGTGATCGCCGACAACCTGCACGACTGGCTGACCGGCGGCTCCGTCGCCGAAGCCGTCGGCCGCCCCGGCCCCCGCCAGGTGATCACCCAGGGCGGCCCCCGCCCGGTGATCGACGTGTACGAGGCCGGCCCGGTCGGCAACGACGAGGTGACCGCGCTCGAACGCTCGGTCGAGGTGTTCCGCGCCTGGGACGCCTCCCGCGGCGGCGGCCTGCAGCGCAAGGCCGTGGTCGGCCAACTCAACGAGGTCGGCGGGCTCCTCACCCACGGCCACCCGCCCGCCCTGGAACGCAGACTGTGGACGGTCGCCGCCAACCTCGCGGTGCTGGCCGGCTGGATGTCCCACGACGTCGGCCTGGAACCCACCGCCCAGCGCTACTTCGTGATCGCCGCGCAGGCCGCCCGCGAGGCCGACGACCGTCCCCGGGCCGGCGAGGCGATCTCCCGCGCGGCCCGCCAGATGCTCCACCTCGGCCGCGCCGACGACGCCCTCGAACTGATGCAGCTCGCCCGCGCCAGCGCCGGCCCCGAACACGGCGCCCTGCCCCGCACCCAGGCCATGCTGCGCACCGTCGAAGCCTGGGCGCAGGCCTCGGTCGGCCGGGCCGAGGCCACCCGCCGGGTGCTCGGCGAGGCCGAGGAACTGTTCGTCCAGGACACCCAGGAGCCCACCCCGAGCTGGATGCAGCTGTTCAACGAGGCCGAGCTGCACGGCATGCAGGCGCTGGTCTACCGCACCCTCGCCGAGCACGACCCGGGCGCGGTGCCGCTCGCCACCCGGCACGCCCAACTCGCCATCCGGCTGCGGCAGAAGACCGGCCGGGAGCGCTCGGCCCTGCTCGACCGGATCACCCTCGCCTCGATCTACTGGATCTCCGGCGAACCCGACGAGGCGCAGGTCCAGGCCAAACTGGCGCTGGCCTCCATCAACGACACCTCCTCCAAGCGCACCTGGGACCGGCTGCGCGAGATGTACCGGCTCTCCGGCCGCTACCAGGGCCTGCCGGCCGTCGCCGAACTCCGTGAGCAGATCCACTCCTCGCTGCCCGGCCGGCCCGGACCGGTCTGACGCACCCCGCTCCCACGGCACGCCCCACCCGGCACCGTCTACCCGGGTCCGCGGGCCGTAACCGACATCACGCACGATTTCGGCCGATGTCAGATTCGTGAAATCCGGCCGGTCCGGGCCGTTGCGGAGTGGTTCGATCCGATACGGACGGGCCGGGCCTGGCGGGGGCCGACCGGTCATTTCCGTCGCCCTGTGTGCGGATCGTGGCCCCAGGCGGTAACCTTCGGTGATTCCGGCGCCCGGGCGCCTGAGCTGTGCCAACCGACCCCGGCGACGGAAATCCCGTTGCCACGACGACCGCCGCAACGGATGCTGACCTCATGTTCGAGCCAGTGATAGCGCCCAGCGCCAGCCTCCTCGGCCTCCTGCAGAGAGGCCGCGGAGACGGGCAGCTGCATGCGTTGGCCGCAGACCGCGACGAGGCGATCGCCGCCGTCGAGACCTGCGTGACCAACGACCCCCGCGCCGACTGGCAGGTCGAGAACCGCTCCTTGTACTACGCGCGGCTCTACATGGAGCTGGAGGCCCCCCTCACCGGCCTCGAGCTCCACCTCCACTCGATCGAGGACGCCACCGACCCCGACGAGGCCCGCACCGGCCTCGCCCTCTCCGTGCTCGGCCACCTCGCCGGGTACGGCCGCCGGGACGCCCTCGACCTGCTGCGCGGCTACACCGCCACCGGAACCAACTGGGCCTGGGCCCTCGACGAGCTCGCCCTGCGCGACGGCGACGACGCCCTGCTCGCGCTCGCCCCCGCCGTGCTCGGCCGCTTCCCGGCCACCGCCGAGGGCGACGCCGAGCTGCGCGCCGCGATCCGCTCCGCGTACGAGCCGAAGCCCTGGCGGCTGTGGGCCGCCCACCACCCCAGAGTGGCCGCCGCGAGTGAGCAGTCACCCTTCGACCTGTGGCAGCGGCAGATGAACCGCCCCGGCGTCACCCCCGGCTGGTCCACGGCCGACGTGCTCGCCTGGGCCGACCAGGGCGAGAGCCCGGAACCGGCCGCCATCGCCCGGCGGGCCGCCGCGGCCGCCCGCTGTCTGACCGCCGTGGTCCGCCCCGAGGACGGACCGCTGCTGCACCGGGCCGCCGCCGAAGGACCGGTCGGCGCCCGCTCGGCCGCCCTGCGCCACCTCGTCGAGCAACGCGACCCGGCCGCCGCCGGACTGATCGAGACGGCCGCCACCGACGTCGACCACCGGGTCGTCGACGCCGCACTGGAACTGCTCGGCCGGATGCGCGGTCCGGAGGCCCTCGCGCACGCCCGCCGCTGGGCCGACCCCGCCACCGGCGGCGCCGACAGCGCCCTCGGCGAGGCCGCGGTCCGCCTGCTCGCCGACGCCGGCGACCCCTGCGACTCCCCGCTGGTGGTCGCCGCCCTGCACCACTGGATCTCGCTGCGCGGCGTCGAGGGCGCCGGACTCGCCAGCCTGGTCGACGGCGCGGGCCGGCTGCGCGCCCACACCGCCGTCTCCGCCCTGCGGCACGTCTACGGCGAGACGGTCTCCTCCGAGCTGCGGGGCCGAGCGGCCCACGCGCTGGCCGCCACCGACCCGTACTTCGGGCAGGGCCCCGCCGTCGAATGCCTGTGGGACTGCGAGGAGTCCACCCGCGAGCTCGCCGCCACCCACGTCACCACCACGGGCGACGCCCGGGTGCTGGAGCGACTGCGCCGACTCGCCGCCGACCCGGCCGAGGAGGCCGAGGTGCATGCCGCCGTACGCGGCCGCCTGACGGCCCGTGAACGGTAGGGTTCCGCTCATGCAGCGATCCCGTGTGCTCCGTCGTGCCCTCCCGCCGGTCCTCGCCGTAGGGCTCGCCCTCGGGGCGGCCGGCACCGCCGCCGCGCACGTCGAGGTGGAGTCGACCACCGCGCAGGCGCTGGCGGTGGACGCCCAGGTGAGCTTCTCCGCCGAGGGGG
The DNA here is from genome assembly GCF_040678815.1 of Kitasatospora sp. NPDC049285. NCBI lineage: Bacteria > Bacillati > Actinomycetota > Actinomycetes > Kitasatosporales > Streptomycetaceae > Kitasatospora > Kitasatospora sp. NPDC049285. The sequence goes on along the minus strand of NZ_JBFAQR010000046.1, from coordinate 35,975 downwards.
AGTCCTCGTCCGCGGGGATCACCGACGTCAAGGTCGCGCTGCCCGCGGGCATCGCGCCCTCCGACGTCACCCTGGTCAAGGCGCCCACCGGCTGGACGCTCGCGGTCACCGCGGACGGCTACGCGGTGGCCGGCCCGGCCCTCGCGCCCGGGGCGAGCGCCGACTACAGCGTCAAGGTCCGCCAGCTGCCGAACGCGCAGAGCGTCGCGTTCAAGACCCTGGTCGACTACTCGGACGGGCACACCGACCGGTGGATCGAACTCCCGCAGGGCGACACCAAGCCCGAGCACCCGGCCCCGGTGCTGGCCCTCCGCCCCGCGGCGGCCGGCGCCACCCCGCTGGCCCCGGCGTCCGCCTCGCCCGCGGCCTCCGCCTCGCCGTCGGCGTCCGCGTCCGGGTCGGCCTCCGCCTCGGCCGCGCCGTCCGTCACCGCCCCGTCCAACCCGCCGTCACCGTCCCCCGCCGCCAAGGCGGATGACGGCAACGGCGGCAACACCACCGCGATCGTGCTCGGCGCCCTGGCCGGCGTCGCCGTCCTCGCCGCGCTGATCGTGCTGGCCGTACGCCGCTCCCGCCGCCCCGCGCGGTAGCCGCCGCAGGCGGACGGCGGCCGGGGACGGCCGCCGTCGGCGGGCCGTGCCAGGATGCGGGCCCGTGAGCGTGATTGGCAGCTACTTCCGGCTCAAGGCCGCCGACCTCGACCGCGCCCTCCGGGAACCCGGTTGGGCCCGGGAGTTCATGCGCGAGCAGGCCGTCGACGAGCCGCGCCGTTCGCCGTCCGAGCGACGCTTCCACGACACCGAGAAGTCCTGGGCCGCCCTCGCCCACCTGCTCGCCCTGCGCGGTCTCCCGTCCGAGATCGTGCACGGCGACCGCCCGCTGCCCGGGGACGAGGACTGGGGCTACGGCCCGCCCCGGACTCTGACTTCCGATCAGGTCGCCGCCGCAGCCGGGCAGTTGGCCGACGTCCGGTTCGCCGACCTGGCCGCCGACGTCACCCCCGCCGACCTGGCCGCCGCCGAGGTCTACCCGACCGGCCTGTGGTCCGACCCGTACGCCCTCGACTACGTCGGCGCCCACTACGGCGAACTGCTGGCGTACCTCACCCGCACCGCGCGGTACCGGCACGGGCTGCTGGTCTGGTACTCGTAGCCCCAAGGCCCCGCGCCGTGGAGGCGGACCAGGTTGACGGTGCGTCAGGCGGCGCAGAACTCGTTGCCCTCGGGGTCGCGCATCACCCACCAGTGGCCGACCGGGCCCTGGTCGTGTTCCTGGACGCGGGTGGCGCCGAGGGATTCGAGGCGGGCGACCAGGGCGTCGAGGCCCTCCTCGCCGGAGTGCACGTCGATGTGGAGGCGGTTCTTGCCCGTCTTGGACTCGGGGACGTCCTGGAAGAGGATCCGGCGGCCCTTGCCGATGTCGCTCGCCGGGTCGAACGGGTCGTCGGGGTGGCGGACGGCGGAGTAGCCGCGGAACAGCTTGCGGCCGCCGTGCTCGGTGACCGACTCGGCGGGCAGGCGGCCGGCGGCGAGCAGGGAGTCGATCAGGGCGGTGGGGTCCTCGACCCGGTAGCCGAGGGCGGCGGCCCAGAACTCGGCGATGGCCGGGGCGTTCGCGCTGTCGATGACCAGCTTCCAAGCGAGTGTCATGGCAACCGATCCAATCGGACCGCGGATCGGCTGACAATCATCCCGGCGGCCGGTGTGTCGCAGCCCGCCTTGCCTCCAGCCACGACGAAGGGGACGGGCCCCGGCCGCTGCCGGTACCCGTCCCCTTCGCCGAGGCGTTCGCGTCGCGCTAGTGCACCGCGCCCGCGTCCGGGGCGAGGACGCCCGCGGTGACCAGGCCGATGATGGTCAGGCCGAGCAGGACGCGGTAGATCACGAACGGCATGAAGCTGTTGTGCGAGATGTACTTCAGGAACCAGGCGATCGCGGCGTAGCCGACCACGAAGGCGATCAGGGTGGCCAGGATGGTCGGGCCCCAGGCGGGGGCCGGGCCCTCGCCGATCTTGAGGAGCTCCAGGCCGCCGGAGGCCAGGACGGCCGGGATGGCGAGCAGGAAGGAGTACCGGGCGGCGGCCTCGCGGCTGTAGCCGAGGAACAGGCCGGCGCTGATGGTGCCGCCCGAGCGGGAGACGCCGGGGATCAGTGCCAGCGACTGCGCGGCGCCGTAGATCAGGGCGTGCGGGAAGGTCAGCGAGCTGATCTGGCGGGCGTTGCGGACCGCGCGCGAGCGGTCGGCGACGGCGAGGATCAGACCGAAGACGATCAGCGTGGTGCCGATCAGGCGCAGGTCGCGCAGGGTGGTCTCGATGGTGTCCTGGAACAGCTTGCCGAGGATGCCGATCGGCAGGGTGCCGACGATCACGTACCAGCCGAGCTTGGCGTTCGGGTCGCCCCGCCACTCCTTGCGGAACAGCGACAGCGTCCACGCCTTGATGATCGCGCCGATGTCGCGGCGGAAGTAGATCAGCACCGCGGACTCGGTCCCCAGCTGGGTCACCGCCGTGAACGCCGCGCCCGGGTCGTCCCAGCCCATCAGGGCGGAGAACACCCGCAGGTGCGCGCTGGAGGAGACCGGCAGGAACTCGGTGAGGCCCTGCACCAGGCCGAGGACGGCCCCGTGGATCCAGTTGATCACCGGGCACCCGCCGCGGATATGGCTCGCTGGCTGCGCATCGCGTCTTTCCTGTTCGTTCGTGGGGTGGCCCGGGGTCCTCGGGGGCGCCGACCGGTCTGCCAGATGATAAAGGGTCAAGGTGTCCCCGCGTTCGCGGCAGGTCACCCGGAGGCTCGCAGCAGGTGCGAAGGTCTTCGCGCCGTACGGGAGTTCACCCTTCGGGCGGCCCTTGAGCGGCGGCCGGGGGAGGAGCAGAATGCGGGCGGACCAGGGGGGAAGCATGATCGGAACGATTCGTCGTGCCGCGGGGGCGGGCCTGGCGGCACTGCTGCTCGCGGCCTCGGCGGCCTGTACCTCGGACGGGACCGCGCACCAGGTGGTGCTCACCGTCGACAACGCCACCGCGGACAACACCACCGCGCTCGCCGACCAACGGGTGCACCTGCGGGTGACCGGGCTGAAAGCCGACCAGCCGGTGACCCTCACCGCCGAGGCGGACGACTACGGGGGCAACCGCTGGAGGTCGACCGCCGACTTCCGTGCGGACGGTGCCGGCGACGTCGACCTCGACCGCGCGGTGCCCACCGGGGGGACGTACCACCAGGCGGACGGGATGGGCCTGTTCTGGTCGATGAAGGTCGACGGGGCCGCCGGCCTGTTCCAGCCCGGCCACGTCGGCTCGACTGACACCAGCCGGATCCGGATCACCGTGCGGGTGGCCGACCGGGCGGTCGCCGACCGGACGGTGATCCGGTCCTGGGTGGGCGACGGCGTCACCGTCCGGCAGTTGACCATGGCGGCCGACAAGATGATCGGCCGGCTCTACCTGCCGCCCGCCGGGTCCGCGCCGAAGGCCCCGGTGCTCCTGCTGGGCGGCTCCGAGGGCGGGATCGGCCTCGGGCCCACGGCCGAGCTGCTCGCCGCGCACGGCCACCCGGCGCTCGCGCTCGCCTACTTCGGCCTGTCCGGCCTGCCCCCGACGCTGCAGGACGTCCCGGTCGAGTACGCGGCCGCTGCGGCCGGCCTGCTCGCCGCCCTGCCGGGCACCGACCCGTCCAAGCTCGCCGTGATCGGCTACTCGCGAGGCAGCGAACTCGCCCTGCTGACCGCCCAGAACCGGCCGGACCTGGTACACCGCGTGGTGGTGTACGCGCCGTCCGCGCAGGTCAACCCCGGGCTGGGGGGCGGGGTCGCGTGGACCCTGGGCGGTGCGCCGGTGCCCGCCGGACCCATCCCGACCGACCGGATCGGCGGCCCGCTGCTGGCTCTCGCCGGGGCGGACGACCAACTGTGGCCCTCCGAGCGATGGGCCAGGCAGCTCGGCGCGCCCAGCCCCGCCGCACCCCTCCGGCAGGTCGTCGTCTACCCGGCCGCCGGCCACTCGGTGGGCACCTACCCATACCTGCCCTCGCCCACCACGGTGACCACCATCCAGCGCCAGGTCCTTGCCCTCGGCGGTACCGACGCGGGCAACGAGGCCGCCCAGGTGGACGGCTGGGCCAAGGTCCTGGCGCTGCTGGACTCCTGACGGGCCGACGGCAGGCGGCCGGGGCGGGTGCTTCGGATGGTGCCGGGCGGTCGGCGCCGGGGCACGCTCCTCGAACGCGTCTCGTCAGTTGCCCCGGCCCCGGCCCCGGCCGCCATGGCGCTGGCGAGGCGCCCGCCGGTCCGAAGCGGTCCGACGAGACACGCCCTTGCTAGGCCCGCTCGGCGCGGGTCAGGCGGTACACCACGTCGCCGTGCTCGGTGCCGGGGATCGGGTCCGGCCAGTCGGCGAAGAAGGTGTCGACGTGGCGCAGCCCGGCGCGTTCCAGCACCCGGCGGGAGGAGGTGTTCACCGCCATGGTGGTGGCGACCACCTGCTCGGCGGCCAGCTCGTCGAAGGCGGCGGCGACCAGCGCGCGGGCGCCCTCGGTGGCGTAGCCGTGGCCCCAGGCGGCGGGCAGCAGCCGGTAGCCGAGTTCCAGCCCACCGTTCGGGCCGGTGTCCAGGCCGAGCGAGTGCGCCGGGCGCAGGGCCAGCCAGCCGAGGAACCGCCCGTCGTGCTCGGCCGCCCAACAACCCAGCCCGGCCGGCAGCTCCCCGTACTCGCGCAGGACGGCGGGCAGGACCTGCGCGGCGACCTGGTCCGCGGGCATGGGACGGCCGTCCTCCAGGTACCGCATCACCGCCGGATCGCCGCACAGCGCGGTGACGGCGGGCAGGTCGGCGGGGGTGAAGCGGCGCAGAACCAGGCGCTCGGTGCACAGCCGGAGGCCGGGGGAGAAGTCGTCCATGGATCGAGCAGAACACCCCGCGCACGCGTCCGGCAAACGGTTTCCGCATGCGCGTGGCAAGCGGTTTCCGCAGCCATCGGGCAAGCGGTTTTCCGTACCTGTGCGGCAAGCGGTTTCCGCACGCACCCGGCAGACGGTCTCCGCACCCGTCCGGGCGGCTCCGGGGCCGGCTGCGGCCGCCCGTACGGCGGTTGACACTCCGCCAGCGGTTGCCGATCATCCGTCGCCGCCATCGACTGGCAGCAGCCGCCGCGATACACCCTCACCACCGGAGCGCCGCCGTGCAGCCAGTCGCCCTCTCCCCGCAGGCCCGTCAGGACGCGCTCGACGCGCTCGGCTCCGGGCGGGAGCTGGACGTGCTGGTGGTCGGCGGCGGCGTGGTCGGCGCGGGTTGCGCGCTGGACGCGGTGACCCGCGGCCTGACGGTGGGTCTGGTGGAGAGCCGGGACTGGGCGAGCGGCACCTCCAGCCGCTCCAGCAAGCTGATCCACGGCGGCCTGCGCTACCTGGAGATGCTGGACTTCCGGCTGGTCCGGGAGGCCCTGCAGGAACGCGGCCTGCTGATCCAACGGCTCGCTCCGCACCTGGTCCGCCCCGTCCCGTTCCTCTACCCGCTGACCCGCCGCTTCGTCGAGCGCCCGTACGTGGGCGCGGGCGTGCTGCTGTACGACACCATGGGCCTCACCTCCGGCACCTCCCGCGGCCTGCCGCTCCACCGCCACCTGACCCGCCGTCAGGCTCTGCACGAGGTTCCGGCGCTGCGCCGGGACGCGCTGGTCGGCGCGGTGAAGTACTACGACGCGCAGGTGGACGACGCCCGGCACACCCTCACCGTGGTGCGCACCGCTGCCGCGTACGGGGCGCAGGTCGCCAACCGGGCCAAGGTCGCCGGGTTCCTGCGGCAGGGCGAGCGGGTCACCGGGGCGCTGGTGGTGGACCTGGAGAGCGGCCGCGAGTACCGGGTGCACGCCAAGCAGGTGATCAACGCCACCGGGGTGTGGACCGACGACACCCAGGCGCTGGCCGGCACCCGCGGCCAGTTCCACGTCCGGGCGTCCAAGGGCGTGCACATCCTGGTGCCGCGGGACCGGGTGAACGCCCGCTCCGGGCTGATCCTGCGCACCGAGAAGTCGGTGCTGTTCGTCATCCCGTGGGGCCGGCACTGGCTGATCGGCACCACCGACACCGCCTGGGACCTGGACAAGAACCACCCGGCGGTCAGCTCCCGCGACATCGACTACCTGCTCGACCACGTCAACGCGGTGCTCGCCACCCCCCTCTCCCGGGACGACGTCGAGGGCGTCTACGCCGGCCTGCGCCCGCTGCTCGCCGGGGACGCCGCCGACACCAGCAAGCTCTCCCGGGAGCACCTCGTCGGCCACCCCGTCCCCGGCCTGGTGGTGATCGCCGGCGGCAAGTACACCACCTACCGGGTGATGGCCAAGGACGCGGTCGACGAGGCGGTCCGGGTCCGCGACGGCCACCGCCCCGGACCGTCCGTCACCCACGACATCCCGCTGCTCGGCGCCGAGGGCTACCGGGCGCTGTGGAACCGCCGCGAGTCGCTGGCCGCCGAGTCCGGACTGCACGTCGCCCGGATCGAGCACTTCCTGCAGCGCTACGGCTCGCTGATCGGCGAGGTGCTCGACCTGGTCGCCGCCGACCCCGCGCTCGCCGAACCGCTGCCCGGCTCCGACGACTACCTGCTCGCCGAAGCCGTCTACGCCGTCACCCACGAGGGCGCCCGCCACCTCGACGACGTGCTCACCCGGCGCACCCGCGCCTCCATCGAGTCCTGGGACCGCGGCCTCGCCGCCGCCGACCCCGTCGCCCGCCTGATGGCCACCCCGCTCGGCTGGGACGACGAGCAGATCGCCCACGAGATCGAGCACTACCGCAAGCGCGTCGAAGCCGAACTCGAGGCCCAACGCCAGCCCGACGACGCCACCGCCGACGCCGCAAGGCTCGGCGCCCCGGACATCGTCCCCCTGCACTGACCCCCACCGGTGCCGGGAACACATCCGGGTCGGGAACACATCCGGGTCGGGAACACATCCGTCGAGCATTCTGTTGGTCTGTGCGGTACATCCTGATGTACCGTTCCGGTCGTCCGCTCGACCCTCGGGAAGCTCTCATGATCGCTCTGCTGCTGGCGCTAGGCAGCTCGCTCGCGTACGGCTGCGCCGACTTCCTCGGCGGTCTAGGCTCCCGTCGGGCCCACGTGCTGCGTACGGTGCTGGTCGCCGCGCCGGCCAGCCTCGCGGTGGAGCTCGCCGTCTGGCCGTTGCTCGGCGCCTCGTTCGGTGCGGGGGCGGTCGGCTGGGGTGCGGCTTCCGGGCTGGCCTCGGCGGGGGCGTTCGCGCTGCTGTACCGGACGCTGGCGATCGGGCCGATGAACGTGCTCTCCCCGGTGACCGCCCTGGTCTCCGCCGTGCTGCCGGTCACCGTCGGGCTGCTGCAGGGCGAACACCTGGGCGCCGCCGGTCTGTTGGGCCTGCCGCTGGCGCTGCTCGCGGTGGTGCTGGTGAGCGCGGGCGGCGCCGGCGACGGCCGGGCCCGGGTCACCCGTACCGCGCTGCTGCTGGCATTCGGTGCGGGCGCCGCCATCGCCGTGCAACTGGTCTGCCTGCACCAGGCCCCGACGGGCAGCGGCATCGCCCCGCTGATCGTCGGACGGACCGTCACCTCCGCGGTCACCGTCGTCGCCGCCGTGCTGCTGCGCCGTCGCCTCGGACCCGAGCGCCCCGCGTACGCGTTGTCCGTCGCGGCCGGGGTGCTGGACTCCGCCGCCAGCGTGCTCTTCCTGCTCGCCGCACACAGCGGCGACCTCACCGTGGTCGCCGTGATCACCGCGCTCTACCCGGCCGGCACCGTGCTGCTGGCCCGCGCCGTCCTGGCCGAACGGATCCACCGCGGCCAACTCGCCGGCCTCGGCGCCGCCGCCGTCGCGGTCAGCCTGCTCGCCCTGGCCTGACCCCACCCGTCCGGCCTCCCGCACCCGTCCGGCCTCCTCCACCTGCCGACCCGACCCCGCCCCCGCCGCGCCCTGCCGACCCCGCCCGGCCGAGCCCGCACTGAACGGAGCCCCGCCCGCCATGCCCCTCCTCCGCCTCGACGCCGCCGTCGCCGACGCCTTCCCGAACACCCTGATCGCCCTGGTCGTCGCCGAAGGCATCCGTGGCACCGAACCCTGGCCGCGGACCGCCGCCGCGCTCGACCTGTTGGAGCGTCAGCTCGCCGAGGGCTCGTGGCGGCCCGCCGACGAGAGCGACCCGCGGATCGACGCGTGGCACGCCGCCTACCGAGGCTTCGGCACCAACCCCCGCCGGATCCGCCCGAGTGTGGACGCGCTCGGCCGCCGCCTCGCCAAGCAGGGCGCGCTGCCCCGGATCAACCCCGCCGTGGACTCGTACAACGCGGTCTCCGTCCGCCACGGGCTGCCCGCCGGCGCTTTCGACCTCGACGCCGTCGAGGGGGACGTGGTGATCCGGTACGCCGACGGGAGCGAGGAGTTCACCCCGCTCGGGGAGCCGGACGCCGTCGAGCGGCCCAAGCCCGGCGAGGTCGTCTACGCCGACGCGGACGGCGTCCTGACCCGGCACTGGAACCATCGCGACGCCCACCGCACCCGGGTCACCGAGCACTCCACCCGGGTGGTCTTCGTGCTGGAGACCCTGCACGCCACCCGCGACGGCCACCACCTCGACGCGGCGGCCGAGGAACTCCGCGCCCTGCTCGCCCCGCACTGCGCGCGGGTGACGGTGCGCCACCTCGGGGCGGGGGAGCGGGAGGCCGTGCTCTGACTACAGGTCAGCCACGGTCCACGCGTTCCGCCTGCCACCCGCGAAGCCGCTCCTCGACGGCCTCGGCGACGCACTCGCGGACCGCGGCGTTACCGAGACGGCGGCGCGTGCAGCCCTCGAACTCGGGGCGGTCCAGCTTCACCGACACCACCGCGGTGAGGCCCGCCCGCTCGGCAACGGCCGAGTCCGAGACGGTGGCCAGCCCGGTGGCCAACCCGTCCCGGAAGCCCTCCAGGTGTGAACCCTCGTCCGTGGGGCGGCCGTTGACGAAGGTTCGGATCCGCTCCTCCGGTGCCCCGGACCAGCCGAACGCGACCTCCAGGCGGCCCGCCATCCGGGAGTCCTCCCGCTCGACGGCGACGATCTCTGCGGAGCGGCCACCCAGCTGGGCGACGAAGTCCCGTACCCCGCCCGGGAAGTGCAGCCGCTCGTTGCGCGCCTCGGCCGAGCGGCGGTCGGTCAGGGTGAGGTCCAGGCCGGGGTAGAGGAAGGCCAGTTCGCGCAGGCGCTCCACCAGCCTCGGGTACGAGACCTCCACCGTTTCGAAGACGGCGGCGTCCGGCCAGCAGGTGAGGCTCGTGCCGGAGCCGTCCGCGGCCCCCTCGTCGGTGTGCGGGCCGACCGGGACGCCGCGCACGTACTCCCGCCGCCGGCAGCGGCCGTCCCGCCGCTCCACTGCGATCAGGCGGCTGGAGAGCGCGTTCACGACGGCCAGGCCCACTCCGTGGAGAGCGGCGAGCCTGGTGCGGTGCTCGGCCCTCGAGCCGCCCTGCAGCACGGTCAACTCGACTTCCAGGTCCGTCCCTTCATCGGCGTCCCCGTCGTGGTCGACCTGGAAGCCGCCGTCCGGCAGCAGCGTCACCTCGACCGCCCGGGCCCGCCCGTCGAGCACCGCGTCGACCGCCCGCTCGACCACCTCGACCACCAGGTTGTGCAGGCCCCGTTCGGTGGTCGATCCGATGTACATCCCCGGGCGCTTCCGCACCGCGTCCAGGCCCTCCAGCACCACGATCCGACTGGCGTCGTACTCGCTCACGCGTGTCCCCTCCACAGGAGTCCGGCTGAGCTCCCCGCCCTAGGCGAAATCGAGGAAAACGCCAGGTCAGAGGTGGTGTAGCGAAGCCCTGGGCGCGCTCTGGCGGGCCACTTCGGAGGGGGTCCGCCGCCGCGGTCCCGGGCCCGCCCCGGGCAGCCGCCACGCCCCCGTCGGGGCCGCGCAAGCGCCGTCTCCGGGGCTGCGCGGAGCAACTTTCTCCACGAATTTCCCGACGAACTCCGCCACGAATTCCCGGCGCTGGGCGACCGTCAGGTGAAGGCCTCGACACGGACGCCCGCCGAGGCGAGTGCCCCGCGTACGCGCCAGGCGAGTTGGGCGGCGCCGGGGGTGTCGCCGTGGACACAGAGCGAGCGGGCCTGGACGGTGATGCGCTCGCCGCCGATCGCGGTCACGGTGGCGTCGCGGGCGATGCCGACCGCGCGGGCGATCACCGCCTCGGGGTCGTGCAGGACGGCGTCCGGCTCGCGGCGGGGGACCAGGGTGCCGGTCCAGGTGTAGGCGCGGTCGGCGAACGCCTCGGTGACGACGGGCAGTCCGACGCCCTCGGCGACCGCGAGGAGCCGGGAGCCGGGCAGGCCGAGCAGCGGGAGCGGGCCGTCGCAGACCGCGCCGGCCCGCAGCACCCCGGAGACCACCGCCTCGGCCTGCTCGTTGTCGGTCACCACACGGTTGTAGAGCGCGCCGTGCGGCTTGACGTAGGAGACCCGGGACCCGGCGGCGCGGGCGAAGACCTGGAGCGCGCCGATCTGGTAGGCGATCTCGTCGGCGAGTTCCTCCGGCGGGACGTCCATGGCGCGGCGGCCGAACCCGGCGAGGTCGCGGTAGGAGACCTGGGCGCCGATCCGCACGCCGCGCTCGGCGGCCAGCGAGCACACCCGACGCATGGTGGACGGGTCGCCGGCGTGGAAGCCGCAGGCGACGTTGGCGCTGGTGACCACGGACAGCAGTGCCTCGTCGTCGGTCAGGCTCCAGCGTCCGAAGCCCTCGCCGAGGTCCGCATTGAGATCGATCACCGCTTCGGCCACGCCTGGTCCGCCTTCCGACTCGCCCGGCTTGCCTGGGCGCCGCTCCTGGGGGTGATCGTAGGGCCTGATCGTTTCGGCGGGTGCGGCGCGGGGCGGCCCGCTGCCAGGTTTTACCCGGCCGGTCGCGGCCGCTGCCACCCGCTCGGCGCAGTCGCCTGCGGGGGAGCGGCGGGGGGCGGGAATTGACGGCGGTTCAGTGCGTGACGGGTGGTCAGACCCGCGGCCAGGGGCGGCCCTGGAGGTGTTCGATGTCGCGGTTGAAGCGCTCCAGCACCTCGGCGAAGGAGGCGAGTTCGGCGGGCGTCCAGTCCGCGACCACCCTGGCCAGGCCCTCGATGGACCACTCCCGGTCCTGGTGCAGCCGGCGCAGGCCCTCCTCGGTGATCTGCAGCTTGCGGGCCAGCCCGCCGTCCGGGTCGGGGATCCGGTCGACCAGTCCGGCGCGCAGCATCGCGGCGGTCTGCCGGTTGACGGTGGAGGTGTCCAGGCCGAACGCCTCGGCGAGTTGGCCGATGGTCAGCGGGCCCTCGGTCTCGATCCGGCTGAGCAGGGTGTAGGCGCTGCGCTCCAGGCTGTCCGGGGCGGCGGTACGGGCGGTGGCGAGCACCTGGTGGCGGTTGAGCAGCATCATCTCCCGCTCGATCAGGGCCAGTTCCTTGTCGGGGCGCATACTCCTCCGTCCGGTGCGTGGATTTTCGGCAGCATATCCCGCGAGGGGTCGATATGTATGGTACACATTATGTGCATCATGCATATCTAGAGAATGGGAAGACCCCATGAGTCAGGCACGCACCGGCCCCGTCGTCGGAGTGCTCGCCGGGGCGGGAATCGTGGTCTCGCTGATGCAGACCCTGGTGGTCCCGCTGATCCCCGACCTGCCGAACCTGCTGCACACCGACGCCGCCAACGCCTCCTGGGCGATCACTGCGACGCTCCTGGCCGGCGCGGTCGCCACCCCGGTGCTCGGCCGGCTCGGCGACATGTACGGCAAGCGCCGGGTGCTGCTGATCAGCCTCGCCCTGCTCGTCGTGGGCTCGCTGGTCTGCGGCTTCAGCAACTCGCTCGCCCCGATGGTGATCGGCCGCGCGCTGCAGGGCGTCGGCGCCGGCGTCATCCCGCTCGGCATCAGCATCATGCGCGACGAACTGCCGCCACAGAAGCTCGGCTCCTCGATGGCGCTAATGAGCTCCTCGCTCGGCATCGGCGGCGCCTTCGGCCTGCCGCTGTCCGCCGTGATCGCCCAACACGCCAGCTGGCACGCGCTGTTCTGGATCTCCGCCGCACTCGGCCTGGTGGTCGCCGCCGCCGTGGTGCTGCTGGTCCCGGAGTCCCCGGTCCGCTCCGGCGGCCGCTTCGACCTGGTCGGCACCGTCGCGCTCACCATCGGCCTGGTCGCGCTGCTGCTCGCCGTCTCCAAGGGCGGCGACTGGGGCTGGGCGTCCGGCTCCACCCTCGGCATGTTCGCCGCGGCCGCCGTGGTGCTGCCGGTCTGGGGCTGGTGGGAGCTGCGCACCGAGCAGCCGTTGGTCGACCTGCGCACCACCGCCCGCCGCCAGGTGCTGATGACCAACCTGGCCTCCGTGGTGATCGGCTTCGCGATGTACGCGATGAGCCTGGTCTCCCCGCAGCTGCTGCAAATGCCGACCGCCACCGGCTACGGCCTCGGCCAGTCGATGGTCGCCGCCGGCCTCTGGATGGCCCCCGCCGGCCTGGTGATGATGCTGCTGTCGCCGTTCTCCGCCAAGCTCTCCGCGGCCCGTGGCCCCAAGGTCTCGCTGCTGGTCGGCGCCGTGGTGATCACCGCCGGCTACCTCTCGGCGCTCGCCCTGATGGGCCACGCCTGGGGCGTGCTGGTCTTCTCCTGCGTGATCAGCGGCGGCATCGCCTTCGCCTACGCCGCCATGCCCGCCCTGATCATGGGCGCGGTGCCGGCCTCCGAGACCGCCGCCGCCAACGGCCTGAACGCGCTGATGCGTTCCATCGGCACCTCCAGCTCCTCCGCGGTCATCGGCGTCGTGCTGGCCCACATGACCACCAGGTTCGGCACCCACACGCTGCCGTCGGAAACCGGTTTCCGCACCGCCTTCCTGATCGGCGCCGGCGCGGCCGTGGCCGCCGCCCTGGTCACTCTCGCCATCCCCGGCATCCGCCGCGCCGTCGTCCCCGGCCAGGCCGCCCCCGCGGACGGCACCCCGGACGCGGTCGCCGCCGCCAAGTAGCCGCCGGTGCGCTGACGAGTCGTCCGTTCCCTCGGCAGGCGCGGGCGGCTCGGTCCGCTGCGCACCATGGCTGGTGCGCCGGTCACGGCAGTAGGGTGCGCGGATGGCGACCCGTGAGCGTGAGATCACCGCACCCGTCGAGCTGTGCCGACCGGACGGGCGGCTCGACCCGGCGGCGGTCGGCTGGTCGCGCACCCCACTGCACCGCGGCAACCTGCGCGGTTGGGGACGCACCAAGCGGTGGGAGTACTGGTGCGTCACCACGCCCACCCACCTGATCGCGCTCACCGTCAGCGACCTGGACTTCCTCACCCTGGACACCGTCTACTTCCTGGCCTGGGACGAGCGCGGCGTCCACGAGGACCACGAACGCACCGCCCTCGCCCCGGGGCTGCCGTTCGGCGCCACCGCCCTGCCGGAGGGCATCGCCGGCTCCGGGGGCCCGTACGGCGGTGACCTCGTCGTGGGGCCGGAGCGTCCGAGCCGCCGTCGGGTGCGGGTGTCGATCCGTCAGGAACCCGGCGGCACACGGCTGCGGGCCCGTGCGCTGACCGCCGACCGGCGTCCGCTGGAGGTCGACCTGCTGGTCGCGCTCCCCGCCGGCCACGAGACGCTGAGCGTGGTCGTGCCCTGGGACGAGCGCCGCTTCCAGTACACCTCCAAGCACACCGCGCGCCCCGCCACCGGCACCGTCCGCCTCGGCGACCGCAGGTACGCCTTCGACGCCGACGCGTGGGGCGTCCTCGACCACGGCCGCGGCCGCTGGCCCCGCGCGGTCTCCTGGAACTGGGGCGCCGCCTCCGGCCGCACCGACGGCCGCACGGTCGGCCTCCAGTTCGGCGGCCGGTGGACCGTCGGCACCGGGGCCACCGAGAACGCCCTCTGCGTCGACGGCCGCCTCAGCAAGCTCGGCACCGAACTCACCTGGCAGTACGACCTGGCCGCCCCTCTCTCCCCCTGGCGGATCCGCACCCCCGACTCCGACCAGGTCGACCTCACCTTCACCCCCTTCCACCACCGCCACACCCGCACCGAAGCCGGCCTGATCGCCAACCGCACCGACCAGTGCTTCGGCCACTACCGCGGCACCATCCGCCCCGACGACGGCGCGACCGTCGCCGTCGACGGCCTGCTGGGGTGGGCGGAGGACGTCCGGATGCAGTGGTAGCCGCCTCCGTCGGCCGGTGCGGGGCCCGTTCGTTGGTGGACCGACCGGCCGCCGGGCTACCGTCCGTCCCGTGAACCCCGCTGCCCCGCACTCCTGTCCGCTGCACGGCCCGGGCCTGGACCCCGCCGTGCTGGTCGGCCGTCGACTGACGGGCGTGGTGGCGTCCTGGTACAGCTACGAGGGCGAGCGCGCGGCCGACCCCGTGGTGGTCTGGCTGCGCGACGACCGCGGTGGGTGCACCTTCGTCGCGACCGGCAGTGACTGGTGTCTGATCGTCAGGGACGAGCAGCCCCACCAGGACGTGGACCTGGGTGAGTGGGGCCGTCTGGACGTCCGGCCCGCACCCGTCGAGACCCCGTTCACCCCGCACCTGGGCCGACCCGTCCTGGCCGCCCGGGCGGAACACGACCCGTGGACCGGCCGCATCGCTCTCGAACTCACCTTCGCCACCGGCACCGTCCGATGCGACGCCTGGGAGGGCGACCTGCGCCTGACCGCCGTCGACGTGGCGTGACCGGCTTCCCGGGACGGTCCGGCCCCGTGCCCCGGTGGTCAGGAGGAGGGGACGACCCGGGCGAAGTCGTGGTGGGCGGTGAGGGCCTGCTGCCATTCGAGGCGGCGGATCAGGCGGTGGACCACCAGGAGCGGGATGACACCCAGGACGCCGAACGACATGTCGATGAATTGCCAGAAGAGCGGGATGCCGCGGAGCGGTCCGCAGACCAGGGCGAGCGGGATGACCGCGCCGCAGGCGATCATCGCCCAGCGGATCACCCAGACGTTGCGGACCGGGTCCTTGAGCGGGCCCCAGAACGCGAGCGCGATCACCAGGTGGGCGAAGGCCAGCCAGTCGGTGCCGTAGGCGAGGAAGGGGTGGCGGCCGTAGCCGTCGGCGACGCCGGCCTGGACCCGGTCGACCCAGGAGCCGAGGGCGGGGAGCGCCTCGGCCAGGCCGAGGTGGTGGGTGAGGGAGCGGAGCAGGCCGGTCTCGGTCCGGAGCGGGAAGGCGGTCAGTCCGGCCAGTACCAGGCAGGCGATGAAGAGCCAGAGCCAGCGGCGGATGCGGCGGCGGGTCAGGGCGGTCTCGGTGACGGGCGCGGTGGCGGCGGCGTCCGTGGGACCGGTCAGGACGGCGGCAGTGCGGGACAAGGTGGAACTCCCCCCTCGATGCCGGTGCCGGAATGGCACTCGGTGTCACGCAAGGACTCTAGACCTGAATTTGAACACGTTCAATAGCGCTGGACAGCTCCCCCGAAAGGGGGCGTTTCGGACCTGTCCGCGGAAACCTCTAATCTTGTCCACCGTGACCGCCATCGCAGACCAGCCCACCCGGCCCGCCCCCGGCCCGGCCGCCGACGAGGGACTAGCCCGTCGGCTCAAGGCGCTGGCCTGCACCGCTCCGCTGCACGACCTGGACAGCCGGAAGGTCAACCTGGCCGGTGAGTACGCCTCGTACACGATGGCGGAGATCGGTCTGGCCGCGATCGACCTGGTCACGCTCAACATGGACTTCGACACGGGGGCCGACCGCGACATAGTGCTGGGCCGGCTGCTGCCCCGGATCGCCGCCCAGAACCCGCGGCGGACGGGCGCGGAGCACGAGCGGGTGGCCCGCTGGGTGCTGGAGTCGCTGATCAACGTCGGCAGCGTGGACCGCGGCTTCCGCGCCGTCTACGGCACCTTCGGGCCGGACGGCGAGTACACCCGCCGCGACTACGACTTCAAGCTGATCGAGGAGGTCCCCGGCCAGGACGGCGGGGTCTACCTGCGCACCACCGACGAGGCGGTCAACGTCCTGGTCGGCGCCCTCGACACCGACGTCACCTCGGCGCAGATCGCGGCGGAGGTCAAGCTCGAGGTGCTGATCCGCCGCGGCCGCCTCGCCGACGCCCAACTCGCCGCCGAGCAGGCCCGGTACCGCACCGTCCAGTACGCCGAGACGCTGCGCCGCGCGCTGGAGGCGACCCGCCGCAACGTCCGCGCGGTGGACTGGATGGAGACCGTCCCGGACCTGATCGACGAGGCGCTCGACCACATCGCCGACCGCTACCGGCACGAGAACGCGATCCTCACCAACATCCGCAAGGCCCGCGACGAGAGCGTGGACGCCGAGCACAAGCGGCGCGCCGCCGAACTGGTCGACATCGTCAAGGACTGCATCCGCCGGCACACGCAGCTGCAGACCAGGCTGCTGGAGGCCGGTCCGCTGTTCCGCGCCGAGCAGGACCGGCAAGCGTTTTCCGCACCCACCGCGCGCACCGGCATCGACCTCTACGGTCAACTCCTCGCCCCGGTCCTCACCCTGCCGCTCGCCGACGCGACCCGGCCCACCGACGCGTTCTTCGCCCGCGGCACCGGACTGCGCACCCCGGTGTCCGTCCGGGTCGCCGACCTGGTCGACCTGCTGCTCACGCCGCCGGTGGAGCGCGAGCACCTGGGCGCCGAACTGCCCGAGCCCGACCTGGTCGCCACCCCTGACGACAGCCGCTTCTCCGAGGCCCAGCTGGAGAGCGCCCTCGACCTGCTCGACCTGCCCGCCGACGCCCCCCGCCGGCTCTCCGGCCTGCTCGCCGACGCCCGCAAGCGGGGCGCCGACCAGGGCGAGGACGGCGAGGAACTCGCCTACCTGGTCGCCCTGCTGGCCGTCCACGCGGCCAGCCCCCCGGTCGGCACCGCCTACCGCCAGGGCGAGCAGCGCCTGCTCTTCGCGGTCGACGACGGCACCCGCCTCGACGACCCGGGCTTCGGCGGCGCCGACCTGATCGTCGGCAGCGCCCAGCTGGACGCCGCCGGCATGGCCGCCGACCGCAAGGACGCGGTGTGACCCGCCACCGCCACCGCCTCCGGCGCACCCGCCCTGATGTCACGTCAGCCCGCCACCGCCGGCGCACCTGCCCTGAGGCCACGTCAGCCCGCCACCGCCGGCGCACCTGCCCTGAGGCCCCGTCGCCCCACCGCCTTCGGCGCACCCGCCCTGACGCCCCGTCACCCCGTCGCACCGCGACGACCCCTCACCCGCCCGGCCGCCTCCGTACCCCCACGTCCGGTGTCCGAGCCGCCCGTACCTCCCGTGCCGCAGGCACCCCTCGTACCACCCGCACCGAAGGAGCCCCGTCATGACCACCAGCAGCGAGGCGTGGGCGCCGCAGGAGACCGAGTCGCCCGCCGCGTCGGCGGCGCTCAGCCCGGCGGACGTCGCCGAGGCCGCCCGGCTGGTCTCCTTCGGGCTGCAGGCGAAGCTGCTGCCGGCCCGGGACGCGGAGTACGCGGAGCTGGTCCGCCGCTACCGGGAGGACCCGTCGTTCGGGCGGCTCGCGGACGCGGTGGCCACCGGCATGGGCCTGGTGGTGCTGGAGGTGTCGCCGCGGGCCGGCATGGCCGTCGCGGCCGCCGAGGACTCGCTGTTCGCCGTCCGGATGGGCGACTACTCGCGGCGCGCCGCCTCCGAGTCCGCGGACCGCTTCCTGCACGGCCTGGCCCACCTCGCGGTGGCCGCGCTGGCCTTCCCCCGCCCGGAGGACCTCGCCGACGACGGCTACCTCGGCCGGGTCACCGTCAACGGCGTCGACGCGTTCGTCCGGCAGGCCTGCCGGCGGCTGGAGGAGCGGGCCGAGGAGCAGGGCAGCAACACCGACCCGGCCAGCGACGCGCCCGGGCTGGAGGCCGCCTGGCGGGTGTGGTCGCGCCGCTCGGCGACCGGCGCGACCAAGGACGCGCGCCGGCTGGCCGGCTCCACCACCGGCATAGTCTCCAAGGCGGTGTCCTTCCTGGTGGAGTCCGGGTTCCTGCAGAAGACCTCCGACGACGCCGGCGGCACCTACCGCACCACCGCCCGTTACCAGTTGCAGGTCCGCGACCTGGCGGGCGGCGCCGCGATGGCGGAGCTGCTGGACCTGGGCGTCGTCCCGGTCAGCGACGGCAGCGCCTCGCTGCTGCCGCCCGACGAGAGCGAGGAGCTGGTGGCCGACGCCGGCCTCCCGTTCCACGCGCTCTGACCCCCCTGTCACCCCAGCTGAGACCGCTCCAGGAGAACCGCCGCACATGTACGAGCTGAACCGGGTCCGCCTGTACTCGATCGGGCCGGCGGGCGCCCGCTACGCCGACACGGTGCTCGACCTGCGCGGGGTCGGCGAGCCGGTGGCGCAGCCGCAGCCCCAGCAGATCGGGCTGTTCGGCGAGGAGCCGGAGGGCCCGCAGCGGCGGCCCGCGCCGGCCGGCGTGCTGTTCCTGGAGAACGGCGGCGGCAAGTCGGTGCTGCTGAAGCTGATCTTCTCGGTGATGCTGCCCGGCCACCGCAACACCCTGGGCGGCGCCTCGTCCGGCGTGCTGCGCAAGTTCCTGCTCGCCGACGACTGCGGGCACGTCGCCCTGGAGTGGCAGCACACCGTCACCGGCGAGCTGATCGTGGTCGGCAAGGTCAGCGAGTGGCGCGGCCGCCAGGTCTCGTCCGACCCGCGGAAGTTCGCCGAGCTCTGGTACTCCTTCCGGCCCGGCCCCGGCCTCACCCTGGACTCGCTGCCGGTCGCCGAACGGATCAGCCTGGCCGGTGACCAGCAGGCCCGCGGCCGGCGCCGCACCATGAAGGGCTTCCGCGACTCGCTCACCGAGGCCGCCAAGGCGTACCCGTACCTCGACGTCACCTTCGAGGAGATCCACGACCGCTGGAACGAGCACCTCGGCGCTCTCGGCCTCGACCCCGAACTCTTCCGCTACCAGCGGGAGATGAACGCGGACGAGGGCGAGGCGGCGGGCCTGTTCGCGGTCCGCAACGACGCCGACTTCACCGACCTGCTGCTGCGCGCCGTCACCGACACCCGGGACACCGACGGTCTCGCCGACCTGGTGCACGGCTTCGCCGCCAAGCTCGGCCGGCGCGCCGAACTCACCGCCGAACGGGACTTCACCGCCGGCTCGGTCGACCTGCTGCAGCGGATCGTCGACGCCACCGCCGCCCGGGAGACCGTCCGCGAGGGCCACCGCGCCGCCGAACGCCGCACCCGCAAGCTCGCCTGGTCGCTCAGCGCCCGCTCCACCGTCGAACGCGACCGGGCGCACGACCTGGCCGTCGAGGTGGCCGCCGCGGCGGGCGCCGTCACCGCCGCCGAGACCGACCGCACCCGGCACTCCCTGATCGTCTCCGAGCTCAGCTACCGGCACGCCACCCTCGGGCTGGAGGCGGCGACCGCCGACGCAGCCCGGCTGCGCCGCGAACTCACCGACGCCCGCGCCCAGTTCGCCGCCTGGCAGGCCGCCGAGGCGGTGCTGCGGCACCGGGCCGCCGCCGACCGCGCGGCCCGGGTCGCCGCCGCCATCCGGGAAGCCGAACTCGACGCCGCGCCCGCGCTCGCCGCCCGCGCCCAGGCCGCCGGGGCGCTGGCCCGCGCGCTGGAGGCCGCCGCCGCGTCCGCCGAGGCCCGCGCCGACCAGGAGGAGCTGCGCGCAGGGGAGTTGCAGGAGGACGGGGCCGCCGCGCAGGCCGAGGCGACCGCCGCCGCCACCGCCGCGCAGAAGGCCCGCTCCGAGGCCGAGCACCTGCGCCAGCGGCTCGCCGAGGTCGAGCAGGAGACCGCCGCCGCGGTCGAGGCCGGCTGGATCGACGACTCCGGCGCCGAACCCGACCCGGCCCGCGCCGCGCTGCACGCCGCCGACGCCGAACGCGCCGCCACCGAGGAGCTGGAGCAGGCCCGCACCGCCGCCGAGCAGACCGCCGTCCGGGTCCGCGAGGCCGGTGCCGCCGAGGCCCGCGCCGAACTCGCCGCCGCCCGCGCCACCGACGCCCGCGCCGCCGCCGAGCGCGCGCTGGCCGCCGAACACCGCACCGCCGCGCAGCTCGCCGCCGAGGACCGGCTCGCCGAACTCCTCGCGCTGAGCCCGTACCAGGACGGCGGCGAGGAGACCGAGGGATTCCTGACGCCCCGTCAACTCGACGCCAGCGCCGAGGACCTGCGCGAGCTGCTGGACCAGTCGGTGGCGACCGCCGAGCGCACCCTGTTCGACCTGCGCACCGCCGCCGCCGACGACTCCCGGATCCTCGCCGCGCTCGGCGACGGCGGCCTGCTGCCGCCCGGTCCGGACGTCCTCGCCACCGTCGAGTACCTCGGCGAGCACGGCATCCCGGCGCTGCCCGGCTGGCGCTACCTCGCCCAGTCCGTCGACCCCGCCGACCACGACGCCATCCTCGCGGCCCGGCCCGAACTCGTCGACGGCGTCGTGGTCACCGACCCCGCCTCGCTCGACCGGGCCCGCGAGGCCCTCGCCGCGGCCGCGCTACTGCCCCGCTCCACCGTGGCGGTCGGCACCTCCGCCGCGCTGATCGCCCCCATCGAGGGCGAGCCGGGCTTCTTCCTGGTGCCGCCGAACCCGGCCATGCACAACGAGATCGCCGCGGACGACGAGCGCCGCGAGCTGCGCGCCCGCGCCACCGCCCGCGAGGAGCACATCCGCGAACTCGCCGCCCGCCTCGGCGGCGACCGCGCGCTGGCCGCCCGGCTCGCCTCCTGGCACGCGAGCAGCCCGCCCGGCACCCTCGGCGACCTCGCCGAAGCCGCCGCCGCGGCCGCCGAGCACGCCGCGGTCGCCGCCGCCGAACTCGCCACCCTGCGCGCCGACCACACCGAGGCCGAGGCCGAACACGCCGCCGCCGCCGCCCGCCACGAGGAGTGCCGGGAGACCGCCCAGCGCACCCGCCGCCGCGCCGACGCCCTGGCCGGCCTCGCCTTCCGGCTGCGCGAGCGCGCCAACTGGACCCGCCGGCAGCGCGAACTCGCCGACGACGCGGCCGAGTGCGAACGCCGCCAGGCCGTCTGCGCCGAACGAGCCCGCACCTGCGACGAGGACCGCCGCGCCGCCCAGCGCGCCGCCGACGACGCCCGCCGCACCGGCCGCACCCTGCGCGGAGAACGCGCCGAGATCGCCGCCGTCGACGCCGCCGACCTCGCGGACACCCCGGCGGACGCCCCCGCCTCCTCGCTGCCCGCGCTGCGCGAGGCCTACCGGGCCGCCGCCCAGCTGTACGAGAAGGTCGGCGTCGGCGCCGACCTGCGTGCCGAGCAGGCCCGCGCCGAAGGCGACGAATCCGCCGCCGCAGCCGAGTTGGACCGGCTCAGCAACAAGGTCAAGGCCCGCGCCGAGGAACTCCTGGTCAGCCCCGACGGCGCCGACGGCCCCGCCCGGCAGGCCGCCGCCGCCCGCGCCGAGGAACTCGTCACGCTGATCGAGGCCCGGTCCGGCGCCGCCTCCGAGGAGGTCGGCCGCCTGCGTGGTGACGCCGAGCGCTCCGCCCCCGTCAATGGCGACGCCCACACCGAACTCCCCGAGGACCTGCTCCCCGCCGACCCCGAGCACGCCCAGGCCCTGCTGCGCACCGCCACCGCGCTGCTCGCCGAGCGGCGCGAACGCGTCGACCACGCCCGCACCGAGCACGCCGAACTCCAGCGGGCGCTGGAGCAGGCGCAGGCCGCCGCCGCCGACTTCGAGGAACTCGCCGGGCAGCTGCGCGACTCGCTCCGCGACGCCGGCGAGGAGCACGACCAGGCCGCCGACGCCTACCTCGGCGGCCTGGCCGCGGCCCGCTCCGCCGTCGCCGACACCCGGCGCGCCATGCGCGGCGCCGCCACCGAACTCACCGGCGCCGAACTCGCCGTCCGGGACGCCTCCGACGCCCTGGTCCGGCACGCCAACGCGGCCCGCTACGAGGCCGTCCGCACCCCCGCCCGGCAGCAGATCCGCGAACTGCCCGCCGCCGCCCTGCCCGACCACGCCGCCGCCTGGGCCGCCGCGTTCGCCCCCCGGCTGCGCGTCCTCACCGACGAGCTGGCCCAGCTGGAGCGCAACCGCAGCTCGATCGTCGACCGGCTGCGCGGCCTGGTCGAGTCGGCCCTCGCCACGCTGCGCGCCGCCCAGCGGCTCTCCCGGCTCCCCGAGGGCCTCGGCGAGTGGTCCGGCCAGGAGTTCCTGCGGATCCGCTTCGACGACCCCGACCACGCCGTCCTGGTCGAACGCCTCGGCGAGGTCATCGACGAGGCCACCCGAGCCGCCGTCAAGAAGAACTCCGACCTGCGCCGTGACGGCATGTCACTGCTGCTGCGCGGCGTCGCCGCCGCGATCGGCCCCAAGGGCGTCTCGGTGGAGATCCTCAAGCCGGACGCGGTGCTGCGGGCGGAGCGGGTGAGCGTCGGCCAGATGTCCGACGTGTTCTCCGGCGGGCAGCTGCTCACCGCCGCCATCGCCCTCTACTGCACGATGGCCGCGCTGCGCGCCAACGACCGCGGCCAGTCCCAGCTCCGGCACGCCGGCACGCTCTTCCTCGACAACCCGATCGGCCGCGCCAACGCCACCTACCTGCTGGAGCTCCAGCGCGCCGTCGCCGACGCGCTCGGCGTCCAACTCATCTACACCACCGGCCTGTTCGACACCACCGCGCTCGCCGAGTTCCCGCTGGTCATCCGCCTGCGCAACGACGCCGACCTGCGGGCCGGCCTCAAGTACATCTCCGTCGAGGAGCACCTCCGCCCCGGCCTCCCCACCCCCCAGGACCCGGACGGCCCCACCATCCACGGCGAGATCACCGCGACCCGGATGTTCCGCAAGCCCGAAGAAGCCTGATAGGGGCGCCAGGGGAGGTTCCCCCAGCGCCCCCGAGGGCGTCTCTGACGGAGCGTCAGTTCCGGGTCGAGACGGTCACCGAGGCGACCCGCAGCGGGTGGCCCGGTTCGGTGGCCGGGCTGAGCGGACTGCCGTACGCGGTGGGCAGGTTGCCGCCCACCGCCAGGTTGAGGATCAGGAACATGCCGTGGTGCACGGCCTGGTCCCAGGCGGCGGGGTCCACCTGTGCGGAGGTGACCTCGTGGTACTCGCGGCCGTCCACCAGCCAGCGCACCGTCTCGGGGGTGACCGAGCGGTCCACCTCCACCGTGTAGGTGTGGAACGCGCCCCAGCAGTCGGCGCACGGCTGCTCGCCGGAGCCGAGGCCGTTCGGCTCCCGGCAGGGGCCGCCCGGGGTGGTGCCGCAGTGCAGGGTGCCGAAGCCGCCGTGCCCGCCGACCGACTCCAGGACATCCAGCTCGCCGACGCCCGGCCAACCGGTGTACCCGTCGCGGAGCTTGCCGCCCAGCGCCCAGAACGCCGGCCAGTAGCCGCCGGCCGCGGGCCCGGACACGGCCGGGAGCGCGAGCGAGGCCTCGATCCGCAGCACCCCGCCCGCCGGCGCCGCCAGGTCCGCACGCCGGGTCTCGATCCGCCCCGACGCCCACCGGCCGTCGGGGCCCCGCGTCGGCACGATCTCCAGCGAACCCCGGCCGTCCAGGCGGACGTTGGCGGTCGAGTCGGTCATCGTCTCGACCTCGCCGGTGCCCCACTGCGCGGCGGGGCAGCCCGGGTAGCAGGTGCCCAGGTCGTACTGCCACAGCGCGGGGTCGGGCCGGGAGCCCGCCGGGCCGTCGAACTCGTCGTGCAGCAGCGTCGTCCACCCGCTGCCGAACACCCCGTCCTCGGCCAGGAGTTGGTCGAGTCGCGGGGCGAGCACGACGGCCGCCGTGTTGGTCAGGTGCGAGTCGTCGCGGTACAGCAGGACGTGCTCCAGCACCGCCGGGCAGCTGCGGCCCGCGCCGGGGCAGAGCACCGGGTTGACGTCCAGCACCCGCACCCCGGGGAGCCGGCCGGCGGCGACCTCGTCCGCCACCGGGTCCGTCCACAGGGCGTCGGCCCGCGGGAACTCGCAGGCGGACGGCGCGTCGGGGTGGCCGGAGACGCAGGCGGGCACGTCCCGCCCGGGGATCGGCGTGTCCTTCAGGTAGACGATCGGGACGCCCAGCTCCCGCAGCGGGGTCAGGGTCTGCTGCCAGCCGCGGAGCAGCGCCTCGCGGTCGCCGGTGTACCGGTTGAGCGAGGAGACGACGATCAGCTTCGGCTTCGGGCCGTCCTTCAGCCGGGCCAGCGCGGCCGTCCGCCAGCTGTCGCACTCGTGGTAGGTGCGGCCCAACTGCGGGTTGGTGACGGTGAGTTGCGGCAGCGGGCAGCCCTGCTTGACCAGCTCCTCCAGTGCCAATCGGTGCTGGGCGGCGACCCCGAGCAGCGGGGAGAACCACTGGCCGGCGTGCGAGTCGCCGAGCAGCACGATCCGGTCCTCGCCGGCGCCGAAGCGGCACGGCGGGCTGGTGACCGCCTCCGGGGCGACCTCGCAGGCGCCGTCCGGCGGGAAGTCCTGCCGGGCCTGCACCGGGTTGGGCACCGTCGGGGCGCTCGCGGGCGGCGGAGCGAGCAGCAGGCTGCGGCCGTCGCGCGCGCCGGGCGGCAGGCCGGCCGGGTCCGGGGGAGTGGCGGGGCCGAGCGCCCGAATGGTGCCACTGCCGACCACCAGGGCCAGCAGCACCGGGAGGATGACCGCGGTGAGCCCCAACGACAGTCCGCGGCGCGGGATTTCACCGAGCACCCGGCTGCTGCGCAGCGGCTGCTCCAGCCAGTGCAGGGCGGCCAGTGCGGGCAGCGCGGCGGCGGCGGTGAGCGCGACCTTCACCGGCCAGTCGAGGGTGCCCCAACGGGCCTCGGCGAGCACCAGCACCGGCCAGTGCCACAGGTAGAGGTTGTAGGAGAGCCGTCCGATCGCCCGCGGCGCGCGCAGCGCCAACAGCCGTCCCACGGTGTGCCGTTCACCGGCCAGCAGGACGGCCGCGGTGCCGAGGGTCGGCAGCAGCGCCGCCCAACCGGGGTACGGCGTCCGGGAGTCGAAGAGCAGCACCCCGGCGAGCACCGCCGCCATGCCGCCCAGGCCGCACAACTCCCGTACCGCCCGCGGCAGGCGGCGCACCGGCAGCAGGGCGATCAGGGCACCGGCGGCGAACTGCCAGGCGCGGGTCGGGGAGGAGAGGTAGGCGCCGGCGCTCCAGTGCAGGGAGAGCCAGAAGGACGCGGCGGCGAACAGCGTGGTCAGCGCGAACAGGGTGCGTCGGCGCCAGGCCCAGCGGGCGGCGAGGGCCAGCAGCGGCGCCCAGAGCAGGTAGAACTGCTCCTCGACGGCGAGCGACCAGAAGTGCAGCAGCGCGCTCGGGTCGCGGCCGGCCGCCAGGTAGTCGGTCTGTTCGCTGATGAACCGCCAGTTGGCCAGCGACAGCGCGGAGGCGAGCACGTCGCGTTCCAGGTCGGCGCGGCGCAGCGGGGCGGTGAGCAGGGCGCCGAGGACGGCGACGACGGCGAGCAGGACGGCGGCCGAGGGCAGCAGCCGGCGGGCCCGGCGGGAGTAGAACTCGGCGAGCCGGACCCGTCCGGTGGCGAGGGACTCGCCGCGCAGCAGGCCGGTGATCAGGTAGCCGGAGATGACGAAGAAGACGTCGACGCCGACGAAGCCGCCGGCCATCCCGGGGACGGCGGCGTGGAAGCCGAGGACGGCGAGCACGGCGACGGCCCGCAGGCCCTCGACGTCGGGTCGGAACGCGGGCCTGGCGGGCGCGGGTGGCGCCGCCAGGACGGTGAGCGGGGCGGTGCTGGTGGACACGGGTTCGTGGACCTTTCAGCCCAGCCAGGGCAGCATCGGCGCCGCCCAGCCGGAGGCGAGAACGGCGATCAGGGCGAGCGTGCTGGTCACCGCGAGGGCCTCCGGCCAGCGCCGGGGCCGCATCGCCGGGCGGCTGCCCGACTCGCCGAACTCGGCTTCACGGGGCCGCAGTTCGGCGTACAGGTCGCGGATCAGCGGCAGCCCGAGGTGGAGTTGCACCGCGAGGTAGAGGCCCAGCCCCCAGGTGGTGGTCCAACCGTGCCGGGAGGTGGCGACGGCCAGGCCGAGCGCGGTCGCGGCGAGCGTGCCGGTGGTCCAGAGCAGCGAGACCTGCAGCACCCGCCGGGCCATTCCGCCGGACGAGCCCGGCTTCGCGGCGCCGGTCGGCACCCACGCGGCGCTGCGGCCGCGCAGGGTGTGCCAGAACGCGGCGCCCGCGGCGAAGCTCATCAGCACGTTGGCGCGCAGCACTTCGGAGCGCCAGCGGGTGCGGCTGACCCGGGGCAGCAGCACGTGCCACAGCCACAGCAGGGAGAGCATCGGCAGCACGTACCAGGCGCGCACCTCGCCGGGGAAGCCGAACAGCATGACCAGCGGCGGCAGCGGGGCGGTGAGCACGTTCACCGCGGCGGCCAGGTAGCCGACGATGCCCTCGTCGAAGCAGCGGCGCATCCGCCAGGTCATGGCGCGGCGGGTGGGCCGGTCGCCGATCAGGTGCAGGTTGCCCATCGCCCAGCGGTACTGCTGGTTGACGAAACTGGTGGTGGACTCCGGCGAGGTGCCCTTGGCGACCAGCACCGGCACGTACCGGGTGGTCCAGCCGCGCTGGTGCAGGGCGAGGCCGGTGTACATGTCCTCGCTGTGGTCGAGCCGGGCGAAGCCACCGGCGGCATCGATCGCGGCGCGCCGGTAGACGGCGTTGGAGCCGCAGCAGATCGCCGCGTCGCTGGCGTCCCGGGAGGGCTGCACCCAGCGGAAGAACCACTCCTGGGCGGCGCCCGCGGCGCGCTGCACCCAACCCATCGAGGCGTCGGTGTCGAAGCACTGCGGGCTCTGCACGATGCCCACCCGCGGGTCGCCGAAGTACGGCAGCAGGTGGCGGAGCAGGTCGGCGCGCGGGGCGAAGTCGGCGTCCAGGATGGCGATGTACTCGGCGCGGCTCAGGGTGAGCGCGTGGTTGAGGTTGCCCGCCTTCTTGAACTCGCCGCGGTTCGGCCGGACCACGTAGTGATATCCGAACTCGGCTGCCAGCTCGGCGACTTCGGCCCGGTCGCCGTCGTCGAGCACCCACACGTCCAGGCGGCCGGGGTGCTCCAGTCGGGCCACCGCGCGGTAGGCGTTGGCGAGGACGTCCAGCGGTTCGCCGCAGGTCGGCAGGTAGAGGTCGACGGACGGCGGTTCGGCGGGCCGCCAGGCGGCGGCCAGCAGTTCGTGGCCGGCCCGCGTGAAGCGACGACGGCGCAGCCCGTTCAGGCAGGTCAGCGCGAGCGCGACCAGGTTGACGCCGAGAACGGCGAGGAACGGCCAGAGGACGGGCGTGCGCAGCGAGAAGGTGAACATGGTGCCCGCGCTGAACAGGAAGGCGAGCGAGGAGAGCAGCGGGACCCAGCGGCGCTGTGGTCCGAAGTACCAGTAGAGCTCCTGGTCGGATGGTGGTGACGGAAGGTGATTGACAGTCATAAGGCCCCCCACGGCCAGTCATTGACACCTGTCACCGCCAGGCTACCTGATTGGTATAGACCAAATCGCCACGCAGGATGAACACTGGCGCAACGCGGATGAAGCCCGCGTGACCAGGCATGATCGCGTCAACAAGATCGCAGACCGGCCCCTGGCCCGCCCCGTGCGACCCCGCGACCAGGCATGGCGAACTCCGCGCTCGGGTTCCCGCCTTCGGCGCATGCTCGGGCTTCCGCCTTCGGCGTTCGGGTTCCTGCCTTCGGCGTTCCGTGCCTTCGGCGTTCCGTGCCTTCGGCGTTCCGTGCCTTCGGGTTCCCCGCCTTCGGGGTCCCGTGCCTTCGGGTTCCCCGCCTTCGGGGTCCCGTGCCTTCGGGTTCCCCGCCTTCGGGGTCCCGTGCTCGGGCTTCCGCCTTCGGCGTTTCGTGCCCGGGCTTCCGCCTTCGGCGTTCCGTGCTCGGGTTCCCGCCTTCGGCGTTCGGCGCCCGGGCTTCCGCCTATGGCGTTCGGGTTCCCCGCCTTCGGCGTTCCGGGCTCGGGCTTTCGCCTTCGGAGTTCCCTGCCTTTGGCGTCCCTGCTCGGGCTCCCCCCGACCGGAGTCCCGTGCCCGGGTTCCCTGCCTTCGGCGTTCCCCGCCTGCGGTCGGTGTCGCGGGTCTGTCCGGAGCGGTTAGTGGGCTGCGTCGGTGCGGGCGGCGGTGACGATGGAGTCCAGGAGGCCGGGGAAGCGGGTGGCCAGGTCGGCGGTTCGCAGCGAGTTCATCTTGGAGGTGCCGCGGCGGCACTGCCGGATCAGGCCGGCCTCGCGCAGGACCCGGAAGTGGTGGGTGAGCGTCGACTTGGTCACCGGCACCTCGAAGGCGAGGCAGTTGAGCTCGGTGCCGCCGGCATCGGCCAGTTCGGCGACGATCCGCAGCCGGCTCGGGTCGGCCAGTGCGTGCAGCACGCACTCCAGTCGGAGCTCGTCGGTGGCGGGCTCCGGCAGTCGGCCGGGGGGCTCCTCGTGGGCAGCGGTCACCGGGCCATTGTACGAAAGGTCTCGTAGTTTGACAGCCGTCGTAGTACGGCGCGTATCGTACGACTGGAAACCGCCCCTGGACCGCAGGAAGGACGGGCTGCCGTGAGCGTCCTGTTCGAGCCCATCACCCTCCGCTCGCTGACCATCCCCAACCGGGTGTGGATGAGCCCGATGTGCATGTACTCCGCGCTCCCCGAGGGCCCGGACACCGGCGCGGCCACCGACTTCCACCTCGCCCACCTGGGCTCCCGGGCCGCGGGCGGCGCCGGACTGGTGATGGTCGAGGCCACCGGCGTCCGCCCCGACGGTCGGATCTCCCCGTGGGACCTCGGGCTGTGGAACGACCGCCAGCAGGAGCAGCTGGCCCGGGTCGCCGCGCTGATCAGCGCGCACGGCTCCGTCCCCGCGATCCAGCTCGCCCACGCCGGGCGCAAGGCCGCCACCAACAAGCCGCTGCTGGCCGGCGGTCCGCTGACCGCCGAGGAGGGTGGCTGGCCGGTGGTCAGCGCCTCCGCGGTGCCGTTCAAGGACGACTACCCCGTCCCCGCCGAGCTGACCGAGGCCCAGATCGCCGAACTGGTGCAGGACTTCGCCGCCGCGGCCCGCCGCGCAGCCGAGGCCGGCTTCCAGGTCGTCGAGGTGCACGGTGCGCACGGCTACCTGATCCACCAGTTCCTCTCGCCGCTCAGCAACCGCCGCACCGACGGCTACGGCGGCGACTTCGCCGGTCGCAGCCGCTTCGCCCGCGAGGTCGCCGCTGCCGTGCGCGCCGTCTGGCCCGCCGACCTGCCGGTCTTCTTCCGGGTCTCGGCCACCGACTGGGTGCCCGAGGAGCCCAGCTGGACCGTCGACGAGGCGGTGCTGCTGGCCAAGGAGCTGCAGGCCATCGGCATCGACCTGATCGACGTCTCCTCCGGCGGCCTGGTCCCGAACGCCCAGATCACCATCGAGCCCGGCTACCAGGTTCCGCTGGCCGAGCAGATCCGCCGCGAGGCCGGCCTGCCGGTCAACGCGGTCGGCCTGATCACCGAGCCCGCCCAGGCCGAGCGGATCATCACCGAGGGCAGCGCCGACGCCGTCATGCTCGGCCGTGAGCTGCTCCGCGACCCTTACTGGCCGCTGCACGCCGCCCGCGAGCTCGACGTCCCGCGCCGGTGGCCCGCCCAGTACGGCTTCGCGGTCGAACCGCGCCGCTGACCCGCCGTCACCTGCGCGCCGCCGTCCGGTCCCTCCGGGCGGCGGCGCGCAGGCGCGTGCCGGTCAGGCCGCGACCGGGTCGACGTCCGGCTCCGGCACCGGCTCGACCATGAACGCGCCCAGCGCCACCCCCGGCAGCGGCACCGCGGGCAGCAGCGCCAGCACGCCCTGCGGGCCGTGCGCCTGCGCGACCAGGCCGAACAGCGGAGCCAGCAGCCCGCCCACGCTCACCGCCAGCCCCAGCGTCACCCCGGCCGCGGTGCCCGGACGGTTCGGCAGGTAGTCCTGGCCCAGCTTCACCAGCACCGCGAACGGCAGGTTCAGCATCGCCCCCGCCAGCGCCGCGAACAGCAGCGGTGCCCACTGACCGGGCGTCAGCCGCAGCAACAGCAGCGCCGGAGCGGCCAACACGGTGCCCCACTGCGCGGTGCGCACCATGCCGATCCGGTCCGCCAGCCGCCCGCCGCCGAGCGTCCCGGCCACCCCGCCCAGCAGGAAGCTGGTCAGCGCCGCGCCCGCCAGCAGGTGCGAGGCGTGCAGGTGGCGCAGCCAGTACAGCTCGATGAAGGTGCTCACCCCGAAGAACGCCACCGAGCGGACGATCTCCACGCCCGTCAGCACCATGAACGGCCCCCAGCGGTCCTTCCCGGCCCGCCGCGCCCCGCCGCCGACCTGCGCGTGCGTCCGGTGCCGCGCCCGGAACAGCACCGCTGCCATCACCAGCGCGGGCAGCACGAACACCGCCGTCGCCCGCACGCCCCACGCCGCCAGCAACGGAGTTGCCAGCACCGGCGCCAGGAAGAACCCGGCGCTGCCACCCGCCGCGAAGACGCTCATCGCCCCGGCGCTGTCGCCCGCCGCCTCCCGCGCCGAGCGTCCCGCCGCCGGGTGGAACGCCGCCACGCCCAGCCCCGAGAGCAGCACCAGCGCCCACACCAGCGGATAGCCGTCCGCCAGCCCGCTCAGCCCCACGCCGACCCCGGCCAGCGCCAGCCCCGCCGCCGCCAGCCACGGCAGCCGCCACCGGTCCACGGCCAGGCCCACCAGCGGCTGCGGCACCGCACTGCCCAGCGTCGCCGCCAGCGTCAACCCGCCCGCCGCCACGTACCCGTACCCGCGCTCCAGGACGAAGTACGGCACCACCGCCGGCACCAGGCCCTGGTACAGGTCGTCGACGGCGTGCGCCGTGCCCCACATCCGCATCCGCCGCCACACGCCGGCCGTCCCGTTAGCCGCGTTCGTCCTACCAGTCGTACCGGTCGTACCCGTCGTACTCGTCGTACCCGTCCCGCTCGTCATGCGCCCAGCCTGGCGGCAGCCGCCCCGTGCGGGCTTCCGATACTCTGCCAATCCCTGTCGCCAACCCGCCACGCTTCCGGGAGCCGCCGATGGACGCCGCCCCGCGGCAGGAGACCGGACCCAGCCGGCACCCGCTCTCGCACCGCGAACGCATCGACTGGCACTGGCACGACGTCAACCAGCTGATCACCCCTGGGCTCGGCGTGCTCCGGGTCAGCACCCCGCACGGCGACTGGGTGGTGCCGCCGCACCGCGCCGTCTGGCTCCCCGCCGGCGTCCCGCACACCCACCAGGCCCACGGGCCCAGCGAGTTGCGCTGCCTGATCTACCCCGCCGCCACCAACCCGCTCCGGCTCACCGCGCCGGCCGTGCTCGCCGCCACCCCGCTGTTGCGCGAGATCATCGCCCACCTCACCGGCCCCGACGCCCCCACCGGACGGCCCGCCCGCACCCTCGAACAGGCCGCGCTCGACCAGCTCTCGCACGCCCCCGAACTCCCGCTCGGCCTCCCGCAGCCCACCGACCCCCGGCTGCGCGACCTCGCCGCGCTGCTCACCGCCGACCCCGCGGACGACCGCTCGCTCGCCGACCTCGGCCGCATCGTCGGCGCCGCCGAACGCACCCTCAGCCGGCTCTTCCGCCGCGACCTCGGCCTGAGCTTCCCGCAGTGGCGCACCCAACTGCGGCTCCAGCACGCCCTGGTGCTGCTCGCCGAGGGCCGCTCCGTCACCGCCACCGCGACCGCCTGCGGCTTCCACACGCCGAGCGCCTTCATCGAGGCCTTCCGGCACGCCTTCGGCACCACCCCGGGCCGCTACCGCCAAGGTGGAGCAAGCCCCAACTAGACAGCAGTCAGGCCGCCGCACCGCGGCGGTAGGACGAGGGGCGGTCGTTCCGCGGCTTCTCGCGGCTGCCGTCCAGCGGGCCCGCCGAGTTCGGCTCGCGGCGCCGGGAGGCCGCCACCTGGCGGGAGACCACCACGTCGATCAGGCACCAGGCGGTCACGAACACGCCGGCTCCCATGGCGGTCAACGCCGGTGTCAGCAGGCCGGTGTGGGACCACGAGGCGAGTACCGCCACGATCACCGTCACCACCGTGAACGCGAACGCCAGGCCGGCCCGCACCGCTGCGGCCCGCACCTCGTCCGGCAGCCGACCGCGCCGCCGTCCGGCCATCGCCAACCCCCCGTCGCCCGTGCGTACTTCGCACGCTCCCCAAGCGTGCCCGATCGGGGCGAGGCTATTCCGCCATTGCGCTGAATCCCGCGCAAAGCGGGCGTGTCGATCTGACGGCCGATCAACTCCGGGGCCGGGCGGTGCTACCGGGGCAGGGTGGCGTCCAACTCCTCCAGCGCACCCACCACGATCGTCCGCATCGCCTGCTCGGCCAGCTCCGGGCGGCCCGCGCAGATCGCGTCCGCGACCTCGCGGTGCAGCTGCACCGCGTACTCGCGCGGCCGGTGCGGCATCAGCCGGTGCTCGGTGCGGCCGGTCAGCACCGCGCCGACGGTGTCCTTCAGGTGCGCGAACATCTCGTTGCCGGAGGCCCGCAACACCGTCGCGTGGAAGGCGATGTCGTGCTCCAGGAAGCGTTCGAGGTCCGCCGCCCGGGCCGTCACCGTCAACTCCACCGCCAGCGCGCTCAACTCCCGCCGGTCGTCGTCGCTCGCGTGCCGGGCCGCCAGGGCGGCCGCCGCGGGCTCCACCGCGACCCGTAGGGACCCCAGCGAGCGCAGCTGCGCCGACCGGTCCGCCCCCGCCAGCCGCCACCGGATCACCAGCGGGTCGAAGACGTCCCACTCGGCGCGCGGTTGCACGGTGATCCCCACCCGCCGCTTCGGCGCGACCATCCGCATCGACTCCAGGATCCGCACCGCCTCCCGGACCACCGTCCGGGAGACCCCGTGCCGCTCCTCCAGCTCCTCCGCCCGCAGCACCGTGCCCGGTGCCAGCTCCCCGGAGGCGATAGCCGGCCCGAGCTCCCCCAACAACCGCCCCGCGAGCCCCTGGATCTCCATCGGCCCAGCCTATCGGGCCCACCCGGCGGGGCAGTCTGACCGGCCGGAGCGGTAAAAGTATGACGATTATGTTGCGGCCGCTTGAATAAGTCATATCTTTGCGCCAAGGTTGCGCACGGAACAGGCAAGAACAGGAGCACCACCCATGGCTCTCAGCGCCGAGAACCAGCCGCCCGTCATCGTGGTGATGGGCGTCTCCGGAGTCGGGAAGACCACCGTCGCCCAGCTGCTCGCCGATCGCCTCGGCCTCCCGTACGGCGAGGCCGACGACTTCCACCCGGCGGCGAACATCGCCAAGATGAGCGCCGGCATCCCGCTCGACGACCAGGACCGCACGCCGTGGCTGCAAGCCCTCGGCAGCTGGCTGGGCGAGCGGAACCGGGCGGGCACCGGGGGAGTGGTGACCTGCTCCGCCCTCAAGCGGAGCTACCGCGACATCCTGCGCGCGGAGTGCCCCGACGCCTTCTTCCTGCACCTGAGCGGCAGCCACGACCTGGTCGGCGACCGCATCGCCCACCGGACCGGGCACTTCATGCCGCCGTCCCTGCTGGACTCCCAGTACGCCGTGCTCGAACCGCTGCAGACGGACGAACGCGGCGCCGTGCTGGACGTCGGCGCCGACCCCGACACCCTGGTCGACCAGGCCGTCGCCGCGCTCCACCACTAATCGTCACCCCGCCGCTCCCGCCCTCCCCCGGGCGGCAGTGGCGCCCGTCAATGGAGACCTCGCGTGACCCCCACCCTGCTGGCCGCCGGCGCACCGGCGCTCCCCCACACGTCCAGCAACACACAGCTGCTGGTCGCGGTGCTGCTGAGCATCGGCGCGATCGTGCTGCTGATCACCAAGCTGAAGCTGCACCCCTTCCTGGCCCTGACCCTCGGCTCGGGCCTGCTCGCCGCCGTCGCCGGCGCCCCGTTCGACAAGCTGCTGAGCAGCTTCTCCACCGGCTTCGGCGCGACCGTCGCCAGCGTCGGCCTGCTGATCGGCCTCGGCGCGATGCTCGGCAAGCTGCTCGCCGACTCCGGCGGCGCCAACATCATCGCGGACACCGTGCTGGCCCGGACCGGCCCGAAGATGCTCCCGTGGGCGATGGCGCTGATCGCGGCCGTGCTGGGCCTGCCGCTGTTCTTCGAGGTCGGCGTGGTGCTGCTGATCCCGATCGTGCTGCTGGTTGCCCGCCGCGGCAACGTCCCGCTGATGCGGATCGGCATCCCCGCGCTGGCCGGCCTCTCCGTGCTGCACGGCCTGGTCCCCCCGCACCCCGGCCCGCTGGTCGCGGTCGACGCGCTCAAGGCCGACCTCGGCGTCACCCTGGCGCTCGGCCTGCTGGTCGCCGTCCCCACCCTGATCATCGCCGGACCGCTGTTCTCCCGCGTCGCCCAGCGCTGGGTCGGCCCGCTGGAGATCCCCACCGACACCGCCCCGGTGGAGACCACCAAGCACGAGAAGACCCCGCGCTTCGGCGCGGTGCTGGCCACCATCCTGCTGCCCGTCGTGCTGATGCTCGGCAAGGCGCTCGCCGACGTGGTGGTCGACGACCCGAAGGCCCTGCCGCAGCGGATCTTCGACTTCATCGGCTCCCCGCTGATCGCGCTGCTCGCCGCGACCCTGCTCGGCATGGTCACCCTCGGCCGCGCGGCCGGCTTCGACAAGGCGCGGATCTCCCAGACCGTCGGCTCCGCGCTCGCCCCGATCGCCGGCATCGTCTTCATCGTCGGCGCGGGCGGCGGCTTCAAGCAGACCCTGATCGACGTCGGCGTCGGCAACGCGGTCAGCGAGTGGTCCGGCAAGTGGCACGTCTCCGCGCTGCTGCTCGGCTGGCTGATCGCCGTCCTGATCCGCCTGGCCACCGGCTCCGCCACCGTCGCCACGATCACCGCCGCGGGCATCGTCGCCCCGCTGGCCGCGAACATGTCCTCCACCCACTCCGCGCTGCTGGTCCTGGCGATCGGCGCCGGCTCGCTGTTCTTCTCGCACGTCAACGACGCCGGCTTCTGGCTGGTGAAGGAGTACTTCGGGATGAGCGTCGGCCAGACCCTGAAGTCCTGGTCGACCATGGAGACCGTGATCTCGGTGGTCGCGATCGCCCTGATCCTGCCGCTCAGCCTGATCGTCTAGCCGACTGACGGCACGTCACCCCGCAAACCGCGACGCCCTCCGGATTCCCGCTTCTCACCGGAGGGCGTCGCCGTGCGTTCCCGCCGCCGCTCAGCGCCGCAGCAACTCGCCCGTGCGCTCGCGCACCTCCGCGGTGTCCAGCCCACGCACCGTCAGCGTGGTCCGCCGCCGCAACACGTCGTCCACCGTGTACGCCCACTCCTGCTGCGCCGCGTACACCACCTGCGCCCACACGTCCGGCCCGTCCGGGTGCACCCGCTCGCCGAGTTCGGGCCGCTCCGCGATCAGGCGGGCGATCTCGAACGAGAGCGTGCCGTAGTGGGAGGCGAGGTGGCGGGCGACCAGCGGGTCCATCCGGGAGCCGGGCTCGTGGTCGATCATCAGGCGGTGGGCGACGGCGTTCGGGGCGCCGATGCCCGGCAGCGGGACGGTCGCCGGGAAGGCCGACACGTCCTCGGCCAGGCCGACGCCGGGGGCGTGCTTGAGCTTGTCGAGCACGACGCGGCCGATGTGCCGGTAGGTGGTCCACTTGCCGCCCGCGACGGAGAGCATCCCGCCGCGGCCCTCGGTGACCACGGTCTCGCGCTTGGCGGCGGCGGTGTCGCCGGGTCCGCCGGGCAGCACCCGCAGGCCCGCGAAGGAGTAGGTGATGTCCTCGCGCCTGAGGTGCTCGTCGCGGATCGCGTGCCCGGCCTCGCCGAGGATCTGGTCGATGTCGGGCTCGGTGGCGCGGACGTCCAGCGGGTCGCCGGTGTACTCCTCGTCGGTGGTGCCGAGCAGGACGTGGTCCTCCCACGGTATGGCGAACGAGACCCGGTACTTGTCGATCGGGATGGTCAGCGCCGCGCGCCAGGGAGCCTGACGGCGCATCACCAGGTGCGCACCCTTCGACAGCCGGATCGACGGGGCGGCGCCCGCGTCCTCCAGGCGGCGCAGGTGGTCGACCCAGGGGCCGGTGGCGTTGAGGACGAGGCGGGCGTCGATGCCGAA
>NZ_JBFAQR010000045.1:0-62294 GCF_040678815.1 Kitasatospora sp. NPDC049285 | reverse complement strand
CCCGACTGCGTCGTCGAGCACCAGCTCGCCGAGGAGCAGCGCTGACCCCGGGCCGCGGCCCGGTAGGAGGAGCGAACACCTTTGCCCCCGCCCCTGCCGGGCCCGCTGGCCCACCTCGCGCCGCTGCTCGACGACTACGGGTACCTCGCGGTCGGCGTCCTGGTCTTCCTGGACAACTGCGTGATCCCCGTGCCCGGCCAGACCATCCTGACGCTGGCCGCGGTGTACGCGGGCACGGGGCAGCTGTCGCTGCCGGTGGTGCTCGTCGTGGCGGTGCTGGCGGCCATCCTGGGTAACGCCGCGGCGTACGTGATCGGCCGCACCGGCGGCCTGGCGTTCGTCCACCGCTGGGGCCGCTACGTGCGGCTCACCCCGGAGCGGATGGAGCGCGCCGACGCCTTCTTCCGCCGCCGCGGCGCCCTGGTGGTCACCGGGGCGCGCTTCGTGGACGGCCTGCGGCAGACCAACGGCCTGGTGGCCGGCACCACCGAGATGCCGTGGAAGCGCTTCATGGCGGCCAACACGGCGGGCGCCGTGCTGTGGGCGGGGGTGTGGGCGTGCATCGGCTACTTCGCGGGCAGCAACATCGACACCCTGTACCGGCAGGCCGTCCGCTACCAGGTCTACCTGCTGGCCGCGCTCGGACTGGTGGTGGCCGCGCTCGCCGTCCGCGCCTACCTGCGCCGCCGCTCGCGCAAGGCCGGCAACGGGGGTTCCCAAGGTGGGGGACCCGACGACGGCGGGGGCCCCGATGACGGCTCGGGATCGCCCGGGAACGTGTCGACCGGCGGGCACGACCGCGACTGACCCACCGTCAGCCCGCCGGCCTCACCCCGCCAGCTCGCGCAGCAGCCGCTCCTCCTCCAACGCGCCGAGGCCCTCGGTCTCGGGGCCGCCGCGGGCGGTGTCCCACGCGAGGGTGTCGGCCAGCGTCTCGGCGAGCGGACGGAGCGTCAGCCCCGCGGCCAGCGCGCGGGAGACGTCGACCCGGTTGATCGCGGCGCACTCCGGGTCGGCGATCCACATCGGCACGCCCATCCACGGGTCCACCCCCGCCGCCAGCAGCCGCTCGCTGGGGATCCACACCGACTCGACGGGCCCCGCGGCCAGCGCCCGGCAGGCGTCGATCAGCTCGCCGAACGGCATCGGCCGCCCGGTGGTGTTGTACACCCCGGCCCGGCCCGCACCGAGGCAGTCCAGGATCCACCCGGCGAGGTCGCGGACGTCGATGAACTGCGCGTCGTCCGCCGGATCGCCGGGCAGCAGCACCCGGCCGCCGCGGGCGAACCGGCGCGGCCAGTACGCGAACCGGTCGGTCGGGTCGTGCGGGCCGACGATCAACCCCGGCCGGACGATCGTCGCCCGCTCGCCGAACCCGTCCCGCACGATCCGCTCGCAGGCGGCCTTCCGTGCCCCGTACGCCAGGTCCTCCGGCAGGTCGGCGGTGAGTTCGAGCACCGCGCCGTCCTCGTCCTGCGGGGTGGCCTGGTCGGCGAGGACGGAGAGCGTGGAGACGAACAGGTACCGCCCGACCCGGCCGCGCAGCGCCTCGACCGCGAGCGCCGCCACCTCCGGCTGGTAGCAGGCCACGTCGACCACCGCGTCCCACCGACCGTCGGCGAGCGCGTCCAGGCTCACGGTGCGGTCGCCGACGACGGTGCGCGCCGACGGGAACAGCCCGGGATCGGTACGGCCCCGGTTGAACAGCGTCACCCGGTGCCCCGCGGCCAGCGCGGCCTCCACGACGGCGCGGCCGAGGAAGCGCGTCCCCCCGAGTACGAGCAACTCCACGACGACTCTCCCCCACCTCGACACACCACGGCGCCCGCACCCTACCCACGGCCGCCACCTCCCGCATGCGGTTTTCCCACGGACCGTCAACGCCCCCTGACCGGGCGGGATGAAACGGGGGCCGTGCGGGGGTTGGGAGTGGCGACAGGGCGGTCGGGTGATCGTCGTGTCGCCGTCGGACTGCCACCGAAAGGCACACTCATGTCCCTGCTGCGCCTCGGCGTCTCCCTCCAACCGCGCTGGCCGCTCGACGACGGAGCCCGCGTTCTCCACGCCGCACGCCGTGCCGAGGATCTGGGCTTCGACCACGTCGCGGTCGGCAACCGCCTGCTGGACAGCGGGTTCGGCCTCGACACGGACCCGCTCGTCCTGCTGGCGGCCGTCGCGGGGGCGACGACGCGCCTGCGGCTGCTGACGTCCGTACTCGTCGCGCCGTACTACCCGGCGCTGGTGCTCGCCAACCAGGCGGCCACGCTGGACGTCGTGTCCGGCGGCCGCCTGGTCCTGGGCGTCGGCACCGGCTGGAACCTCGACGAGTTCGCGGCCGTCGGCGTACCCGCCCGTGAACGCGGTGCACGTACCGACGACCACCTCGCCGCCGCCAAGGCCCTGTGGACCCGGCGGCCCGCAGACTTCGAGGGACCGTTCACGACCCTGCACGAGGCGCGCCTGGGCGTGCCTCCGGTCACCGCGGGCGGTCCGCCCGTGTGGATCGGCGGCCACAGCGCCGCCGCCCTGCGTCGTGCGCTGCGGTTCGGCGACGGCTGGTACGGCACCGGCGTCGACGCCGCGGAGGTCACCGACGTCCGCCGCCGCCTGCACGACCTCGCCGGCGACTCGGAGAACGCCGACCGCCTGACGCTCGCCGCAGCCGCGTTCCTCACGCCGCCCGGCATCCCCGCGGTGGTCCCGTCGCCGGGACGACCCCTCGGCGGTGCCGTACCCACCGCCGCGAGCGTCGCCGACGAGCTCGGGCAACTCGCCGAGGCAGGGCTTGCCGCTTGCACCCTGTGGCTGCCCGTCGCGGCCGAGCATGTCGAACAGGCGATGGAGTGGGTTGCCACCGAGGTCGCCCCGCGACTCACCTGACGCCGTGGCCCGGAGGCCACCGGGCCGATCGAGCTCCCGTGTCCAGGCGTCCAGGGGGCGACCGCCACGGCTGGCGCCCGTCTCGCTGCGGACGCGAGAGCACTAGCCGTGGAAGTCGATCACCTCGAAGGCCGCCGCGTAGCGGGTGCCCAGGCGGGTGCCGGCGGCGCGGCCCGCGGACTCCAGGAACTCGGCGGCGTTGGCCATCTCGCCGCCGAGGCCCGCCAGGTAGGCGCGGTGGGCCTCCAGCGAGGCGACGCCGGTGGCGAAGGTGTCGGTGGTGTCGACGGCGTGCCGGCCGTCGGGCGAACCCGCCGCCCACAGCTGCCGGACGCCGTTCCACGGCTGGTGGCCCTCGGCGGTGAGTTCGCGGAAGACCCACCGGTTGCCCGCGTCCCGGACGGCGTCCAGCGCGGCCCGGCCGACCGCGATGTGGTCGGCCTGGTTGGGGAAGACCCCGCCGTAGGTCTCCCGGAAGTTGACGGTGATCACGATCTCCGGGCGGTGCCGACGGATCGCCCGGGCCAGGTCGCGGCGCAGCGGCAGCCCGTACTCGACCACCCCGTCCGGGTAGCCGAGGAACTCCACCGTCCCGACGCCGACCAGCGCCGCCGACTCCACCTGCTCGCGTTCGCGCACCGGGCGGCACTGCGCGGGCTCCAGGCCGTCGATCCCGGCCTCGCCGCTGGTCACCATCAGGTAGCTGATCCGCTTGCCCTGCCCGGTCCAGCGGGCCACGGCCGCGGCCGCCCCGTACTCCATGTCGTCGGGGTGGGCGACGACGGCGAGCGCCGTCTGCCAGTCCTCGTCGACCGCCTGGTACGGAGGCGGTACCTGCTCGGTCTCGGCGGTCCCGGTCATCTCGCACCCTTCCTACTCCGGAGCCTCTCCGCCCCGGCCTCGGTCTTCCGTGGCGACCCGCGTGTTCCGTGGCGACCCACGCCGCCGACCCGCCGTGCCATCCGACCTGCCGTGCTACCCGGCCCGCCGTGCCACCCGACCCGGCGGCTCCCCGCGCGCGGGGTGCGGCCGCCGGGCCGGATCGCTCGCGGCGTCAGTTCGCGGTGCGGATCGCGTAGTTGAAGTCCGCGTGCCCGTAGTGCTGCATCACCCGCAGCCAGAACGGCATCAGCATCTCCATGCCGCGGGCGGCGTCGATCCCGCCGAGGTCGAGGATCGCCTCGGCCGGCCAGCCGAACTCCTCCAGCAGCGCCTTGACCTTGGCCTTGGCGTCGACGTCGTCGCCGGCCACGAAGAGGTTGTGCTCGCCGGGGATCCGGCCGGGGTCCACCATCACCGGGGCGGTGACGGTGTTCAGCGCCTTCACCACGGAGGTGTCCGGCAGGGCGCGCTGGAGCTGCTCGCCGACGCTGTCGTTGTTGACCGGGTCGAGGGTCAGCTCACCGGTCGGCGAGAAGACCAGCGGGTTGGACACGTCCAGCAGGGTCTTGCCCGCCAGCCGCTCCGGACCGGCCATGCCGATCGCGGACAGGGCGACGGTGCCGCTGGTCGCGTTGATCACCAGCTCGCCGAAGTCGGCGGCGTCGGCGAAGGTGCCGGCGTGGCCGTACGGGCCGGCCCGGTCGGCCCAGTCGTTGGCGGCGGCGTTCTCCTTGGTGCGCGAGCCGAGGGTCACCTCGTGCCCGAGCGAGATCAGTTTGTTGGCGAGGGTCTGGCCGACCGTTCCGGTCCCGATGATTCCGATCCGCATTGTGCTGCTCTCCGTCCCCACGTCAGATCGACAAGCCGCCCGCACCATATCCGAGGCCGGTCCCTGACTAGCGGTCAGCTCCCGGTCCCGCCCGGCCACTCCTCGCCGGGGCGCGGCCGCCCACTCCACCGTAGCCCCACGGTCGAGCCCCCGGCGCGCTCACCCGGCGGACGGCACCCCGCGAGTCCTCGGCGGCCGCGGCGCCGCGAAGTGCGGGATCCGGTTCCGCCAAACGCAAAACGAACGCCATGGAGCACCTCCGGGCGCTCCAGCAGAGTGGTCGTCGTGCCAACCGGGCCCGTCGCGAACGGACTTCGGGCCCGTGACCACCGAACCGGAGGATCGCGATCATGAAGAAGTGGATAGCAGCCGCGGCCGGCAGCGTCGCCCTCGTCGGCTCGCTCACGTCGGGCGCCGGCAGCGCGAGCGCCGCGACCGCCCAGCCGTCGGCCCAGCGGGCCTCCTTCGCCCCCGGCGGCACGTGGGTGCTGAAGTCGGCGGCCACCGGCCAGTGCATCGACGACAGCAACTACGGCCTGCGACACTTCGGCTGTCAGAACCAGAGCGGCCCCTACGCCGCCTTCCAGCAGTTCCGGATAGTCGGACAGCCGAACGGCACCGACGTGCTGCAGAACGTCGCCACCGGCCAGTGCATCGACGACAGCAACTACGGCCTGCGGCACTTCGGCTGCCAGGACCAGAACGGGCCCTACGCCGCCTTCCAGCAGTTCGTGATGTACCTGGAGCCGAACGGCTCGGTGGTGCTGCAGAACGTGGCCACCGGCAATTGCATCGACGACAGCGGCTACGGTCTGCGCGACTTCGGCTGCCAGGACCAGAACGGCCAGTACGCCGTGTTCCAGCAGTTCTGGCTGAGCTGACGAACGGTCCGGCACCGCACCGACGGGGGACGGTGCCGGACGGCGGGGGACGGTGGGGCGCGGGTCACCGCGCCCCACCGCGGCCTTCCGGGCCACCGACCCCGTCCTCACCACTGCGCGCGTGCACCAGGACCTTCACCCGTCGGCCGGTCCCACCAGGTCGGCGGGGTACAACAGTTGGCTCGGCATGACGGTCCGTCAGGACCGGCGTGACCGGATTGACTTGTCCTTGCCATTCCGTGGGCCCGCTCGTAGGGTCACCTCCGGGGGAGGGGGTCGCTGCGCGTTCGCGAGCGACCGCATGGGGTGACCTTCTCCAGGGGGAGGTCACGGTGGGTGGGTTCGGGGAGCTGCTGCGCGGGTGTCGGCTGGCGGCGGGGTGGACGCAGGAGGACCTGGCGGAGCGGGCGGGGGTGTCGAGCCACGCGATCAGCATGCTGGAGTCCGGGCGGCGCGGGCCGCGGCTGTCCACGGTCGCGCGGCTGGCCGACGCGATGGGTCTCGGTCCGGACGACCGGCAGCGGCTGATCGCGGCCGTCACCGGCGACGACCCGCCGGAGCGGACCGCCGGGCCCGGCCCGGCCGGGCGGCTCACGCCGGCCGAACTCCACGCCGACCTGCACGACTTCACCGGCCGGGCGGCCGCGGTCGAGCGCCTCGTCTCGCTGCTGTCGGGCGCGCCGGGTGGACCGGCGGCGCCGGTGCTGCTGTCGGCGGTCAGCGGGACGGGCGGCGTCGGCAAGACCACGTTGGCGGTGCACGTCGCGCACCTCGTGCTGCGGCACTTCCCGGACGGGCAGCTCCAGGTCGACCTGCACGGCGCCGATCCGCGGCCCGCCGACCCGCACGACCTGCTGGGCCGGTTCCTGCGCTCCCTCGGCGTCCCGCCGGAGCACCTGCCCGCCGACCCCGAGGAGCGGGCAGGGCGCTGGCGCAGCCTGCTCGCCGAGCGGCGGATGCTGATCCTGCTGGACAACGCCCGCGACGCCGCCCAGCTCCGCCCGCTGCTGCCCGGGACCGGCGCCAGCCGCGTGCTGGTGACCAGTCGCAGCACCCTGCCGGGCCTGGACGGCGCGGCCCGGGTGACCCTCGGCATGCTGGACGCCGACGAGGCGTCGACGCTGCTGCGGCGCATCGTCGGGGCCGAGCGGCTGGCCGCCGAACCGGACGCGGCGCAGGCGGTGCTGACGGCCTGCGCGGGGCTGCCGCTGGCGATCCGGTTGGCGGGCAGCCGACTGCTGGCCCACCCGGACTGGTCGGTGCGCCACCTCGCCGAGCTGCTCCGCGACGAGGCCGGGCGGCTCAGCGTGCTCAGCGTCGAGGACCGCGCGGTGCGGGCGAGCTTCGCGGTGAGCCACCGCAACCTGCCGCCCGACCAGGCCCGTGCGTTCCGCCTGCTGGGACTCGGCCCCGGTCCGACCATCTCCGTGGGGGCCGCCGCCGCGCTGTTCGGCGCACCGGAGGCGGAGGCCGCGGCGCTGCTGGACGCCCTCGTCGCGGTGCACCTGGTCGAACCGGCCGGCCCCGGCCGCCACCGGCTGCACGACCTGATCCGGGTCTACGCCGCGGAGTGCGCCGCCGAGCGGCCGCCGGCCGAACGCGAGGCGGCCGTCGAGCGGCTGCTGCGCTGGTTCCTGCACAGCAACGCGTCCGCCTCCCGCCGGCTGCGCCCCGAACGCCGCCACCTGGACCTGGCCCCGCCCGCTCCGCCGCTGCGCCCCTTGGAGTTCACCGAGTTCGA
Organism: Kitasatospora sp. NPDC049285; assembly: GCF_040678815.1. NCBI lineage: Bacteria > Bacillati > Actinomycetota > Actinomycetes > Kitasatosporales > Streptomycetaceae > Kitasatospora > Kitasatospora sp. NPDC049285. The sequence goes on along the minus strand of NZ_JBFAQR010000045.1, from coordinate 55,081 downwards.
CGCGGCCCTGGCGTGGTCCGAGCAGGAGGGCGACTGCCTGGTCGCCGCGGTCGCCGCCGCCGCCGAGTCCGGACGCGACGAACTCGGCTGGCAGCTCGCCCACACCATGTGGGACCTGTTCGACCTGCGCGCCGCGCAACCCGGCCGGATCGGCACGTACCGGCACGCGCTGGCCGGCGCCCGCCGCCTGGCCGATCCGAAGGCCGAGGCGTGGGCGCTGAACGCCCTCGCGGTCGCCTATCAGGCGGCGCGCCGGCTGGCCGAGGCCGAGGAGTGCCTGCTGGACGCGCTGGCGATCCGCCGCCGCCTCGGCGACCTGCACGGTGAGGCGTCCGTCCTCGGCAACCTGGGCTACGTGCGGATCGACCGGGGCCGCCCCGCCGAGGCGGTGGCGCTGCTGGAACGGACCACCGACATCTTCCGCGGGCTCGGCCAACTGCGGGCCGAGGCGGCGTCGTTGGAGAACCTCGGCGAGGCGTACAAGCTGATGGGCCGGTTCGAGGCCGCGCTCGACCACTACCAGCAGGCGCTGGTGCTGTTCGAGAAGAGCGGCGCGGAGCGGTTCCGGCTCGGCCGCTCGCTCAGCAACGTCGCCGAGACGCTGCACCTGCTAGGCCGGCACGAGGAGGCCGTCGTGCCGGCGACCGAGGCGTACGCAGCCAACCGCGAGGCCGGCAACCGCATCGACGAGGCCATCGCCCTGGAGGTGCTCGGACACAGCCACGCCGTCCGAGGCGATCGCGAGGCAGCCCGCGAGGTCTGGGAGCGGGCGCTGCTGATCCTGCTCGACCTGGGCCACCCGCGCGCCGCCGACGTGCAGGCCCTGCTGAAGAGCTGACCGACCGTCAATTCCCGTTTCCGGAACCGCCGTACAGCCGGAGCAGCAGCGCGTGCAGCTGAACCCGCTCGGCGGCGTCCAGCGGCGCGAGCAGCTCCGCCTGCACCGCCTCCGCCTCGGCGGTCAACTCGGCGAGGCGGGTGCGGCCGGCGGTGGTGAGGGTCAGGGTGAGGCGGCGGCGGTCGGCCGGGTCGCGGGTGCGGTCGAGGTGCCCGGCGGCGGCCAACTGGTCGGCGGCCTTGGCGAGATCGCTCGGGTCGAGGCCGAGGCGGCGGGCCAGATCGCGCTGGGTGTGCGGACCGAAGTCGGCGAGCGCGGCCAGCATCGCCAGGTGGAACAGCCGCAGCCCGTCGGCAGCCAGCCGCTCGGCGAGCCGGCCGCGGGCGGTCTTTCCGACCCTGGACAGCAGATAGGCCGTCAACTCCAGGAGCGAGGGCGGCGCGGCGGTCGGGTCGGTTTCCATGGCCCCAATCCTAGGTCTCCCCCTATAGTGGGTCCACACCCACGATTATTCGCCGGAGGCCTTCCGTGGACGCGCTCCACCCCCGCCTGCTCGTCGCCGACTTCACGGCCTGCTTCGACTTCTACGACGCCGTCCTCCCGCCCCTGTGCGGGGCCCACCTGGTCAAGGGCACCGCCGACGGCCCCTACGCCAACTGGGACGTGGCGGACGAGGGCGTCCTGGTCCTGTTCGACCGCGCCGCGATGGCGGCCGTCCTCGGCGCCGAGCCCGCCACCGACCCCGCCGCACCCGCCGCGCCCTCCGCACCCACCGACGCCGTGATGTTCGTCTGCCGGGTCGACGACGTGGACGCCGCGTACGCGCTCTGCCTCGCGCACGGCGCGACGGCCGTCCTGCCGCCCATCGACCGCCCCGCATGGGGACCGAACCTCCGCACCGCCCACGTCCGCGACCCCGACGGCACGCTGATCGAACTTCAGTCCTACTGACAGACCGTCAGTTCAGTACGCTGACTCCGTGTGCTGGAGCGCCGAGGCGGATCTGATCATGGGCAGCACCATCTCGGCGGTGGGCGTCGTCGCGATGGTGCGGGCCGGAGCGAGCCGGCGGCTGCCGATGGCGGCCCTGCCGCTGCTGCTCGGGGTGCACCAACTGCTGGAGGCCGCCGTCTGGTCCGACTGGGGCCAGTGGACCCGCACCGCGTGGGCGGTGATCGCCCTGCCGCTGCTGCCGCTGTACGTCCCGGCGGCGGTCTGGTGCGCCACCCGCCGCCGTTCGGCCGCCTGGCTCACCGCGCTCGGCGCGGCGGTCGCCGTCCCGCTCGCGGTCACCCTGGCCCGTCACCCGGTCGGCGCCCACGTCCACGGACACACCGTCAGGTACGCCATCGGCGTCCCCGCCGGCACCCTGCTCCTGGCCGGCTACCTGCTCGCCACCCTCGGCTCCCTGCTCCTCTCCGGCGACCCCCACCTCCGCCTCCTCGGCTGGCTCACCACCCTCGGCGCCCTCGCCTGCGCCCTCCTCTGGCAGCTGGCCTTCATCTCCACCTGGTGCGCCCTCGCCGCCCTCGCCAGCCTCGTCCTCCTCCACTGGGCCAAACCGCCCGCCCCACCCTCCACTTGACGCCACCTCCGGGGCCCGGACGAACGCCGCCTCTCACCCTCACCCTCGCCCGGCGCCCGCCCGGTCACGGCGCCGTTCCCGCGCGCCCGCGGTCGCGGCGCGGTACGCGGCCGTCGCGCCCGCGCCGAACCAGCAGGCCTCGAACGCGGCGCGGGCCGCTCCGTGCAGCGGGTGGTCCGCGGTCGGCGCGGCGAACTCGCCCCACAGCACGGCGAGTCCGACGACGGCCGCCACCGCGAGGACCAGTCGGACGGCGGGGCGACCGGGCCGACGCCAGGCCCACCAGGCGGCCGCCGCGTAGACGGCCAGCTCGGCGAGGAACGCCGCCACGTCGACGACCGTCAGCCCGCTCATCGGGCCACCCACCAGGCGGAGACCAGGTGCAGCACCGCGAACGCGCCCGCACCGAACGCCATACCGAGGTTCCGCTGCCGGAACCCGATCGCCGAGTCCCCCACCTGGGCCAGCCCCGACACCAGCAGCATCGGCCACGCCACCGCGGCTCCGCCCGCCGTCACCGCCACCGCCGTCGCCACCCCCAGGGGCACCGCCCGTACCGCGTACGCCCGGGCGTACACGTGCGCCCCGAGCGTGACCGGCTCACCCGCGGGCAACCCGAGACCCGGGCGCACCACCCCCGCCACGCTCGATCCCGCGCTGACCAGCGCGGCCAGCGCGTTGACCGCCGACAGAACGTCCATTCCAACCCCCCGTGAATCATTCGAGCATTGAACGATATGAGGACGGTATCATTCTGCCCATGAGCGATGTCAAGGGAGCGGCCGCGCTGCGCGCCACACTCGTCTTCAACCTGGGCACCCTCGGCGCCCTGGCCTCCGACCGCTTCGCCGCCCGGGTCGAGGCGCTCGGGCTCAAGCCCAAGCACGCCGGCCTGCTGGCCGCGCTCGACGCCGGATCGGCCGCCTCCCAGCAGGAGTTGGCCACCCGCCTCGGCGTCGCCCCCAGCCTGATCGTGGCCCTCGCCGACCAGCTCCAGGAACTCGGCGCGGTCGAACGCGTCCGCGACCCCGAGGACCGCCGCCGCCAGGTCCTCACCCTCACCGCCGGAGGCCGACGCCTCCTCACCCGCTGCGCCGAAGCCGCCGAAGCCGCCGACACCGAACTCACCGCAGGCCTCACCGAGGCCCAACGCACCACCCTCGCCCACACCCTGCGCACCCTCGGCGACCAGCAGGTCCCGCACTAGCCACCAGACCTGACGGTCGCTCAGCCGCTCACGAGGAACCCGGGGATGACGGACCACTACTGGACTGGCGAGGCGCCGTGGGTGCACCACTCGGCGGAGGACGCCCGGCACCCGGCGTTCCTCCTGCCGCCGCCGGGGACCAGCTACGTGGGTTGGCTGGATGGCGCCGACATGGGCGACGCGCAAGGGGTCTTCGAACAGATGAGTGCCCGGCTACGGCTTCCGGCCTACTTCGGCTGGAACTGGAACGCCCTCTCGGACTGCCTTCGCGACATGGGGTGGGCGCCCGCCGACCATTACCTGATCGTCATCGAGCGGTCAGCCCTCATGCTGCAGGAGTCCGCCGAAGGCCGCGAGACACTCCTCGAGATCCTCAACCACGCAGGTCGCCATTGGGGTCACAACCCGGACCGGCCGGGCAAGTCCTTCAATTCACTGCTGCTGTAGGCGCGGACGCCGGTGCCGACACGGGGCGGCTGTTGCCGGTGTGGGCAGCCGCGGCCTGGGGCCCGGCCACCCGGGCTGCCAGGTGCGCGAGGAACCCGTCCAGCAGGGACCGGTCGGCGTTCGGGACCATGTAGTGGCGGAAGACGCCGCCCTCGGCGGTCACGGTCGAGCGCACCCAGCCGAGCGACTCGAATCTGGCACGCAGGTAGCCGTCTCCCGAGGCGACAACCTCCGAGCCCTCGGGTGACACCACCACCAGGTGGGTGGCGCCACATCCACACTCGACGCACACCAGCGGGATCCCGCCCATGCCCGCGAGGCGTTGCAGGGCCGCCGGGTAGGCGAGTTCACGACCGGGACATACCGCCACGCTCAGAAGGCTCGACATCGGCACAGGCTAGGGTCTCAACCTCCGAACGGGACAATCGATTGCATTCTGCGGACCGATCTTGGCGGCGCCGGCCCACTGGTGGGGGTGAGGCGGTCGACCACGCCATCCGATTTGTCGAACTCTGGGGGCCCTCAGCCGCGACGCGCATCACCACCTGACGCCCGCTCAGGTGCAGTCGTCCAGCGGGCCAGGGCGATCAGCAGGGCTCCGCAGGCTGTGATCAGGAGCCAGCCTGGGCGGGCGGCGGTGGCGAGGGTGGCGGGGGTGGTGTGGGCGACCAGGCCGCCGGCGGTGGCGATGCCTAGGGCGGAGCCGAACTGGCGGGCGGTGGAGGTGAGGGCGCCGGCGACGCCGGCGCGGTCGGCGGGGAGGGAGTTGACGGCGGTGGTGGTGATCGGGGCGTTGGCGAAGCCGAAGCCGGTGCCGATCAGGAGGTAGGCGACGAGCAGCAGGGCGAGCGGTGTCGTCCGGTCCAGGGCGAGCAGCAGGAGGCCGCCGGCCGCCAGGAAGGCGCCGGCCAGTGTCAGCGGGAGGCCGGGCCCGCGGCGGCCGACCAGGCGGCCGGACCAGGGGGCGCAGACGGTGGCGCCGAGGGCCATCGGCAGCGTCGCGGCGCCGGCGGCCAGCGGGCTGAGGCCGCGGGTGTGCTGGAGGTAGAGGGTGGAGAGCAGCAGGGTCAGGCCGAGTGCGGTGAAGAGCGCGACGGCCGCCAGCACCGCGCCGCCGAACCTGACGTGCCGGAAGAGCCGCGGGTCGATCAGCGGCTCCTCCCGCCGTACCTCGACCAGGCCGAACGCCACGGTCGCGGTGGCGGCCAGCAGCGCGCCGACCAGCGCGGTGGGCGAGGTCCAGCCGATCCGCGGGCCCTCGATGGCGAGTGCGACCCAGCCGCCGATCACCGCGATCAGCAGCAGCTGCCCGATCCCGTCGAGCCGCCGGTCGCGCGCGCCGCGCGACTCGGGCACCAGCAGTGCGGTGAGCAGCAGCGCGAGCAGGATCACCGGGACGTTGGCCCAGAACAGCGCCCGCCAGCCGAATCCGCCCAGCAGTGCCCCGCCGACCACCGGCCCGACGGCCATGCTGAGGCCGAAGACGGACGCCCAGACGCCGATCGCCTGGGCCCGTTCGCGCGGGTCGGGCATCGCGTTGACCACGATGGCCAGCGCCACCGGGCTGAGCATCGACGCGCCGACGCCCTGCAGCGCACGGGCCGCCACCAGGGTGCCGGCGCCGGGGGCGAGCGCGCAGAGCAGCGACGCGGTGCCGAACAGCGCCAGCCCGCACTGGAAGACGCGGCGCCGCCCGAAGCGGTCGGCGAGCGCGCCGGAGGTGATCAGCAGGGCGGCCAGCACGATGGTGTAGGCGTCGACGGTCCATTCCAGGCCGCGGGTGTCGACGCCGAGGCTGCGGCCGATCTCGGGCAGGCCGACGTTGACCACGGTGGTGTCGAGGCCGACCAGGAACATGCTGAGGCAGCAGACGGCGAGCACCGTCCAGCGTCTGCGTCGGCCGAGTTGCGGGGCGGCGGGCTGAGCCGCCGTCAGAACGGAGGTCATCGGAGGTCCCTTCTCCAGGAGGTGCAACGGTCCTGGTCAGGGTGCGGCGGGGCGGCCTCTGCGGGCCACGATTCTTGCGACAATCGCAAAATCCGTCAGAGTAGGTGGGTGGACCCTGACCTGCAGCACCTCCTCGACGCCATCGGCCCCCGGCTGCGCACCCTGCGCCGGGAGCGCGCCCTGACCCTGGAGGCATTGGCCGAGGCGACCGGCCTGTCGGTGAGCACCCTGTCCCGGTTGGAGTCCGGGCACCGCCGCCCCACCCTCGACCTGCTGATCCCGCTGGCCAAGGTGCACCACGTCACCCTGGACCAACTGGTCGCCGCCCCGGCCACCGGCGACCCGCGCGTCCACCTCACCCCGGTCCCCCGCGCGGGCGGCGGTGTCCTGGTGCCGCTCACCCAGTACCCGGGCCGGGTCCAGGTCTTCAAGCACGTCCTGCCGCCCCGCGAGCCGAAGCTGGTCAGCCACGAGGGCTACGAGTGGCTGTACGTGCTGGCCGGGCGGCTGCGCCTGGTGCTCGGCGAGCGGGAGTCGCTGCTCGGCCCGGGCGAGGTCGCCGAGTTCGACACCCGCGAGCCGCACTGGTTCGGCCCGGCGGACGGGACGGCGGTGGAGATCCTGCACATGTTCGGCCCGCACGGCGACCGCCCGAAGGCTCCGAGCCCGACCACGCACGGAAGTTGACGGTTGGTCAGGTGATGGTCGGTCAGTCGTCGGACAGCCGGCGGAAGCGACGGCCCGCGTCGAGCAGTGCGGGCAGCGCTGCGGCGAAGCCCGGGGCGGTGCCGGAGCCGGGGTGGTTGACGTGGCCGATGACGATCGCGCCGGGCCCGGCGGCGGCGACGGTACGCCGGACCTGCTCGGCCGTGAAGGTGGCCCCGGCGTCGCCGTTGACGCTGAAGCCGGCCACGCCCTCGCCCAGGTCGGCGACGATCCGGGTGGCAATCTCGTCGTAGTGCGCGGTGCCGGAGCGGAAGTACCGGGGCGGGCGGCCGAGCAGGGCGGTGAGCTTGGCGTGGTTGCCCGCGACCTCGTCGTAGACGGCGCCGGCGTCCGCGGTGCCGGTGATCCCGTACGCGGCGCGGCCGGTGACGGAGAGCGGGCGGTGCGCGGTGCCGTGGTTGCCGAGTTCGAACAGGGGGTCGGCGGCGAGTTCGTGGAACGGGCCGGGGTTGGCGTCGATCCACCGCGCGTTCAGGAAGAGCGTCGCGGGCACCGCGAGTCGGCGCAGCACGCCGATCAGCTCCGCGTCGTAGCCGTCCCCGCCGGGGCCGCCGCAGGCGTCGAAGGTCAGCGCGAGCGCCGTCCCCGAGGTCGTCGTCCGCACCCCGGTCACCTCGGTGCCCCACTGCGCCGGCGCCAGCCCCGCGTACCGGGCCACCACCGCCGCCCGGTCCGGGGGCGCGCTCGACGACGCACCGGGCGGCGCAGCGGAGGCGGGAGCCGAGGACGCAGGCGGGGTGGCTGACGGTTGGTCAGTCCGGGTGGCGGGCGCGGCGCAGCCGGCCGTGGCGAGGCCGAGGACGGCGCCGAACAGCCTGCGGCGTTCGAGCATGGACGTCTCCCTCCGGCGTGAGGTCTGCCACGAGTGTCACTTCCGGGCGGCGCGTCGGCCATCTGCCAAGCTCGGCCGTATGGCTGCCTCCCCTCGACCGCACTACCTGCAGTGGACGTCCGTCGCCCCCGTGATGGCGTTCCTGCTGCTGTTGACCACCTGGAAGCGCGATCTGCCGTGGCCGGTGGTGGCGCTGGTGGCGGTCTTCCTGGCGGTGTCGGTGGTGGCGGCCGTGCACCACGCGGAACTGATCGCCCATCGGGTGGGTGAGCCGTACGGATCGCTGGTGCTGGCGGTGGCGGTGACCATCATCGAGGTGGCGCTGATCGTGACGCTGATGGCGGACGGCGGCGACAAGAGCGCGGGGCTGGCCCGGGACACCGTCTTCGCCGCGGTGATGATCACCTGCAACGGGATCCTCGGACTGTCCATCCTGGTCGGCGCGCTCAAGTACCGGGTGGCGGTGTTCAACGCGGAGGGCACCGGCGCCGCGTTCGGCGCGATCGCCACCCTGGCGACACTCAGCCTGGTGCTGCCGACCTTCACCACGTCCACGCCGGGCCCGCAGTTCAACACCACGCAGTTGGTCTTCGCGGCGACCGCCTCGATCGTCATCTACGGCCTGTTCGTCTCCACCCTGACGGTCCGTCACCGCGACTACTTCCTGCCGGTGACTCCGGCCGGCGAGGTGGTCGACCCGATGGACGACCACTCCGAGCCGCCGAGCCGGCGCGAGACGCTGGTCAGCGTGGCGCTGCTGTCACTGGCCCTGGTGTCGGTGGTGGGCCTGGCCAAGGGCGTCTCCCCGACCATCGAGCGCGGCGTCGCCGCGGCGGACCTGCCGAACGCGGTGGTGGGCGTGGTGATCGCGCTGCTGGTGCTGCTCCCGGAGTCGATCGCCGCCGTGCGGGCGGCGATCCGCAACCGCGTCCAGATCAGCCTCAACCTGGCGCTCGGCTCGGCGCTCGCCTCGATCGGCCTGACCATCCCGGCGGTCGCCGTCGCCTCCGCCTGGCTCTCCGGCCCGCTCGAACTCGGCCTCGGCGCCACCCACATGATCCTGCTGGCCCTGACGGTCGCGGTCGGCACCCTGACGGTCATTCCGAAACGCGCCACCCCGCTCCAGGGCGGCGTCCACCTGGCGATCCTCGCGGCCTACCTGGTGCTCGCGGTCAGCCCGTGACGCGCGGACGCCCCGCCGGGGGTTCCCGACGGGGCGTCCAGGGCGACGGGGCGTCCAGGGCCGGGCGGACTACTCCACCGTCACGCTCTTCGCCAGGTTGCGGGGCTTGTCGACGTCCCGCCCGAGCGAGACCGCCGCGTGGTAGGCGAGCAGCTGGAGCGGGATGTTCAGCAGCAGCGGGTCGAGCTCCGGCTCGCTGCGCGGCACCAGCACGCAGTGGTCGGCCAGCTTGGCGTCCACCTCGCGGTGGGCGACCGCGAGCACCCGGCCGGAACGGGCCTTGATCTCGCCGAGGGTGGTGAGGTTCTTGTCCAGCAGCTCGTCGTCCGGCACCAGCGCGACGGTCGGCAGGTCGGGGTTGATCAGCGCCAGCGGACCGTGCTTCAGCTCGCTCGCCGGGTACGCCTCGGCGTGCACGTAGCTGATCTCCTTGAGCTTCTGCGCGCCCTCCCGGGCCACCGGGTAGCCGCGGACCCGGCCGATGTACATCATGCCCTCGGACTCCGCGTACGCCTCGGCCAGCTTGGCGATGGCGTCGCCGTTCGCGAGCACCTCGCGGATCTGGTCGGGCAGCGCCTTCAGCGCGGCGACGATCCGGCGGCCGTCGGCCGGGGAGAGGTCGTGGATCCGGCCGAAGTGCAGGGCGAGCAGCGCGAAGGCGACCACGGTGGAGGTGAAGGCCTTGGTGGAGGCGACCGAGATCTCCGGGCCGGCGTGCAGGTAGATGCCGCCGTCGCACTCGCGGGCGATCGCCGAGCCGACGGTGTTGACCACGCCGAGCACCCGGCCGCCCTTGCGCTTGATCTCCTGGACGGCGGCCAGCGTGTCGTAGGTCTCGCCGGACTGGCTGACCGCGACGTACAGGGTGTCGGCCTCGATCACCGGGTTGCGGTAGCGGAACTCGGAGGCGGGCTCGGAGTGGGCGGGGATCCGGGACAGCTCCTCGATCAGCTGGGCGCCCATCTCGCCGGCGTAGTACGCGGAGCCGCAGCCGAGGATCTTGACCCGGCGGATCTCGCGCAGCTCGCGGGCGTCCAGGTTGAGGCCGCCGAGGTGCGCGGTGGCGAAGCGCTCGTCGAGCCGGCCGGAGAGGGTGCGCTCGACCGCGGCGGGCTGCTCGTGGATCTCCTTGAGCAGGTAGTGCGCGAAGCCGCCGGTGTCGTAGGAGCCGACCTCCCAGTCGACGGTGGACGGCTGGCGGGTGACGGTGCGCGCGTCCTCGGTGAAGGTGCGGAAGCCGTCGGCGCGGACGGTGGCCAGCTCGCCGTCCTCCAGGTGCACCACCTGGCGGGTGTAGCGGACCAGGGCGGCGACGTCGGAGGCGGCGAACATCTCCTTCTCGCCGATGCCCAGCACGATCGGGCTGCCGTTGCGGGCCACCACGATCCGGTCGGGCTGCTCGGCGTCCAGCACCGCGATGCCGTAGGTGCCGACCACCAGCTTGAGCGCGGCGCGCACCGCGTCCTCGAGTTCGCCGGCCTCGGCGCGGTGCGCGGCGATCAGGTGGGCCAGCACCTCGGTGTCGGTCTCCGAGCGGAAGACCGCGCCCTCGGCGGTGAGCTTGGCGCGCAGCTCGTCGGCGTTCTCGATGATGCCGTTGTGGACGACCGCGATGCGCTCGGCGTTGTCGGTGTGCGGGTGGGCGTTGGCGTCGGAGGGCACGCCGTGGGTGGCCCAGCGGGTGTGGCCGATGCCGACCGAGCCCTTGAACCGGGCGGGCACGGCGGCCGCGAGGTCGGCCACCCGGCCCTTGACCTTGCAGACCCGCAGCTTGGCCGGCGCGGCCTTGGTCGCCGGGGCGAGCACCGCCACGCCGGCCGAGTCGTAGCCGCGGTACTCCAGCCGCTGCAGCCCTTCGAGCAGGAAGGGGGACGCGTCCTTGGGGCCGATGTAGGCCACGATTCCGCACATGACGTGGACTCCTGAGGTTCGTGGGGCGGGTGCTGGGCGGGGACCGGATCAGCCGTAGACCATCCGCCGCAGCTGACGCACCGACAGCTGCGGGGCGGCCACCCGGCGGGCGGCCAGCTCGCCGCCGAGGCGGGCGAAGATCTGTTCGTTGGTCAGTCCCCTGGCCTGCAACTCACCGTGACGGCGGCGCACGTACTCCTCGGTGGGCTCCGCGAAGTAGGCGAGCACCTCCGCGACGACCCGGGCCGCCTCGCCGGGAGCCAACGGTGTGGTCCTGGTGAGGTGGGTGATCAGGTCCTCATGAGGGTGCGGTGAAACAGGCACGGGTGGGGAGCCTAGGCGTCGAGTCTCCATATGCCAAAGATCCTGCCCGAAATCGGGCAGGACGACCAGTCGTGGCGCTCCCGCGGGGCGCTTTCCCGGCAAGCAGGTGGCGGTCGAACAACCGTCCACAGCCGCACCTATGATGTGGGGTCGTCGTTGAAGGACGGTGTGCAGGCGGTGATCGGGTGAATCGCACCCGGGCACCTTCATCTGATGGCGGTGTCCGGGCCGGGGTTTCCGGCGGTCACCCAGCAGGATGGGCCGCGTACCGTCCGTGTCGATCTCAGGGGGACCGTCCGTCATGCAACCGCGTGTGTTCGCCGTCGTCACCGCCGTCCTGCTGGCCGCACTCGGCCTCGGGTCCGTCGTGGTGACCGACTGGACGCCCGGCACCGCCACCGCCGCCATCGCACCCGGCACCCCGCCGGGCACCGCCCCCGGCCGGACCGGCGCCGCACCCGGCAGCCCGAGCGCCGCCGCCTCCCCCACCGGCGACCCCGCGGTCTGGACCCGCAGCACCCTGCGCAACAAGCTGATGGCCGAGATGGACGCCAGCGACCCCGGCGTCGCCCTCGCCGACCTCGACAAGACCACCAAGGAGAAGCCCTACACGGTGCGCTTCTGCCACCCGATCGCCCACGAGCTCGGGCACGCGGCAGTGCAGCGCTACCACCAGGACTTCCAGAAGGTGATCTCCTTCCCGCACGAGACCTGCGCGGCCGGCTACCTGCACGGCGCGGTCGAGGAGATGCTCGCCAACTCCAAGGACCCGCAGCACGACATCCTGTCGCTGTGCGCCCCCGCCAACACCGGCCCCTGCATCCACGGCGTCGGCCACGGCATCATGTTCGTCACCAAGCAGGACATCCCCGCCGCCCGCGACCTGTGCAACAAGTTCCCCAGCGAGAGCCGCCGGATCACCTGCTCCGAGGGCGTCTTCATGCAGCTCTTCGCGCCCGACGAGGAGGACGAGAAGGCCAAGGCGAACCTCCCCGCGGACAAGCTCGCCGCCGAGCCGCTCTACCCGTGCCCCGAGCAGCCCTCGCTCTTCCAGTCGGCGTGCTACTTCTACGCCCCGACCTTCTACCTGTCCTCGCACGACTACGCCAACCACCCCGAGGTCTTCGCGCAGGCCCTGCAGTGGTGCCTGCAGGCGGGCGGCGGCGGCAACGACTGCAGCCGGGGCGTCGGCTCCCGCACCATGAAGTACAACCTGGACCGCGAGGACTGGGCGGCGCAGCAGTGCGCCACCGCGAAGGACGCCTGGCAGCGCAAGGCCTGCACCCAGGGGCTGGTCAGCTACTACACCGTCAACTACACCGAGTCCGGCGCGGCCGCCCGGCTCTGCGGCAAGATCACCAACAAGGAGATCCAGGGCTACTGCCGCGCCGCGGGCGGGATGTCCGCGACCCTGGACTGACGCCTCGTCAGGACCCGTGCGGCTCCCCCGGCCCGGCCCGGGCGGGGCCGCACGGCGTTTCCGGACCCGGGACTCCCGGCCCCCGCCCGGAGGACTCCGCCGGGGCCGGCCGACAGCGGGGAGCAGGGCCGGGCTCTCCGTCCCGCCCGTCTCCCGCCCGGAGGGCGTCAGCGCCGGCGCGCGGTCAGGACCAGGTGGGTGGCGACGCCGAGCAGGAGGCCCCAGAACGGGGCGGCGATGCCGGCGACGCTCATGCCGGAGGCGGTGGCGAGGAAGGTGACCACCGCGCCGTCGCGGCCGGACTCGTCGGCGACCGCGGCGGCCAGGCTGCCCTGGAAGGCGGCCAGCAGGGCGACGCCGGCGATCACCGCGATCAGGGCGTGCGGCAGGCCGGTGAACAGGGCGACCAGCATGCCGCCGAAACTGCCCACCAGCAGGTACAGCGCGCCGGCGGACATCCCGGCCACGTAGCGGCGGCGCGGGTCGGGGTGGCTCTCCAGGCTGGTGCAGATCGCGGCGGTGATCGCCGCCAGGTTCACGCCCGGCGAGCCGAACGGCGCGAGCAGCACCGACAGTCCGCCGGTCGCGGTGATCAGCAGCCGGTCGTCGGGCTGGTAGCCGGCGGCCCGCATGATGCCGAGGCCGGGCGCGTTCTGCGAGGCCAGCGCGACGATGGTGAGCGGCAGCGCCAGGCCGACCAGCGCGGCCCAGGAGAACGCCGGCACGGTGAACACCGGCCGGACCGGGCCGCCGCCGCCCAGGTGCAGCGGCAGCCCGACGGTGGCGGCCGCGAGCACCGCGCCGGCCACCAGCGCCACCGGCACCGCGTACCGCGGGAGCAGCCGCTTGGCGAGCAGGAACGCGGCGAAGCTGCCGAGCACCAGCACCGGCGCGGCCCGCAGTTCGGTGAAGATGCCCGCGCCGAAGGTGAACAGGATGCCGGCCAGCATCGCGTTGACGATCCCCACGGGTATCGCCCGCATCAGCCGCCCGAACAGCCCGGTCACCCCGAACAGCGCCGTCGCCACGCTGCTGACCAGGAACGCGCCGACCGCCTCCCGGTAGGGGTACGCGCCGAGGCTGACCACCAGCAGGGCCGCGCCGGGCGTGGACCAGGCGGTGATCACCGGGGTGCGGGTCCACCAGCTGAGCAGCAGGCAGGTCAGGCCGCTGCCGATGGAGACCGCCCAGATCCAGGACGCGGTGTGCGCCTGGTCGAGCCGTCCGGCCGCGGCGGCCGCCAGCACCACCACCAGCGGGCCCGAGAAGGACACCGCGATGCACACCAGCCCCGCGAGCAGCGCCGGGGCCGACACGTCCTGCCGCAGCGACCGCCGCCCCTCCCCGTCCCGCCGTTCCCGATCCGTCCCGACCCGCGTCACCGTCCGCTGTTCCGTCACGCGGGCAGTATGGCGGAGCCGCGGCCCTGGCGGCCGGGCGCCGATGCCTCCCGCATACGATCGACCTCGTGAACGATGACTTCAGGAGTGCCGCGCAGGCGGCTGCGGAGCTGGTGGCGGACTACCTGACGGGCCTTCCGTCGCGGCCGGTGTGGCAGCCGATGGACCCGGCCGAGCGCACGGCTCTGCTGGACCTCGAACTGCCGCAGGACGGCGTCGACTTCGGCGAGCTGCTGAAGACCGTCGAGGAGCGGTTCATGCCGCACCCGATGGGCAACGGCAGCCCGCGGTTCTTCGGCTGGGTGAACTCCTCGCCGCAGCCGGCCGGCGTGCTGGCGACGCTGGCGGCCTCGGCGATGAACCCGAGCTCGGCCGGCGGCGACCACGCGGACGTGCACCTGGAGCGGGCGGTGGTCCGCTGGATCGCCGAACTGGTCGGCTTCCCGCACCCGGCGGGCGGCGGGCTGCTCACCTCGGGCACCTCGATGGCGACCATCGTCTGCCTGGCCGCCGCCCGGAACCGCGCCGCCCAGCGGGCGGGCCACGACGTCCGGGCGGACGGCCTGGCGGGCCTGCCGCCGCTGGTGGGGTACGTGACCGGCGAGGCGCACAGCTGCGTGCGCAAGGCCGCCGAGCTGCTCGGCCTGGGCAGCCGCCACCTGCGGGTGGTGGGCACCGACGCGGACGGGCACCTGGACCTGGCCAGCCTGGCGGAGGCGATCGACGAGGACCGCGCGGCCGGCCGGCTGCCGTTCCTGGTGGTGGCCTCGGCGGGCACCGTCGGCACCGGCGCGGTCGACCCTTTCACGCCGATCGCCGACCTCGCCGAGCGCGAGGGCCTGTGGTTCCACGTCGACGGCGCGTACGGCGCGTTCGGGGTGCTGGACGAGACGATCGCCCACCGGTACGAGGGGATGGAGCGCGCCGACTCGCTCGCGCTGGACCCGCACAAGTGGCTGGGCGTGCCGGTGGACTGCGGCTGCGCGCTGGTCCGCGACGCCGAGCAGCTGCGCGGCACCTTCAGCCTGGTGCCGTCCTACCTGCGCGACGACGCGGCGGGCGACCTCGGCTGGTTCTCCGAGTACGGCACCGAGCAGACCCGGCCGTTCCGCTCGCTGAAGGTGTGGGCGTCGATCGCGCACCGTGGCCGCTCGGGCGTGGCCCGGGACGTCGCGCACTGCACCGCGCAGGCCCGGCAGCTCGGCGGGTGGGTCGAGGCCGACCCGGAGCTGGAGCTGCTCGCGCCGGTGGAGACCTCGATCGTCGCCTTCCGGTACCGCCCGGCCGGGGTCGACGAGGCGGTCGTCGAGGAGCTCAACCGGCGGCTGCCGGTTGCGGTGCAGCTGCGCGGGCGGGTGTTCCTGACCGGCGCGGTCTACCGGGGCACCGAGGTGCTGCGGGCCTGCCTGCTGAACGCCACCACCACCGAGGCGGACCTGCGGCTGCTGCTCGACGAGGTGAAGGCGGCCGGCGCGGAGTTGCTCACCTCTCTCGGGCGGAACTCCTGACACCCCGTCACTCGTCAATGTCTGCGTACCGGTCGGATCAGCGCTGATCCGGGGGAAACCGGTTCGCGCAGACATTAACCGTGAGGTCACGGGGGATTCGTGATCGTGAAACAGCGGAGCGCCACCATGCTGGCATGGAGAAGACGGCGTACACCGAGCAGAAGCACCGGAACACCAGGATGCGCGGCCAGCGCTGGCGGCGGGAGACGACCGAGTTGGCGGCGGTCTTCGCCGCCGTCGCGGCGGCCGACCTGGTCGCCAACGTGGTGGTGCACGGACACGACGGGCCGGTGCTGCTGGTCGCCTCGGCGGCGGCCATGCTCGCCACGGCACTGTTTCGCGGGTGGCTCGCCCACCGGCACCCGCACGGACCGCCGGCACCCGACACCCCCGCACCGCCCGGCGGGGTCGCGGTGAGCGGCGACGCCGGGCGCGGCGACGGCGCGGCGGACGGCCTGGACGCCGGCGGGGAGAGCACGCTGTGGCGGCTGCGCACCAGCGTGTCCGACGAGCCGGGCAGCCTGGCCCGGGTGTGCAGCGCGCTGGCCGAGCGGCGGGTGAGCATCGTCTCGATGCAGGCGCACCCGCTGCCGGACTTCACGGTGGACGAGTTCATCGTGCGGGCCCCGAAGGCGCTGCCGCGGACCGAGCTGGCGGCGGCAGTCGCCGCGGGCGGCGGCTGGGACATCTGGACCGACCGGGCCGACCCGCACGAGCTGGTCGACGTGCCGCGCCAGGTGCTGGCGCTGGCCACCCGCACCGCGCTGGACGCGGCGGAGCTGCCGGTGGCGCTCCGGCAGCTGTTCGGGCGCACCGCGATCCGGCAGTTCCCGGGCCGCGGCGACTCCACCCCGGCCGGCGTGGAGGGGCACACCATGCGGCTGCCACTGCCCGGCGGCGACCTGCTGGAGCTGTCCCGGCCGCAGCTGCCGTTCACCCCGACCGAGTTCGCCCGGGCCCGCGCCCTGGTCGAGCTGGACACCGTCCTCGGCCCGCGGGTGCCGCAGGTCGCGGCGCGGATCTCCCGCCCGGCCGGGGACGACCTGACGGTGCGCCGGGCCACCCCGGAGGACAAGCCCGCGGCGCTGGCGATGCACGCCCGCTGCTCGCCGGAGTCGCTGCGCCGCCGCTACCACGGGCCGGTGCGGGACGCCGACCGCTACCTGGACCACCTGCTCGACCCGCGGCACGGCCAGACCCTGGCGGTGGAGACCGCGCAGGGCCGGCTGGTGGCGCTGGCGCACCTGATGTGGGACGACGAGGGCGCGGAGATCGCGCTGCTGGTCGAGGACGCCTGGCAGCGCCGGGGCCTGGGCGTGGACCTGGTGCGCCGGATGGCGGCGCTGGCCCTGGAGGCGGGCGTGCGCACCGTGTACGCGGTGACCACCTCGTCCAACACCGGGCTGATCTCCACCATGCGCCGCCTGGAGGCGCCGCTGGACTACCAGGTGGAGGACGGCACGCTGGTGATCACGGCGCACCTGGCGGAGGCGGCGGAGAAGCTGCCGGCGCCGTGGGCGGCCCGCTGACGGTGTGACGGCCCCGGGCGCGGAGCGGGTGCTCCGTACCCGGGGCCCGTCCGGGTGCGGCTCGGGTTCGGATGTCGCCCCTGCTCAAACGTCCGGGCGGGAGTGGGTAGGCTGAGCCCGTCCCTGCCGCCCGTGGGCCGTCGAACGGCCCGGGCGGTGCCGCAGCAAGGAGGAACCCCTGAGCATGCCAGGCACCGATTCGGAAGCCGCGCGCGACGCCTCGCTGCCCGCACGCGCAAAGATCGCCGTGACGGCCGGCCGGATGGCCGCCGCGCTGTCCCAGAAGGCTGGTCGCGGCAGTGGGTCGGTGATCGGCGGCAAGGTCGCCCTGAAG
Organism: Kitasatospora sp. NPDC049285; assembly: GCF_040678815.1. Classification (NCBI taxonomy): domain Bacteria; kingdom Bacillati; phylum Actinomycetota; class Actinomycetes; order Kitasatosporales; family Streptomycetaceae; genus Kitasatospora; species Kitasatospora sp. NPDC049285. The sequence goes on along the minus strand of NZ_JBFAQR010000045.1, from coordinate 37,890 downwards.
CTGGACCCGGACCTGCTGGCCACCCTGGCCGAGCACCTGGACGTGGTGCTGGTGAGCGCCACCAACGGCAAGACCACCACCACCCGGCTGATCGCCGAGGCGCTGCGGGCGGCCGGCCCGGTGGTCTCCAACGCGCTGGGCGCGAACATGCCGGCCGGCATCACCTCCGCGCTGGCGGGCGGCTCGGACGCCAAGTTCGGCGTGATCGAGGTGGACGAGAAGTACCTGCCGATGGTCGCCCGGGACACCCGGCCGAAGGCCATAGCGCTGCTGAACCTCTCCCGCGACCAGCTGGACCGCGCGGCGGAGACCCGGATGATGGCGGAGAAGTGGCGGGAGGGCCTGAAGGACACCGACGCGGTGATCGTGGCCAACGCCGACGACCCGCTGGTGACCTGGGCCGCCTCGTCCTGCAAGAAGGTGGTCTGGGTGGCCGCCGGGCAGGCGTGGAAGGAGGACGCCTGGTCGTGCCCGTCCTGCGGCGGCGTGATGCAGCGTCCGGGCGACGACTGGTTCTGCGGCGACTGCGGCTTCCGCCGCCCGAACCCGCACTGGGCGCTGCAGGGCACCCACGTGATCGACCCGCACCGGGGCGCCTGGCCGATCCAGCTGCAGCTGCCGGGCCGGGCCAACCTGGCCAACGCCACCTCCTCCGCCGCGGTCGCCGCGGTCTTCGGGGTGGCCCCGCAGGTCGCGCTGCAGCGGATGCAGTCGGTGACCGCGGTGGCGGGCCGCTACGACGTGGTGCAGTTCCACGGCCGGGACGTCCGGCTGCTGCTGGCGAAGAACCCGGCCGGCTGGCTGGAGACCTTCTCGCTGATCGACGGCCCGCCCGCCCCGGTGGTGCTGTCGGTGAACGCGCTGGACGCGGACGGCACCGACACCTCCTGGCTGTGGGACGTCGACTACGAGCGCCTGGCCGGCCACCCGATCTTCGTGATGGGCCAGCGCAAGCTCGACCTGGCGGTCCGGCTGGAGGTGGCCGGCCTGCAGTTCCAGGTCGTCGACACCCTGGCGCAGGCGGTGGACGCCGCCCCGGCCGGCCGGATCGAGGCGATCGCCAACTACACGGCCTTCCAGCAGCTGCGCAAGGCGGTCGTCGCCTGATGACCGATCAGCCCTACCAGCAGTACGGCGAGCAGTCGTACGGCGAGCAGCAGCAGTACGGCACCCAGTTCGGAAGGTCTTCGAGGATGAGCGAGAGCAGCCTGCGGGTGGTCTGGGTCTACCCGGACCTGCTGTCCACGTACGGCGACCGCGGCAACGCGCTGGTCGTCGAGCGGCGGGCCCGGCAGCGCGGGCTCGGGGTGCAGCGGATCGACGTGCGCTCCGACCAGTCGGTGCCGACCAGCGGCGACATCTACCTGATCGGCGGCGGCGAGGACCGGCCGCAGCGGCTCGCGGCGGAGCGGCTGCGCAGCGATGGCGGGCTGGTCCGGGCCGCGGAGAACGGCGCGATCATCTTCTCGGTCTGCGCCGGTTTCCAGATCCTCGGCCACGAGTTCGTCAACGACCTGGGCGAGCGCGAGCAGGGCCTGGGCCTGCTCGACGTGTGGACCACCCGCGGCGAGGGCGCCCGCTGCGTCGGCGACGTGCTGGCCGAGGTCGACCCGCAGCTCGGCCTGCCGCAGCTGACCGGCTTCGAGAACCACCAGGGCGTCACCCACCTCGGCGAGGGCGTCACCCCGCTGGCCACCGTGCAGGTCGGCCGCGGCAACGGCACCGGCGACGGCACCGAGGGCGCCTGGCGGGAGACCGTCTTCGGCACCTACCTGCACGGCCCCGTGATGGCCCGCAACCCCGCCGTCGCGGACCTGCTGATCAAGCTGGCGCTGGACGTCAACGCCCTGCCGCCGGCCGACACGACCTGGTACGAGGCGCTGCGCGCCGAGCGGATCGCCGCCACCAGCCGCCCGGCGTGAGCCGTGGGCGGCTGACCGCGATGTGGTCAGCCGCCCCGCGACGGGCCGGATTCGTAGAACAATAGAGAAGCTCGGACGCACCACCCTCCTCGGCGGCCGGGCCGCAGTTACGTGAGGTGCGTCGAGGATGCCGCTCCCGCGTCGGTTTCCGCCTGGCCGGACGCAGGGACCGTATGCTGTGCAGCAGGTCAGTTTCGGACGCTATGTCCGATCCCCACCCACCAGTCCGGCCGTCCGATCTCCTCGGGAGTTGGCAAAGCAATGCGAATTGGTGTCCTGACCAGCGGCGGTGACTGCCCCGGCCTGAACGCCGTCATCCGGTCCGTGGTCCACCGGGGGGTGGTCGACCACGGCGACGAGATCATCGGTTTCGAGGACGGCTGGCGCGGTCTCCTGGAGGGCGTGCACCGCCCGCTGACCCTCGAGTCGGTGAACGGCATCCTGGCCCAGGGCGGCACCATCCTGGGCTCGTCCCGGGTGCAGCCCGGCCACCTGCGGGACGGTGTCGAGCGGGCCAAGAAGTACTGCGCCGACCTCGGCATCGACGCGGTCATCCCGATCGGCGGCGAGGGCACCCTGAAGGCCGCGAAGCTGATGAGCGACGCGGGCCTGCCGGTGGTCGGCGTGCCGAAGACCATCGACAACGACATCGCCTGCACCGACGTCACCTTCGGCTTCGACACCGCCGTGTCGGTGGCCACCGAGGCGCTGGACCGGCTGAAGACCACCGCCGAGTCGCACCAGCGCGTGATGGTCGTCGAGGTGATGGGCCGTCACACCGGCTGGATCGCGCTGAACGCCGGCATGGCCGCCGGTGCGCACGCCATCGTCGTCCCGGAGCGCCCGTTCCACATCGACAAGCTGACCGAGGTCGTCCGCGAGCGCTTCGACCGGCAGAAGAAGTTCGCCATCGTGGTCTGCGCCGAGGGTGCCAAGCCCGAGCCCGGCACCATGCCGTGGGAGGAGGGCACCAAGGACATGTACGGCCACGAGCGGTTCACCGGCATCGCCACCCAGCTCTCCCGCGAGCTGGAGCACCGCCTCGGCAAGGAGGCCCGTCCGGTGATCCTCGGCCACACCCAGCGCGGCGGCACCCCGACCGCCTACGACCGGGTGCTGGCGACCCGCTTCGGCTGGCACGCGGTGGAGGCCGCCCACAAGGGCGCGTTCGGCCACATCACCGCGCTGCAGGGCACCGACATCAAGCTGGTGCCGCTGGGCGAGGCCGTCGCCGAGCTGAAGACCGTCCCGGCCGAGCGCTACCTCGAGGCCGAGACCGTCGTCTGACCGGTCCGTCCTACGGCCTGACGAACCGTCGGGGGCGCGTCGCGGTGTTCCGCCCGCGCCCCCGGGGTTAGCCTCCGGGCATGGAGATCCTCGCCTACGGAGTGCAGTCCGACGAACGTCCGCTGCTGGCCGCCGCCCTGGACACCCACCGGCTGCGGATGCTGGACGTCTTCCTCACCGCCGACACCGCCCCGCTGGCGGCCGGCTTCCCCGTGGTCTCCAGCAGCGTCAACGACGCGCTGGACGCCGAGACCCTGGGCCTGCTCGCGGCCGGCGGCACCAAGCTGATCGCGCAGCGCTCCACCGGGTTCAACAACATCGACCTGAAGGCCGCCGGGAAGCTCGGCCTGACCGTCGCCCGGGTCTCCTACTACTCGCCCTACTCGGTCGCCGAACACGCCTGGACCCTCGCGCTGGCGGTCAACCGCCGGCTGATCCGCTCGGTCAACCGGGCCCGCGAGTTCGACTTCCGGCTCGACGGCCTGATGGGCCGCGACATCCACGGCATGACCGTCGGCGTGATGGGCACCGGCAAGATCGGCGAGTGCTTCACCCGGATCGCGGCCGGCTTCGGCACCACCCTGCTCGGCTGGGACGTCGCCCCCAACCCCGCGTGCGAGGCGCTCGGGATGCGCTACGTCGACAAGGACGAACTGCTCGCCGCCGCCGACCTGGTCTCGCTGCACGTCCCGCTGCTGGACGCCACCCACCACCTGATCGACGGCGCCGCGCTGGCCCGGATGAAGGACGACGCGATCCTGGTCAACTCCAGCCGCGGCGGCCTGGTCGACGCCACCGCCCTGGTCGAGACGCTGCGCGCGGGCCGGCTGGCCGGCGTCGGCCTGGACGTCTACGAGGAGGAGGCCGACGTCTTCTTCACCGACCGGTCCGTCCAGGGCATCACCGACGACACCCTGGCCCGGCTGATCAGCTTCCCGCAGGTCCTGGTCACCTCGCACCAGGCGTACTTCACCCGCACCGCGGTCGGCCAGATCATCGACGCCACCGCCCGCAACGTGCAGGACTTCGCCGCGGGCCGCACCAACGACAACACCCTGGTGCCGGGGGCGCTGACCGGCGGCCCGTAAGCGCCGCTTAGGCTTTGGTCCGAACGAACCGGACCAAACCGGACCGCCGCTGCGCCGCGGAGCCGGACGGCATGGACGAAAGCGGGGCCGCCCGATGGGCGACGGCATGGCAGGGATGCACCACCACGGGGGCGGAGGGCTCCGGCCCTTCACCGTCTCCCGAGCCCTGGAGTGGTCGCCGGACTGGCCCTACCTGGTCTTCTGCGCGCTCGCCCTCGGCCTCTACCTGGCCGGCGCGGTCCGGCTCTGGCGCCGCGGCGACAAGTGGCCCATCGGCCGGCCGATCGCCTGGACGGCCGGCGTCGCCACCGTCTTCCTGGTCACCAACACCGGCCTCAACGACTACGGCATGGTGCTGTTCAGCGCCCACATGATGCAGCACATGGTGCTGTCCATGCTCTCCCCCATCCTGCTGCTGCTCGGCGCCCCCATCACGCTCGCCCTGCGCGCGCTGCGCCCCGCCCGCAAGGGCAGCGGCCGCGGCCCCCGCGAGCTGCTGGTGGCGCTGCTGCACAGCCGCTACGTCCGGGTGGTCTCGCACCCGGCGTTCACCATCCCGGCGTTCATCGCCAGCCTGTACGTGCTCTATTTCACGCCGCTGTTCGACTTCCTGATGCAGTACCGGGTCGGGCACCTGGCGATGATGGGCCACTTCCTCGCGGTCGGCATGCTGTTCTTCTGGCCGATCATGGGCGTCGACCCGGGCCCGCACCGGCCCGGCTTCGTGCTGCGGATCATCGAGCTCTTCATGGGGATGCCCTTCCACGCCTTCTTCGGCGTGGCCGTGATGATGGCCACCGGCCAGCTCGTCACCACCTTCTCCGCGGGCGCCGCCCCGCCCGGCACCGACCTGCACGCCGACCAGCAGATCGCCGGCGGCATCACCTGGGCGTTCGGCGAGATCCCCACCGCGATCGTGCTCATCGCGCTGACCCTGCAGTGGGCCAAGTCCGAGGAACGCCAGGCCCGCCGCCGCGACCGCGCCGCCGACCGGGACGGCGACAAGGAGCTGGCGGCGTACAACGACTACCTCGCCTCGCTGAACCGGGCGCGCTGAGCCCCGGACCCGTCGCGACCCTGATCCGCCCGAGGAGGGAGCCCCCTCCTCGGGCGGATCTCTGTCTGTCAGCCGATCCCCTGCCGGTCGGGCTCGAGCGCGAACGCGCGGTTCTCCGGATCGGGCACCGCCGCGGCGACCGCGCGGTCCAGGAGTTGACGCTGCCGCAGCAGCGGCGGGCGCCGCTCCTCGGGGGTGATCCGCAGCAGGTCGTCGAGGGCGGCGACCAGGCGGCGGGTGACCTGGGGGTGGCCGGAGCCGCAGATCCGGATCTCCGTGAAGGCCAGGTCGACGGTGGCCTGCCAGCCGGGCACCGACTGCACCAGGCGCACCGCGCCGTCCTTGTCGCGGTGCTGGAGCTCGCCGAGCGGCAGCGGGGCGAGCACGGCGATCAGCTGGTGGATCCGGTCGACGGCCTGGACGGCGGTGGTGGGGTCGTTGATGGCGTGCGAGAGGGCGCGGATGGCGATGTCGACCAGCTGCCGGAAGCCGAAGCTGAGGTCCTGGTGCATGGTGCGGTCGACGCCGACGTTCAGCGCGGTGGTGATCCGGCGCGGCCGGGGCGGGGTGCCGCCGACCACCACCACGGTGGGGGTGCCGGTGGCGATGAAGTCGCCGATCCGCGGGATCAGGTGCAGCACGGTGTCGTGCCGCCGCGCGACCCGGACCAGCCAGCGGATGTTGACGTCCCGCAGCACCCCGGCCCGGCCCTCGTGCAGCAGGGTGAGGCCGACCGGCGGCGGGGCGTCGGCGGGGGCGAGGTCGGGGGCGAGCCAGCGGTAGTCCTGCAGCACCGCCAGCGACTCGCGGGTGACCCGGTCGATCACGTGCGGGACGCGCAGCAGCCGCAGGGTGGCCTGCACGTACAGCACGAACAGCGCCAGGCTGAGCATCACCAGGAGCAGCGCGACCACGGTGGAGACGATCGGCACCGAGATGGCGCGGGCCGGGTCGGTGGTGTCGTCGTAGCCGAGCTGGACCAGCAGCGTGAAGACGAAGGTGGCCAGGCAGGTGGCGAAGGTGGCCTTGGTGAGCCGGCTGCGGACGTACAGCCGCAGCACCCGCGGGCTGAACTGGCTGGCGGCCATCTGCAGCGCGACCAGCGAGATGGAGAACACCACGGCGATGAAGGTGAGCATCGCCGAACTGACCGTGGAGACCACGCTCTTGGCCGCCGAGGTGAAGGACAGCAGGTTGTCGGCGGTCTGCGAGGCGGTGGCCTCCTCGAAGATCGCCCGGTCCAGCATGTCGGTGAGCCCGGCCAGCAGGATCGCGCCGAGGCAGGTCAGCAGCGGCGCGAACCAGAACGACTCCCGCAGGTGCTCGCGCAGCGGCGACAGCGCCCGGTACTTCGGCCGGCGTCCGGCCGGCGGGGGCGGGGCGGGGGGCTGCGGCTCGCTCATCGGGTCAGGCTAACCGCGCGCGCCGCGCGGGCCCGGTCCGGCACGCGCGCCCCGCAGGCCCGGTCCGGCACGCGCGCTTCGCGGGCCAGGTGCGGCACGCACACCGCTTGACGCCGTGTCAGCTTCCGCCACACTTTGTTGTCATGTCACCTCAAAGACGTTCAGGCGGCCCATCCTGCTCGCTGACCGGCCGATCACCGGGCCGTCCGACCGACGAGGGGACCGCATGAACCTCCGCCGCACCGCCGCCGCCACCGCCGTGCTCGCCGCGACCTTCCTGATCCCCACTCGGTTCGGCGGCGCCGCCGACGCCGCCACGCCCGCCGAGCTGCCGTTCGCCTCCACCACCGGCGTCGGCATCCACAACACCTACGACCCGGCCGCCTTCGGCTTCCTCGCCCAGTCGCTGGACACCGGCACCTCGATGATCGAGCTGGACGCCTGGACCGACACCATCACCAAGGAGTGGAAGGTCAGCCACTCCAACCCGCTCGGCAACTCCAACAACTGCGTCAACGCCTCCACCCCCGCCCAGCTGTACACCGGCGGCGCCAACAAGAACCTGGAGAGCTGCCTGGACGACGTCCGGGTCTGGCTGGCCGCCCACCCCACCGCCGGCCCGCTGACCGTCAAGCTGGAGCTGAAGGCCGGCTTCGCCGCCAGCAGCGGCATGGGCCCGACCCAGCTCGACTCGCTGATCGCCGCGCACCTGGGCAGCGCCGCCTTCCGCCCCGCCGACCTGCTCGCCAAGCCCGGCGGCGGCAGCTACGCCACCCTGGACGACGCCGCCCGGGCCGGGAACTGGCCGAGCCGCGCGAGCCTGGCCGGCCGCGCCCTGGTCTACGTCATCCCCGGCACCGTCGAGGAGGGCAACCCCTTCGACACCCTGCACACCGACGTCGAGGAGGCGCGCCACCTGCGCGACCTGGCCGCCGCCGGCCGGATCGGCGACGCCCGGGTCTTCCCCGCCGTCCACGGCGCGGCCGCGGGCGACCCGCGCACCGGCTACTCCGAGACCACCATCCGCCCCTGGTTCGTGGTCTTCGACGGCGACGCCGCCGCGTACCTGAACGGCATCGACACCTCCTGGTACGACACCCGGCACTACCTGGTCAGCATGACCGACGCGCAGAACGTCGCCCCCGCGATCAGCGCCACCGACCCGACCGCCGACCAGGCCCGCGCCCGCGTCACCCAGCTCGCCGGCGCGCACGCCACCCTGGTCTCCTCCGACTGGCGCCACCTGCCCGAGGTGCAGTCCCTGGTCCTGCCCCGCGGCTGACCACCCGCGAGGTCGTATTGTCACATTCGCCCGTGTCGGTGACGAATCATCAGATACCGGACGAAGCGGCCTCGTACGGTGACGTCATGCGCAACGACACCGGCGGCCGGGACCTGGTCCGCGGCGCGCTGCCCCGGCTCGATCCCCTCGACAAGTCCGTCGCCGGCCTGCTGGAGGCACACCCGCAGCTCGCCGAGGGCATGGCGGCGAGCCGGGTGCTGGCCGCCACGCATTTCGGGGACCGGCTGCTCGGTCTGATCAGGGACCCGTCCTTCGACCTCACCACCCTGCTCGGGCCGGGCGTTCCGGGGCAGCTGACCGGCGTGCTGGTGCAGCCGGACGGCCGGCCCGCGGCGCAGGTACAGGTGACGGTCGCCGAGCCGTTCCCCGGCGGGCCGGGACCGGGCACCTGCGTCACCGGCGTCGACGGCGCGTTCACCGTCTCGGTCCCCGCGCAGGTCCGCACCGGACCGGCGACCGGGGAGCTCACCCTCGCCGTCACCGGGGCCACCCGGACGGCGAAGGTGCCGGTGGAACTCGCCACCCTGACCGCGACCGGCGCGGCCGGCGTGCTGACGCTCCCGGACGCGGTAGACCCGCTGCCGGTGTCGGTCGTCGCACAGCTCGGGCAGATCGTCGCCCAGCTCGACCTGCCGACCCCCGGCACCACCGGTGCCGCTGACGCCGCGTCAGCGCCCAAGGTGACCCTCGGCGCCGACGTGTGCCAGCAGATCTTCCGCAGCGACCTGTCGATGGACCGCTTCCCGTACGCGGTGCTCGTGCGGCTGGTCGAGCCGCGTCCCAGTGTCGGTTCGCTCGGCCTGCGCCTGCACTTCCGCGGCCGCGAGCTGGACATCTCGGCCGCGTACCTGGAGGCGATGGCCGGCACCGACCACGCCTACACCTTCGCCGAGCGGCTGCCCGTCGACCAGCCGATCAGCGTGGACGCCTTCCGCAGCGCCGCGGCCGGGATCGACCAGTTCGGCAGCGGCTCGTTCGCGTCCACCGTGCCGATCGCCGGGTCGCTGGGGCTCGGGTACATGGTGCACCTGGCGCAGCGGTGGACGCCCAAGGGCCTGGCCCTCGGCGACCTGGTGTACTCCCTTCCGCTGGCGCCGGGCGAGCAGCAGCGCGTCGCGGTGGTGGACCGTCGGGCGACCACCGCGGTGTTCGAGTCGGAGCGGCTGGACGTCCAGGAGCAGCAGGCCTTCCGCGAGCGCGACGACTCGTCCACCCGCGCCACCTTCGCCTCCGGCATGAGCGAGAGCGCGGCGGGCGGCAGTCACTTCAGCACCGAGGCGCACTCGTCCTCGTGGGGCGTGGCGGGCGGCATCGGCTTCGCCCTCGGGCCGGTGGTGATCGGCGGCGGGGCGGCCGGCGGCGGGGGCAGCTCGTCCAGCTCCGGGGACGCGAACAACTGGATGAGCGGGGTGCGCAACTACACCTCCGACGCGGTGCAGTCCTCGCACGCGGCGGTCGAGCGGTCGGCCAGCGCCCGGCGCAGTGCGCAGCGCACCAGCATGCGGCTGGCCGCGGCCGCCGAGCGCACCGAGGTCGTCACCAAGACGGTGACCAACCACAACAAGACGCGGGCGCTGACCATGCAGTACTGGGAGGTACTGCGGATGTTCGACGTCCGGTCCACGGTGGACGGCGTCACGCTGGTGTGCTTCGTGCCGCTCGACCCGATCCGGTTCCTGCCGTCGAACGAGCCGGTCGCGCTGACCGACGCGGCGGTGGACCGGGCCGGGGTGCTGCACCGCTACGGTCGGCTGCTGTCCCACGTCGACACGCTGCGGCGGGTCGTCGACCCCCCGTACCGCAAGGGCCTGGCGCTGCTGGAGGAGTTCGCGGCCGACCCGCGGGCGACGGTGCAGTCCCCGGCCGACGCCGCGGCCGACGTGGTGACGGTGTTCGTCGACGGCACCTTCCTGCCCAACGAGGACGTCTGGGTGACGCTGCTCGCCAGCGGCGGCCGGCGGATCGGCCCGTACCCGATGCCCACCGGTGCGCCGATCGATCCGATCCCCACCCGCCAGAGCGATCCGGCGAACGCGCTGGCCTCGGAGGCGGAGCTGCTCGGGTACCTGCGGGAGCGGCGGGCCGGGCAGTCGACCGTGATCGAGCGCGGCATCGTGCTGCCCGAGTGGCTGCCCCGCACCGACGTGGTCGGGGTCGAACTGAGCCGCCAGTTCCGCCCGTTGCACTACCGCTTCCCGGGCGCGGCGACGGTGGAGGCCACCACGCTGAGCAACCTGTTCGGCGCGGCCACCGCCGCCGCGATGATCGACAAGCTCGGCGAGGGAGCGCCGTCCCGGGACGTGACGTTCACCGCGGAGCAGCTCGAACAGGAGGTCGGCGGGCCGCGCCTGCGCCGGGTCAAGGCCGCGCTGGTCGACCCGTCCGAGAGCATCGGCACCGTGGTGCTGCCCGACCGGCTCTACCTGAACGACTACCTGGGCGACCTGGTGCTGTCGACCGCTCCGGAGCCGTTCGCCGCCCGCCAACTCCCGCCGGAGCTGCGGTACTCGGCGCTGCTGGAGATCGAGCGGGTGCTCCAGCACGTGGTCCCGCGGACGGTCACCTACTCCAAGGCGGTGTGGATGTCGCTGACGGCGGAGGAGCGGGTGATGATGCTGGAGGGGTACACCGTCGGCGTGGCGGGCGGGGTCGAGGACGGCACCGAGAACATCCCGCTGCTGGCCTGCGTCGCCAACCAGTTGCTCGGCTTCTACGGCAACTGCATGGTCCTTCCGTTCATGATCCCGGCCGAGCTGGTGGCCAGGCGCAAGGCGGTCGACGGGGTGGCCTTCACCACCGCGACGGTGCAGGAGGCGCTGACGAGGTATCACACCACGGGCTTCTCCCCGCCGGTGTCCACCATCGCGCTGCCGACGCACGGCGTGCTCGGCGAGGCGGTGCTCGGCCACTGCCCGTCCGCCGAGCGGATCGACCTGACCCGCTTCTGGAACTGGCAGGACTCTCCCGCCGACAGCGCGCCGGTGATCGCCGACACCCCGGTGCCGTCGTCGTCGCTGACCGCCGGGCTGCAGGCCCCGAACACGCTGACCGGGCTGAGCCCGATCATCACCAACTTCAGCAACGCCGGGCCCACCGCGGACAGCAGCCTGGCGCAGGCGCTGATCAGGGCCGGCGCGGAGGCCAAGGGCTTCGACATCAACGCCCTGACCGGCTCGACCGCGCTGGCCGGTCTGCTCAAGGACACCCTGACCACGGCGGAGTCGGCCCGCAAGGACGCGCTCGCCGGAGCGCAGTCGATGGCCAACAAGGCGATGGACAAGGCCGCCGAGCTGGCCAAGGCCAAACTGGAGCAGGGCAAGGCGAAGCCGAAGGACGACGGGACACCCGGCGGCGGCGCGGGCACGGGCGGGGCTGCCGGCGGCAGCGGGACGGGCGGTGCGGCGGGCGGCGGCGGGGCGCCGACGGTCACCGCCGTGGTCCCCGGGCACGGCAAGCCCGGTACGGCCGTCGCCGTCACCGGCACCGGGTTCACCGGCGCCACCGCGGTGAAGGTCGGCACCGCCGGGCTGGTCGACCTGACGGTCGTCGACGCGACCCGGATCGAGGGCAAGGTCCCGGCCCTCGCCCCCGGTGCGGTCGACGTCGTCGTCACCACGCCGGCGGGCGGCAGCGCCGCGACGCCCAAGTCCCGCTTCACCGTGGACGCCTGAGAGGATCCGCATGTCCCAGCCCACCCCACCCGCCCAGCCCGCCCCCGCCCCCGCGGCACCGGCGGCCACCGCCGAGGACCGGGCGCTGGACGCGCTGGTCGACGTCATCCGGACGGCGGCGAGCCCGGCCGCGCAGGACGCCCAGCTGCTCCTGCTGCGCCGGCTCGCGCTGGAGGGCGACGTGATCCCCTCCCGCGCACCGGCGCCGCTGAACATCACCCAGACCGCCGGGCTGGTCAACCTCCTGGAGGACCTGGGCCAACGCACCGCCGCGCTCCAGGCGTTGAGCTCGGTCCTGGGCATCGCGGGCCCCGCCGCGGCGCCGCCCGCGGGCAGCCGGCTGCTCACCTTCACCGCGCTGGCCAACGATCGGCCGACCGGCGCCGCCGGGCCGACCGCACCGACGACCGTGCCGGTGCGCGCGGACCTGGTCGCGGGACTGCAGACGGTGCTGGCCGCGGTCCACCAGGTCGGCGCGGTCCTGCCGCTGTGGGCCAGCCCCGCCCTGCCGCCGCTGACCGACACGACCGACCCGCTGGAGGCCTGCGGTCGGCAGCTGCGGGTCCTGCCGACCGCGGCGCTCGCCGACCCGACCACCGACTCGATCGTGCTCGGCCGGGAGATCGGCGGTGTGGCCACCGGCTACGACCTGTTCGCCCGGCCCGACCCGGGCAACCCGGCGACCGCCGCGCTGCCCGAACGGGACATGGAGGGCGCGGTGCTGGCCCCGGGTCCGACGCCGATGACGGTCCACCTCGGCCTGGTCCGGCTGCTGCCGCTGCGCCCGCTGCTCGCCGCGGCCGGCTGGGTCGCCGCACCGGCCCCGGCCCTGCCGACCGGACCGGGCGACCTGGCGTGGAGCCGCCTGGCGAACCTCTCCGGGCTGCTGCCCGGCGTCAGTCGGCTCGGCGGCGAACTCGACCTGGTGCGGTATCCCGGCGAGGTGGACGGCACCCCGTTCGCCGCGCGGACCGACTGGGTCTGGAACGGTGCCGAGTTCGCCGCGCCGGGGGCCTGAGCGTGGACCGCGCCAAGGCGGTGGACTACGCGAAGCGCTTCTGGTTCCGGCCGACCGACGACCACCTGGTCTGGTTGAAGAGCGAGGCCGTCGACGTCCGGACCCGCAAGACCGAACTGATGGCGCGTCATGTGGTCAGGTCGGACTGGGAACCGGTGTTCCTCCGCAACGTCACCACCGACGTGAGCACCGGCACCAGCGGCCCGGCCGACGGGCTGTACTACGTCGCGCCCGCCCATGTCGGCGTGCACTTCCGCGAGTCCGACATCCCGGCGAACGAGCGGTTCCTCGCCCTGCCCTGGTTCGGCACCGCCGGGGTGCCCGGCAGCCCCGGCGGCCTCAACGACTGCACCACCTACATCTCGCACTGCCTGGTGGCGGGCGGCGTGTCCGGACTCGGCCCGGCCCAGCCCGGCGCGGTGTGGCCCACCCGCGACCCGGCCCAGCTGTACCAGCTGAAGTTCCGGCCCGCCACCGAGGTGAAGCTCATCGTCGACATGGCCGCGAGGTCGGCGACCGAGACCGTCTTCGCAGCGCTGTCCCACGTCATCAAACCCGGCGACGTGCTGACCTTCGCCGCCGGCGGCCGCCAGGAGCACGCGGGGCTGCTCGTCTCGGTGGACGCGGCGACCGGCGAGGCCAGGATGACCTGCCACTCCACCATGGACCACCCCGACCTCGGGGCCGGCGAGGGCACCTGGCAGATCCGCACCGTCGGCCCCGAGCACCCGTTCGTCAGCCTGCTGCACTTCAGCGCGGACGACCCGGCGCCGGGCCCGCTCACCGGCCTGGCAGGCTGGTGGACCGTCACCTGGCTCGGCACCGACTTCTACTACTTCCTGACCGCGGCCGGCAGCTGCTTCTGGACGGCCACCAAACCCGCCTCGTCGGCGGCGCCGTCCCGGTACGACGGTTGGGGCCACTGGTACGCCGGAAAGCGGCCGGACACGGTCGTGATCGTCTGGACCACCGGCACCGTCGACGAGTTCACCCTGGACGCGGCCGCCACCGGTTTCGTCGGCACCGAGCTCGGCGAGGACCTCATCGGTATCAAGGGCCTGTGAGCGCCGTCCCGGCGGCGCTGCCGACCGGCCGTCAGCCGAGCCTGCGGAGCTCCGCCAGCACGTCCAGCAGCGCGGCCGGGTCGGTCTCGTCCGGGCCGCCGAGGCAGAGCCGGTCGGCGAGGGCGCCGTAGCGGCGGTGCAGTTCGCGGGCGGCGTCGGCGGGCGTTCCGGTGACCGCGAAGGCGGCGAGCACGGTGTCGTCCAGCGCCTCGCCCATCTCCTGCCAGCGGCCGCGGGTGGAGAGCCGGTGCAGCTCGTCCTGGAGCTCGCCCCAGCCGTGCGTCTCCAGCACCGGGCGGTAGGCGGGGGTGGAGGCGTAGAAGGCGATCCGTTCGCGGACCGCGCGCAGGTTGGCCCGGTACTCGGCCTCGTCCCGCCCGGTGGCCACCAGCACGTTGGCGACCACCTCGAACGGGCGGGCGGTCCACGGCTGGTGCGCGGCCTCGGCCTCCGCGCGGGCCTCGCGGACGCCGGGCAGCACCCGGGTGGCGAGGTGCTCGGGCGAGCAGAACGGGTGGGCGAGGAAGCCGTCGGCGACCGCTCCGGCGGTGGCGGTCATCAGCGGTCCGACGCCGGCCAGCAGGATCGGCGGCGGCCCGTACGGCAGCGGGTCCGGCGCGAAGACCGGGGTCATCAGGGTGTGCCGGTAGAACTCGCCGCGGAACGCCAGGCGTTCGCCGGTCTGCCAACTGTGCCAGATCGCCCGGACCGCCGCGACGTACTCCCGCATCCGCGCCGCCGGCCGGTCCCACGGCATGCCGAACCGCCGGACCACGTGCGGCTTGATCTGCGTCCCGAGCCCGATCGCGGCTCGCCCGCCGGAACTCTCGTGCAGCCCCCACGCCTGGTACGCCAGCATCATCGGGGTCCGGGCCAGCGCCACCGCCACCCCGGTCGCCAGCTCGATCCCGCGGGTCCGGTCCGCCGCCCGGGCCAGCTGCAGGAACGGGTCGTGCGAGGTCTCCGCCAGGCTGATCCGGTCCGCCCCCGACTCCTCGGCCAGCCGGGCCAGTTCGGGCGAGGTGGCGGGCAGCGCGGTGGCGGCGAGATCGAGTCGCATCAGGTGGTCTTTCCTCGGGACAGCGGTAACCGCTCCGAATGCTATGCGCCGGCGCCCGCCTCGCGTCCGCGACGGCGACCACCGCGTACGGCCGGTTGAAGTACCACCATCGGGTGAGGCATGGCGGCGGCGGCTGCCCGGGGACCGCTCGAAGTGATCAGATGAGCGTCGTCACTGCGTCCTCAGCACCGGGCACAATGGTCATCACTGCAACTCGAAGAGGAGCGTCCTGGTGTTGTCCGGCCGCCGGTACCGGCTCGAACTCTCGCCCGCTCAGGCTGAGTTGTGCGCGACGTTCGGTGCCGTGTGCCGTTCGGTATGGAACACCGCGCTCGAGCAGCGACGGGAGTACCGGCGGCGCGGCGCGTGGATGAACTACGTGCCGCAGGCCGCCGAACTGGCCGATGCCAAGAACGACTTTCCCTGGCTGCAGGACGCCCCGTCGCATGTGTTGCAGCAGACCCTGAGGGACCTGGACCGGGCGTGCCGCGAGCACGGGACATTCAGGGTCCGTTGGCGGTCCAAGGCCCGGTGGTCGCCCTCGTTCAGGTTCCCCGCGGGAAATCTGATCGCGGTGGAGCGGCTCGGCCGTAAGTGGGGTCGAGCGAAGCTCCCCAAGCTCGGGTGGGTCCGCTTCCGCTGGACTCGCCCACTCGGCGGACTCGTTCGCTCGGCGACTGTCACCCGGCAGGGCGCACACTGGTACGTCTCGATCCTGGTGGAGAACGGCGAGGCGACGCCGGATTGCCATGACATGCCGGGCACGGCTGTCGGCGTGGATCGGGGTGTGCAGGTCGCGGCGGCCACCAGCGATGGCGACCTGCACGACCGCGCGTACGTCACCGGAGGCGAGACGAAGCGGCTGCGCCGGTTGCAGCAACAGCTCGCACGCTGCAAGCGCCGCAGCAACCGTCGCAAAGCCGCGCTGGCCAAGATCAACACCATTGGCGGGCACGCCCGCAGCCGCCGCGTCGACTTCTGCGCGCAGACCGCCCACAAGCTGGCCACCAACAACGCCGTCGTCGTGCTGGAAGAACTGCGTACCAGCGCCATGACCGCAAGCGCTACCGGCACGGTCGAGAAGCCGGGTCGCAACGTCCGGCAGAAGGCCGGCCTCAATCGCGCCATCCTGAACAAGGGCTGGCACATGCTCGAGCTCGCGCTCCGCAACGCGGCACGCACCACCGGGACCATGCCGACGTGAACGCCGCGAAGAACATCCTCAACGCCGCAGGGCATGCGGTGTCAGGGCGCGGAGACCTCGCCACCTGGCGGTCCGAGAAACGCCAACCATCGGCGACGCGCACGCGCACGGGGCGGTTGCCCCGCGCGCCGCACGCGCCTTCAATCCCGGTCCTTCTTCAGGGCAGGGAGGAAGCCAAAGGCAACGGGCATGGCCCGAGCGGGCCGTGTGCTGATCCGAACCCTCCGGAGGCGTCATGACCGTGCATCACCTGGACTGCGCGACGTTCTGCCCGTACGGCGGCCGGCTGCTGGTGGGCAGCGGCGGGCGGGTGGTCGGGCGGATGGTGGGGCACTGCCTGCTGGTGGAGCGAGCGGACGGGCTGGTGCTGGTGGACACCGGGTTCGGGACGGCGGACGTGGCGGATCCGCTGCGGCTGGGGCGCGGCCTGCTGCTGGCCGCCCGGCCGCAGTTGACGCTGCGTCGCACCGCGCTGCACCAGGTCCGGGCGCTGGGCTTCGACCCGCGGGACGTCCGCGACATCGTGGTCACCCACCTGGACCCGGACCACGCGGGCGGCCTCGGCGACTTCCCGGAGGCCCGGGTGCACGTGCTCGCCGCCGAACTGCGGGCGGCGCGCGACCCGGCCACCCGGCTGGAGCGATCGCGCTACCGCGCGGTGCAGTGGTCACACGGGCCGCGCTGGACGGAGTACGCGGCGGGCGGCGAGCAGTGGTTCGGCTTCGAGGCGGTGCGGCTGCTGCCCGGCGCCGGCCCCGAGGTGCTGCTGGTGCCGCTCACCGGCCACACCCACGGGCACAGCGGTGTCGCCGTCCGAGACGGCGAGCGCTGGCTGCTGCACTGCGGCGACGCGTACTTCAGCGCCGCCGACCTGGCCCCCGAACTGCTGCGCCGTCCACCGGCGTTGCGCACCTACCAGCAGCTGATGGCGGTGGACGACAAGGCCCGGCAGCGCAACCAGCAGCGGCTGCGCGAGCTGCGCCGCGACCACGGCGACCTGGTCCGCCCACTGTGCGCGCACGACGCCGAGGACTTCACCCACCTGGCGGCCGGCCGGGGCTGACGCCCAG
The DNA here is from genome assembly GCF_040678815.1 of Kitasatospora sp. NPDC049285. NCBI lineage: Bacteria > Bacillati > Actinomycetota > Actinomycetes > Kitasatosporales > Streptomycetaceae > Kitasatospora > Kitasatospora sp. NPDC049285. Next base: position 20,743 of record NZ_JBFAQR010000045.1, on the reverse strand, counting down.
CAGGCGCCGCAGGGCCAGCGCGTCCGGGGCCAGCGCGGTGAGCAACGCCGCGTCGGGTACCGCGAGTTGCAGCAGCGCGGCGTCGGTGTCGGCGGGCGGGGCGGGCGGCGGCGGGTGGCCGACGGTGAGGAGCTGGCCGGCGGCGCGGTGGCCCGCCAGCGCGGCGGGGCCGTTCCAGGCGGGGGCGCCGGGGCCGAGGTCGGTGAGCTGGTCGAGGATCGGGCGGCCGTCCTGATGGACGGTCAGGTGGCTGGTGAGGCGCCCGGGCGGCAGGTCGCGGGCCCAGTCGTGGTGGCGGCCGAGCACCTGTTCCTCGCACCAGGTCAGCCGGGCGCCCGCCGCGAGGGTGATCCGGGTCCGGGTGACCAGGTGGCTGCCGCCGGCGGCGACCACCGGCTCGGGCAGCCAGTGCAGTTCGCCGCCCTCGGCGACGTCGAGGCGGATCTCGTACTCGGCCGGCCCGGGCCCGGGCAGGCTGACGGTCGCCGCGGCCGAGGTCACCGTCAGCGCCGCGCCGGCCGCCACCCGGACCTGGACGGCCAGCCGGTCGCCGCCGAGCGGCCCGGCCATCGCGCCGACCAGCACCACCCGGGCCTCCCGTCCGCTGCCGCGGGTGCGGCGGACCGCGAGCGGGCCGGCGCCGGCCAGCACCGGCAGCGCCGTGCCGCCGCGCCCGTCGGGGGCGGCGGCGATCCGCACCCGCGCGGCGACCGCGGCGGCCGCGCCGGCTACCGCGAGCGCCACCGGGCCACCTGTTCGCGCACCCAGCCCACCACCGGGGCGATCCCGTCCGGCGCGGTCAGGCTGGTGAACACCGTGGGCAGCGCGTCGCGTTGGGCCTTGGCGTCGCGGGCCATCACGCCCAGGTCGGCGCCGACCAGCGGCGCCAGGTCGGTCTTGTTGACCACCAGCAGGTCCGCGGAGGTGACCCCCGGCCCGCCCTTGCGCGGGATCTTGTCGCCGCCCGACACGTCGATCACGAAGATCTGGTGGTCCACCAGGCCCCGGCTGAACGTCGCGGTCAGGTTGTCGCCGCCGGACTCGATCAGCACCAGGTCCACCGCGCCCAGGCTGCGCTCCAACTCCTCGACGGCGTCCAGGTTCGCGGCGATGTCGTCGCGGATCGCGGTGTGCGGGCAGCACCCCGTCTCCACCGCGGTGATCCGCTCCGGCGGCAGCACCGCGTTGCGCAGCAGGAACTCGGCGTCCTCGGTGGTGTAGATGTCGTTGGTGACGACGGCCAGCGAGAGCTCGCCGCGCAGCTCGCGGCAGAGCGCCGCCACCGTCGCGGTCTTCCCGGAGCCGACCGGGCCGCCGAGGCCGATCCGCAACGCCCGGGCCGGGGCGGCCTGGTAGCTGTGGCGGGCCGGTGCCTGGTGGAGGTCGACGTGGTCACCGTGCATGGGATTCACCTCTCTGACGCTGGGCTGTCGGGTTCGGGGGTGGTTCGGGGTGTCTCCGGCGACGCCCGGGGGCTCTTGTGACGTGCTCGGACCTGCTCATGACGCGAACAGCCTTCCCTTGCGCGCCGCGTGCTGCTCCGCGTAGATCTCCAGCAGCGGCGAGCCGCTCGCCGGCAGCTCGCCGCGCTCGACGGCCCGCACCGCCGCCGCCGCCAGCTCGTCGACCTGCGGCGTCAACTGCGCGAGGACGGCGGCCACTTCGTACGGGTCCAGGCCGAGCAGGCGGACGCCCGCCGCGGCCGGGCCGTTGACGCTCTCGTACGCGGCCAGCCCGGCCGCCTCCGTCGCGGTCAGGCCCGCCAGGCCGGCGACCGCGCCGAGCACCACCGGCTGGTGCGGGCCGACCGGCTGCTGCGGGTCGGCCGCCGTCAGCGCCCGCAGTTCCGGTCCCGGCCACAATGCCGCGGCGGCGCGCAGCAGTTGGCGGCCGAGCTTGCGGCTGGTGGCCCGCGCCGCGGCCGACGGCGTGCGGGCGTCGGCCTCGGCGTCCAGCTCCCGTAGCCGCTGCGCGTCGCCGTCCGCCGTCGCGGCGGCTGCGGCCAGCCCGGCCGCCGTCAGGCCCGCGGTGTGCAGCCGGCCGGTCAGGAACTGCGCCAACTCGGCGGTGTCGCGCACCCGTCCGGCCCGGACCGCCGCCTCGACGCCGCCCGAGTGGGCGTGCGCGCCGGTCGGCAGTCGCGGGTCGGCGAGCAGTAGCAGCGCGCCGAGCCGCCCCGGGGACGACCCGGTCGGCGCCGCGGTGCTCTCCTGACGCTGCATCAGAAGAGGAAGTACCGTTGGGCCATGGGGAGTTCACGCGCCGGCGCGGGCTCCACCACCTCGCCGTCGATGGTGACGGTGAAGGTGTCCGGCTCGACCCGGACGTCCGGCATCGCCGCGTTGTTGCGCATGTGCTCCTTCCGTACGCCCCGGGTGTCCCGGATCGGCGTGAACGCCTTGGCCAGGCCGAGGCGGTCCGCGAGGCCGTCGGAGATCGCCGGGGCGGAGGTGAAGTTGAACGAGTTGCGGGAGCCGGCCCGGCCCGTCGCGCCGAACATCGGGCGGGCCAGCACGGGTTGCGGGGTGGGGATGGAGGCGTTGGCGTCGCCCATCTGCGCCCAGGCGATCTGGCCGCCCTTGAGCACCAGGTCCGGTTTGACGCCGAAGAACGGCGGCGACCACAGCACCAGGTCGGCCAGCTTGCCCGGTTCCACGGAGCCGACCTCGCCGTCCAGCCCCTGGGCGACGGCCGGGTTGATGGTGTACTTCGCCACGTACCGGCGCGCCCGCAGGTTGTCCGCCCGGCCGTCGCCCGGCAGGGCGCCGCGGCGCAGCTTCATCACGTGCGCGGTCTGCCAGGTGCGGATCACGGTCTCGCCGATCCGGCCCATGGCCTGGGAGTCCGAGGAGATGATCGAGATCGCGCCGAGGTCGTGCAGGACGTCCTCGGCCGCGATGGTGCTCGGCCGGATCCGCGACTCGGCGAAGGCCAGGTCCTCGGGGACGTGCGGGCTGAGGTGGTGGCAGACCATCAGCATGTCGAGGTGCTCGTCGACGGTGTTGACGGTGTGCGGGCGGGTCGGGTTGGTGGAGCTGGGCAGCACGTTGGGCTGGGAGACCACGCTGATCAGGTCGGGGGCGTGGCCGCCGCCCGCGCCCTCGATGTGGTAGGCGTGGATGCCGCGGCCGGCGATCGCGGCCAGGGTGTCGCCGACGAACCCGGCCTCGTTCAGGGTGTCGGTGTGGATGGCGAGTTGGACGCCGGTGGCGTCGCAGACCCGCAGGCAGGCGTCGATCGCGGCGGGGGTGGCGCCCCAGTCCTCGTGGATCTTGAACCCGACGGCGCCGGCCCGCACCTGGGCGTGCATAGCCTCCGCGTTGACGGTGTTGCCCTTGCCCAGCAGGCCGATGTTGAGCGGCAGGTCGTCCATCGCGGCGAACATCCGGGCCAGGTGCCAGCCGCCGGGCGTGATGGTGGTGGCCCGGGTGCCCTCGGCCGGGCCGGTGCCGCCGCCGATCAGCGTGGTGACACCCGAGGACAGTGCCTCGTCGGCGAGTTGGGGGCAGATGAAGTGCACGTGCGCGTCGATGGCGCCCGCGGTGAGGATCCGCCCGTTGCCGGAGATCACCTCGGTCTCCGGGCCGATCACCAGGTCGGGGTGGACGCCGTCCATGGTCTCCGGGTTGCCGGCCTTGCCGAGTGCGGTGATCCGGCCGTCCCGGATGCCGACGTCCGCCTTGACCACGCCCCAGTGGTCGAGCACCACCGCGCCGGTGATCACCGTGTCGGGCGCGCCCTCGGCGCGGGCGGCGCGGCCCTGGCCCATCGACTCGCGGATCACCTTGCCGCCGCCGAACACCACCTCGTCGCCGCCGGCGCAGCGGTCCTCCTCCACCTCGATCAGCAGCGCGGTGTCCGCCAGCCTGATCCGGTCGCCGGTGGTCGGCCCGTACAGGTCGGCGTAGCGCGCCCGGTCCAGGCGCAGCGCGTGACGGTCCGTCATCGTCCCTCCCCCGCGGCCGGGTCGAGCGGTCCGGCGGTCTCGCCGCGCAGCCCGAACACCTCGCGCCGCCCGCCCAGCGGGACGGCTTCGATCTCCATCGGGATGCCCGGTTCGAACCGTACGGCGGTGCCCGCCGGGATGTTCAGCCGGTGTCCGCGGACCGCCGAACGGTCCAGCTCCAGGCCGGGGTTGGCCTCGGCGAGGTGGTAGTGCGAGCCGATCTGGATCGGCCGGTCGGCGACGTTCAGCGCCGTCAGCCGGACCACCGGCCGCCCGGCGTTCAGCCCGATCTCGCCCTCGCCGTACAGGATCTCGCCCGGGACGACGCCGCCGTGCGACTCGCCTTGCGACTCGCCGCTCATCGGATCGGCCCGTGCACGGTGACCAGCTTCGTCCCGTCCGGGAAGGTCGCCTCCACCTGGACGTCCGGGATCAACTCGGCGATGCCGTCCATCACTTCGTCGCGGCGGACGACGTCCCGCCCGGACTCCATCAGCTCGGCGACGGTCCGCCCGTCGCGGGCGCCCTCCAGGACGTGCGAGGTGATCAGCGCCACCGTCTCGGGGTGGTTGAGCCGTACCCCGCGCTCCCGCCGGGCCCGCGCCACGTCCGCGGCGACGTGGATCAACAGCCGTTCCTGCTCATGCGGCGTAAGCCTCATCGTGCACCTCGGGTGGGAAGCCGGCCGACGGCCGACGGGCAGACCAGTGGATCAACATCCTGTTGAGGCCCTGTTACGCCGGATTTTCCGGCCCGTAACGGGGACCGTCACATCCCGGCTATCGCCCCGGGGGGCCCGCACGTCCACACGCCCGCGAACCTACTACGCCGAACGGCCCCACTCCCGCGGCGACACGTGCCACCGACCGCGCGGGCGGCCGGGAGATGCCCCTCCCGGCCGCCCGCCCCGTGCTGCTGTCGGCGGACCCGTCAGCGCACCGCGTACGCGTCGGTGACGGTCTGGGTGACCTTCGCGCCGTCGGCGGACGCCAGCGTGACCTTCAGCGTCACGCTGCGGCCGGAGGCGCCCGCGTGGTCGAGGACCGCGACGTGGTCGGCGCCGACCGCGGCGTCCGTCCAGGTGCTGCCGCCGTCGTAGGAGTACGACAGCTGGGCGGCCGTCAGCGGGCCGGGGGTGTAGCCGGCGTGTCCGGTGGCGGAGAGTGCGATCCGCACCGGGCCGGCGGCGGCGGTGTTGGCGCCGTCGAGGTCGATCCGGTAGTCGGGGAAGAGCAGCGGCAGCGACTGCGAGTACTGCGCCGGGTCCCCGGTGGAGCGGAAGCCGAACTCGGTCTGCACCGCGGTGGAGCGCTGCCAGATGTCACGGTGGTAGAACCGCTCCTGCTGCAGCACCAGGGTGTAGTCGCGGGCCTCGGCCGGCACCTGCCAGACGTTGAACGGGCCGTACCAGGACCGGCCGAGCGACTCGCCGCCGCTGAGCAGCTCCACCGTCGCGCCGTCGCCGAAGTAGGCCTGGCTGCCGGTGTGGTCGGCGTTCCCGTCGCCCCACAGCGAGCGGCTGAAGTCGACGCCGATCAGGTCGGCCTGCCGTTCGCCGATCAGCAGCGCCTTCCCGTCGGCGTCCCGGCCCGCGGTGGGCCGCAGCACGCCCCGGTACCAGTCCTCGGTCCTGGCCTGGCCCGCCCGGTAGCGGCGCGGCTGGTCGGACATGAACTCGGAGAACGGCCAGCTGCTCTGCGCGTCGTGCAGCCACACCGTGTCGTCGGCGGTGTAGTAGGCGGCGCGGCCGGACGGGGTGGCGACCAGGCCCTGGCCGGTGGAGATCACCGCGTAGGGGTTCCACGGCCGCTCGACGCTCGTGTAGTCGGCCATCCGCACCGCGCTGCCGAGGGAGTGCCAGTTCTCGGTGACGGCCGCCAGGTCGCGGTCGCGGACGGTGTGGCGCTGCTTGCCGCCGATCGAACCGGTGTCGTGGAACGCCAGGTTGTAGACGTAGGGGCTGTCGGGCGTGGAGGTCCAGCGCAGGGTGACCGGACCGACGGCGAGCGCGGTCCGGAGCCGGCCGGCCTCGTCCGCGGTGACCGGCAGCACCGGGGTGTCCAGGCTGATGTCGTTCTTCCCGAACACGCCCGGCGTCCGGCGGTACGTCAGCACGCCGACCGCGCCCGCGGCGTGCGCGTTGGCGGAGACCTCGCGCTGCGAGGTGCCGTCGTCCGGGACGAGCACCAGCTTGCCGCCCACGCCCGCGGCGGCCAGGTCGGCGGGGCTGCCACTGGCTGCGGTGGTGAGGGCGGCGCTGCCGGTGGCGGGCAGGTGCGCCTCGGCGGCGTAGGCCGCGTAGTGCGGCTCCAGGGTGAGCCCGGCGCCGGTGAGGACCACCTCGGGGGCGGCCAGCCGCAGGTAGCTGCCGAACTCGAAGCCGCCGGTGCGGGCCTTGCCGGAGCCCCAGGCGGAGAGTTCGACCGGCTGGACGCCCGTCCGCACGCCGGTGGAGTCCACCCACTTGTCGCCCCACCAGCGGCTGAGTTCCAGGGTGGCGCCGCGGGTGCGCAGGTCGCGGTCGGCCCGGACGTCGATCCGCTCGGCCTTGCGGGCGTCGAGGGTGAGCACGGTGTCCTTGCTCAGGGTGAGTTCGGGCATCGCGAACGCGGTGACGGCGGTCGGCGCGGCCTCGCCGGTGGTGTCGCGGTGGTCGGGGGTGACGGCGAAGCCGCTGAGCGAGAAGGTGCCGGGGCGCAGCCGGTAGACGATCTCGCCGTTGGCGTCGGGGGCCTGGCGGCTGCCGGTGGCCTGGCCGAGGTCGACCAGGGTGATGCTGGTGCCGCTGTCGGCGGTGGCGGGCTGCCCGTCGCGGTCGACGACCTTGATCCGGACGGCGAGCGTCTCGGGCTCCACGTAGGCGTTGAACGGGGTGGAGACGGTGCTGCCGTCCTCGGCGGTGGCGAGCACCCGGCCCGTGACGTCGCCGTACTGACCACCCGTCAGGCGTGCGCTGGGGTCGAAGGTGAGCGGCACCTGGACGGTCGCCCCGGCGGGCACGGTGATCCGGTCGCTGCCGAGTTTCACGGCCTTCGCCTTGACCGCCGAGTCGTCGTCGCCGTCGGTGCGCTGCACCGCGAGCTTCAGTGTGACGGGGGCGGATCCGGTGTTGGTGTACGGGAGTTGGCGGGTCCGGGCGTCGGAGCCGCGCTGCGGCCAGGCGAAGTCGCCGAAGCCGACGGCGGGCGCGCCGAGCACGCGCTGGGTGGTGGCGGCGTCGGCGCGCAGCCGTCCGCCGCCGGTCTGCTGGACGTCGCCGGGGACGGCGGCCTGCGCGGAGGAGACCAGCGCGGCCTTCAGCTGGGCGGCGCTCCACTCGGGGTGGCGCTGCTTGACCAGCGCGGCGCTGCCCGCCACCAGCGGGGTGGCCATCGAGGTGCCGGACATCGCGGTGTAGGCGTACACGCCGCGTCCGCCCGCGGCGGCGCCGGTGACGTTGACGCCGGGCGCGGCGATCTCCGGCTTGAGGGTGTGGGCGCCGGTGACGGAGCCGTGGCTGGAGAAGTCGGCGGTCCGGTCGGCGGAGTCGACGGCGCCGACGGTGAGCACGGCGGGCGCGCAGCCGGGCGAGCTGACGGACTGGTAGCGGCCGAGGTTGCCCGCGGCGACCACGAACAGCGCCTTCGACTGCTCGGCGATGCGCTGCGCGGCGGTCGACATCGGGTCGGTGCAGTCGCTGGGTTCGGGGCTGCCGAGGGACATCGAGACCACGTCGGCGCCGGAGTCGGCGGCCCACTGCATGCCGGCGATGATCTGCGAGTCGGTGCCGGAGCCGCCGTCGTCGAGGACCTTGCCGACCAGCAGCCGGGCCTGGTCGGCGACGCCGCGCTCCTTGCCGCCGGAGGCCTTGCCGGTGCCGGCGATCTCGGAGGCGACGAAGGTGCCGTGGCCGACGGCGTCGTGGACGTCCTCGTCGGGGGTGTCGGCGGTGAAGTTGCGCCGGCCGTCGACCTGTCCGGCGAGGTCGGGGTGGTCGGCGTCGATGCCGGTGTCCAGGACGGCGACCTTGACGCCCGCGCCGCCGAGTCCGGCGGCCCAGGCGGCGGGCGCGCCGATCTGCCGGGTCTCGGCGTCGTTGGCGGCGCGCACCTTGCGGTCCAGCCAGAGCTTGCCGAGCCCGTCCCGGCCGCGGCCGGCCGCGTCGACCAGCTGGTCCCAGGTGCGCGCGGCGTCCTGCTTGGCGGGGGCGAAGGCGACGCCGTCGACGGCCTTCAACTGCTTCGTCCCGGCGGCGCGTTCACGCAGTTTCGGGCTGGCGTCGGCGGCGGAGGCGTCGCGGTAGACGGCGATCAGCGGCAGCGTCTTCGCGCTCTGGTCGTCGTAGCCCTGGCGCAGCAGCGCGGTGACGTCGAAGAGTTGGCGGTCGACGGTGCCGGCGGCGAGCGCGGCGCCCGCGCGCTGCGGGATGACGTACTGGTCGCCGTTCTGCTGCTGGGTGAAGTACAGCGGGATGTCGCCGTGTTCGTCGGGCAGCACGGTGACACTGGTGCGGCCGTCGGCGGTGGTGACGGCCTGGACCCGGTCGCCGGTGATCAGGGTGACGGTGCGGGGGGCGGTGTTCTGGCGGCCCGTCAGTCCCGTCCCGGCGGCGGGGTCGGCTGCGGGCGGGGCGGGTTGGGCCGCGAATGCCTGTCCGGTCGAGGTGAGCGTGCCGGTGGCGAGGATGCCCGCCACCGCCAGTGCCATCGCGCCGCGTATGCGCACCGGCAATGTCATGGACGCCTCCAGGAGTCGAGGTTATGGCCGGTGAGCCTGGCAGAGAACGGGTCTGACCGGTCATGATGGGCGCTGGCGGATCACCGCCCGGCGGCAAACCGCCACCCGGGGTGCGACCGGTGCGAACTGACAGTGCGTCGCCTCGCCGCCCCCGCGGCGGCGGTGCGCACGCACGGCGGTGCGCGCGCGGGGTGCCGCGGCGCGTGGTGGTTCGGCGCGTGGTGGTTCGGCGTGTGGCGGTGCGGCGCGTGGTGGTTCGGCGCGTGGTTTCTGGTGGGCGGGCACGGCGGACGACGGTCCGGTACGGCGGGTTCGGCGGGCGACGGCCTGGTACGGCGGAGGGAGCGGCGGATGCTGGCGGCGATCGGTCTGGACGAGCACGCCGAGCGGGTCTACACCCAGCTGGTGGCGCACGGCCCGGCGACCCGCGCCGAACTCGCGGCCCGCTGCGGCCCGGTGCCGGTGGGCGCCCTCGAACTCCTGCAGGCCTGCGGTCTGGTGGCGCCCGGCGCCGGGCGCCGGTTCACCGCCGCTCCCCCGGCCGTCGCCCTGGAGGCGCTACTCACCGGGCAGCGGCACGCCCTGCAGGAGGCCGAGTTGACCGCCTCGATGCTCACCGAGGCGTATCGTTCCGCCACCGCGCGGGAGGGCGACGCGTACCGCGATCTGGTCGAGGTGGTCGCCGGGCCCGCCGCGATCAGCCACCGGGTGGCCCAGTTGCAGGCGGGCGCGGAGCGCGAGCTGCTCGCGCTGGTGACCAGCCGTCAGCAGGTGGTGCCCGCCGACCAGACCGGTGCGGAGTCCGCCGCCGTCGAGCGCGGCGTCGCCTACCGGGTGGTGCTGGAGCGCCGGGCCCTCGACCAGCCGGGTGCGGCCCGGCCGTTGTTCGAGGCGATGGACCGTCAGCAGCAGATCCGGGTGGTCGAGCAGGTCCCCACCAAGCTGATCATCGCCGACCGCGCGCTGGCGCTGGTCCCGCTCACCGAGTCCGCCACCGACCCGGTCGCGCTGGTGGTCCGGGCCCCCGCCCTGGTCACGCTCTTCACCGTGCTGTTCGAACAGACCTGGGAGTGGGCCCACCCCCTCGGCCGCACCGGCCCCGCCCTCGCCGTCGGGCCCGTCCCGGCCGGCGAGCCCGACGAGACCGACCGCCGCATCCTCGCCCTGCTGCTGTCCGGTGCCACCGACGCCGCCGTCGCCAAGCAGCTCAACCTCGGCCTGCGCACCGTCCAACGCCGCATCAGCCGCCTGATGTCCCTCGCCCGCGCCGACACCCGCATCCAGCTCGGCTGGCAGGCCCACCGCCGCGGCTGGGTCAGCTGAGCCGGCCCTGGCCCTCCGTCAGACCGGTCGCTCCGCCAGCAGGTTCGCCTGCGGGAAGCGCTCGCCCGGGCCCGGTGCGCGGACCACGCGGGCGGTCTCGGTGAACCCCGCGGCGCGCAGCAGCCCCGCCAGGGTGTCCACGGGCCAGCGGTAGGCGGTGGTGACCTTGTGGTCGAACGGGACCGGGTGGTCGGTGTCGCCGAGCTCCGGGTCGGCGGCGAAGAACCCGGTCAGCAAGCGCCCGCCGGGGGCCAGCACCCGTCCGAACTCGGCCAGTGCGCCCGGGAGTTCCTCCGGCGGCAGGTGGATCAGCGAGTACCGGGCGAGGATCGCGCCGAGCGAGCCGTCCGCCAACGGCAGCGCGGCCATCGACGCCTGCACCCACCCCGTCGCCGGGCACCGTCCCCGCGCCTGCGCGAGCATCCCCGCCGACAGGTCCAGCCCGAACGCCCGTGCCCCGAGGCCCGCCAGGACCTCGACCGCCTCCCCCGGCCCGCACCCCAGATCGCCCACCGGAAGCCCCCGCTCCCGCACAGCCGGCCCCGCCACCAGCGCCTCGATCAGCGCCAACTCGGCCGCCTTCCCGCCCAGTTCGCCACGGAACAGCTCCGCGTACAGCTCCGCCACCCCGTCGTACGCCTGCCCGACCCCGCTCATCCCGCGCCGCCTCCCGCTCCCGTACCGGGCGGCCGAGCCTACCCGCGTGCCGGGTGTCCGGAGCGCCGGGCCCAGAACCGGACGTGCGCGCTGTCACCCTCGGGCACGACCTCCTCGTGGAGCACGTCGAGCCCGGCCGCCACGAGCCATCCGCGGTAGGTCTCGGCGTCGGCGTGGCTCCACCACATCGCCGCTCCACCGCCGAGCCAGTTCTCATCGGTCCCGGTCCAGGCCCGGTGCCCGGTGGTGCACAGGAACCAGCCTCCCGGCCGCAGCCAGGAAGCGATCCGCTCCAGCAGGACCGGCTGCTCCGCCAGCGGAACGTGGATCAGGGCGTACAGGCAGACCACGGCGTCGAAGCGCTCCCGGGGGAACTCCAGGGTCATGGCGTCGGCCCGGACGAACTCGGCGGCCGGCACGAGTTCCCGGGCCCGGCGGATCTGGACCTCGCTGATGTCGACGCCCGTCACGCGGTGGCCCGCCGCGGCCAGGGACCGGGCCACGGGAACTCCGGTGCCGCAGCCGACGTCCAGCACGGCGCCCGCGGCAGGGAGCCGGCCGAGCAACTCCTCGATCCACGGCCCGTACTTCGTCTCGCCGCCGAACGCGCGCTCGTAGTGCTCCGAGAGCACGTCGTACCCGCGCCGGACCGTCTGCTTCGGATCTTCGTGCTCCACGCGCGCAGGCTACGGCGCGGGTGTGCGGACCGCGACCGGTTTTCGCCCCGCTCCCGGGGGGATCGCCTTCCCCGCATCGCGTCAACGGCCGAGTGCGCAGCGGCCGTTGACGCGGAGGGGGTACAGACCGTCAGGAGGTGGTGAACCAGCCGGTCAGGTCGGTGATCAGCTGGGTCTGGCCGGAGTGGTTGTAGACGTCGAAGGCGCCGTTGCCGAGGCCGGTGGTCACGGAGTTGGCGACCGTGGCGTGGGGGGTGAGGTTGAGGTTGGAGGTGCTGGGCCGGGCCGCACCGTCGGGGTAGACGATAAGGTGGCCGTAGTCGGTGGTCTCGGTGGCGGTCACGTTGAGGGTGGCGCCGAGGGCGCCCGCGGGGGCGCCGGCCGGGGTGGTGGCCTGGATGCGGCGGACGCTGAACGGGGACAGCGGGCTGGTCTGGCGGGTGTCGGACAGCCGGGTCGGGGTCTTGAGCGCGCTGAACAGCCCCTGCCCGCTGGGTCCGTAGTAGCCGACCAGGTCCACGACCGCGTCCGCGCTGCCGGCGTTGTTGTAGATGTCCACCTTGCCGTCGGCGCCGACCGGGACCACCACCTGGTTGGGGACGGTCTGGCCGGGGCCGACGTTCACGCTGGAGCTGCCCCGGTAGGAGCCGGTCGGGTAGGCGGACAGGAAGGTGTCGGTGGTGGCGTTGGTGGCGGTGACCGTCAGGACCACCGCGGTGGCGTCGGCGGTGCCGAGTTCGGGCTTCGCGACCTGCAGGGTGCGGACCCCGCCGGTGCCGAGGGTCCCGGCGTCGAGCCGGGTGTCGGCCAGCCGCACGGGCGTCAGCGGCCCGTACTTGTTCGCCTCGCCGACCCGGTAGTAGCCGACCACGTCGAGGACGACGTCGACGCTGCCGGCGTGGTTGTAGACGTTGACCGACGGCATGGTGCTGCCGGGCGTGACGGCGACCGTGACCAGGTTCGCGACCGTCTGACCCGCCGTGAAGTTGATGCTGGACGTCGCCGGGACGGTCCCCGCGTCACCCGCCGCCGCGCTGAGCGTCAGGTAGCTGTCGGCCGTCCCGCCGGTGACGGTCACGTTGACCACCACCGCGGTCGCGTCGGCCGGCAGCACCGGCAGCACGGTCGGCGGCATGTGGCTGGTGCGCTCGCCGAGGTCCGCCTTGAAGTTCTGCCCCGCGGTGAGCTTCCCCTGCGCCATGTCCGGGTTCCAGTACTGGTTGCGGGTGTCCAGCACCCGCCTCGACGCCAAGCCGACGAAACCGGCCGGGGCGGTGGTCGCACCGACCGCGACGGGCGCGGCGGGCAATGCGGGCGAGGCGGATGCGGCCGGTGCGGTTGGTGCGGCGACGGCGGTGCCGCAGGACAGGACGGGAACCGCGACGGCGAGCGCGGTGGCCGTGGCCAACGCGATGACGTGACGGGCAGGCATGGTTGATTCCCCCTCAGAAGGACTTGCCGACGCCCTCGGCCGAGCGGCCACGAGGACGTTCCGCCGGGTACGACCCACCGGCGCACCGAATGGTTGCACAGATGCCTGACTGATTGTCAGACGGGTCGGTCGAGGCCCTCACGACGCGGCAGTTCGGCCAGCAGATCGCCACTGTCCGGGTCGTACAGCTCGACCGTGCACCGGTGCCCGAGCCGCCCGAACGTCTCGACCAGCGCCGTGATCCCGCTGATCGCGATCTCGCCCGTGAAGACCACCGGATCCAGCGGAAGCACCGACAGCAGGGCATACGTGTGCTCGGCCTCGAACTCGGTCCACGACTGCTTCCGCACCCGCCACCCCGCCGCGAACAGAATCTCCGCCACCTGCTCCGCGTTCGCCGCCGTCGGCACCGACCCGGCGATCTCGACGGTCAGCGCCCGCTCGTCGAACGAAGGCCCGGGGGTCCAACCGGAGGAGAACGTCACGAACCCGCAGCCTAGAGCCTTCCCCCGCCCTTCCGGCACGCGGTGGCCCGGGGTGTCGGGGGTGTCGGGGGTGTCGGGAAAAGCATTTGCCGCGCGGCGGGGAGGGCGGTCTACACTCCGGCTCGTGGCCGTCGTTGCGATTACTCGCCGATTTACCGGCCCCCCGGCTCCCGATGGGTGCCGCAGGGGTCGAGTTTCGCCACGCCGCCAGGACGGCTGAGGCTGCGCCGATCCCGGGCGGCGGGTTGTGCCCAGGGGCCGGGGGGACGTTCGTTCGTCACCCCTGCGAAGGCCCGGAGGCCCGCCTTGTCCACGTACCAGCCCGCCCACCTGTCCGCCGAGCAGCTCGCCCGCGATCTCGCGGTCCGCGACCTCACCGACCCGGCCGCGGGGCCGCACGCACTGCAGCTCGTCCTCGATCGCGCCGTCGCCGCCCTCACCCGGCACTGGGACTGCGCCCACCGCCTGCACCGCGGCGAGCGCGTCGTCACCGTGCAGGACAACTACGACCTCCTCGGCTACCGCGCCTCGGACGTCACCCGGGACGCCCGCTACACCCGCTACGTCGACGACCACCGGATGCTGCGCAGCCACTCCAGCGCGCTCGTCCCCGGCGCGCTGCGCACCCTCGCCGCCGAACGCACCGCCCCCGACCACCTGTTGCTCGCCTGCCCGGGCCTGGTCTACCGGCGCGACAGCATCGACCGCCTGCACACCGGCACCCCGCACCAGCTCGACCTCTGGTACCTGACCCGCCGCCCCGAACCGGCCTCGTCCGCCGATCTGGACGGCATGATCCGGGTCCTGGTCGAGGCGCTGCTGCCCGGCGCCGAGTACCGCACCGAGGAGCGCGTCCACCCGTACACCCTGGCGGGCCGTCAGATCGACGTGCTCGCGCCCGACGGCACCTGGGTGGAGATCGCCGAGTGCGGCCTCGCCCACCCGGAGGTCCTCTCCCGGGCCGGCCTCGGGGCCGAGTGGAGCGGCCTCGCGCTCGGGATGGGACTCGACCGGATGCTGATGCTGCTCAAGGGGATCCCGGACATCCGCCTGCTGCGCGCCGACGCCCCGGCGGTCACCGCCCAACTCGCCGACCTCGCCGCGTACCGGCCGGTCTCCCCGATGCCCGCGATCCGCCGCGACCTGTCCATCGCCGTCGACCCGTCCGACGCCGCGGAGGACCTGGGCGACCGCGTCCGCGAGGCCCTCGGCCCCGACGCCGACTACGTCGAGACCGTCGAGATCCTCACCGCCACCCCCGGCCACGACCTCCCCCCACAGGCCCTCACCCGCCTCGGCGCCCACCCCGCCCAGCAGAACCTGCTCCTCAAGATCGTCCTCCGCCACCCCGACCACACCCTCACCGACCACCAGGCCAACCTCCTCCGCGACCGCCTCTACGCCGCCCTCCACCAGGGCACCACCCACCACTGGGCAGCCCGCCGGGACTGACCTGTCGGCGCCGCCCGCTAGCGTCCTCGCCCATGACCGCCCCTCAGCTGCGCACCTCACTGGCCGACCCGGACCCGACCGTGCGCCGGTCCGCCCTGGTCGACCTCCGCCACAGCGAGGCGAGCGGCCCGGACCTCGCACGGCAGGTGCTGCCGCTGCTGGGGGACCCGGACCCGGCGGTGCGCCAGTCGGCCGTGTGGACGTTCGCCGACTGGGGCGCACCGGTGGTGACGCTGCTTCAGGCCGTTCGGCGCGACGGCCCCGGTGCCGTGCGGGCGGGTGCGCTGGAGGCCCTGGCGGAGATCGGCGGGGAGGCGGTGCTGAGCCCTCGTGACGTGGCGGCCGTCGAACGTCTGGCGCGCGTCAGACTGTCCGACGACCGTCCCGTGGCGCTGAACTGCTGTTACCTCTCGTGGCTCGCCGTCCGAACCGGCGACCAGGCCGGGCTGATGGACCTGCTGGACCTGTCGGCACCACGACCGGTACCGTTCGCCGCCGGTGTGTTCGCGGCGGACTGCGACAGCCACGGCGGCCTCGACGAGGCTCCGCTGGACCAGTTCCGCCGTGTCTTCGTCACCCCAGAACTCGCGGGTTGGACGCTGGTGGTCGGCGCCTGGTCCGACCCGGTGGACTCGGATCGCGCCGACGAGGTCCTCGACGTGTGCGCCCGCCTGAGTGTCCGCTACGGGCACGCCCAGGCATACTGGCACAGCTACCAGAACGACGGATCAGCGGTGCTGGTCGCCGAACGCGGCACGGTCCTGCGCCGGTTCGCCTACGTGCCCGGCGAGGACACGGAGGACCTGGAGCTGGGCGGCCCCCTCCCGTACGAGCACCGTCGCCGCGCCGAACTCGGGCTCCCCGCGCTGACGCCGGGTCGGGTCGACACCGAGGAGGAGCACGACTTGTGGACCGACGAGCTGATCGACCTCGCGCCCAACCTGGCGGCCGAACTCAGCCTGAACCCCCGCAGGGTGAACGCCGGTACGCCCTCGCGGGGTACCGGCGTCCTCGCTCTGACGGCGTACGGCCGGACCCTGGGCAGCCCGGTCGGCGCGCTCCGGCTCTGATCAGTCGGCCGACCTGCGACCGGACGGGGCCGGGTCGTTATCCCCGACCGAAGACTGGGCACGTAGCCACTGACCGGTATCCGTCACGACGCGAGTGGGGATGACGAACGTGGCACCGCAGAAGTCGCCCTCGGGGAAGCCCACGGGGATGGGTGGGGCGCCGCCGCCTCCGCCCGGGCCGGCCAATCCTCCGCCGCCGCACAGTCGGTGACGGAGGGTCAGGCACGGTGGTGCCGGGCGACCCGGGTCTGGAGGGCGGGCTTGGCGGTGGGCCAGTCGGTGTCGGTGAGGGCGAAGATCGCGGAGTCGCGCAGGCGGCCCTCCTCCCCCGGCATCCAGGAGACCGACCAGTTGCGCAGGACGCCCTCGAAGCGGCAGCCGGTGGCGGCGATCGCGGCCCGCGAGCGGGCGTTGCGCGCGTCGGTCTTCAGGTCGACCCGGTTGACGCCCCACTGCTCGAAGGCGTGCGAGAAGAGGAGCAGCTTGGCTTCGGCGTTGATGCCGGTGCCCTGGGCGGAGGCCGCCAGCCAGGTGAAGCCGATCTCGATCGCGAACAGGCGGCCGTTGTCGGGGAGGCGGCGCGGGTCCCAGAACGCGGTGGCGCCGACCACCTCGCCGCTGGCGGTCGAGACCTGCGCGTAGGGCGCGAGCCGGCCGGCCGCGGCGCGCTCCTGCTGGGTGGCGATGTACCGGTCGGCGGCGTCGGCGCGCGGGACCCAGGTGTAGCCGTAGCTGTCCCGGTTCTCCTCCGCGGCGCGCGCCAGCCCGGCGGCGTGGCGCTGCTCCAGCGGCTCCAGTCGCACCAACCGCCCTTCCAGCAACGGCCCTTCCAGCAGCGGCCCGTCGGGCAGCGGTACCGATTCGACGTCACCCGCTCGCTCAGTCATCAGCCGCGTCCACGGGTCGCCGGAGTTCGACGTACGCGACGGTGTCGCCGGGCAGCACGTACCGGTCGGTCTCGGTGAAGCCGCGGCGCAGCGCGAACTCCAGCCCGTCCTTGTTGCTGGCGAGCACCACCGTGGCCACCGTCTCGGCGCCGAGCTCGCGGGCCCTGGCCAGTCCGCGGTCCCAGAGCCGGGTGCCGTAGCCCTGGCGGCGGTGTCCGGGCAGGATCCGCGCGATGACCGTGACCGTTCCCGGATCGTCCGCCTCCGCGGACCGCACGGTGGAGCAGCCCGCCGCCAGCTCCCCGAGGTACGCGACCTCCAGGTGGTGGCGTCCGGACCGCTCGCGCACGTCGTCGAGCGAGAGCGGATCGGTCGGGATGATCACGTTGTGGACGTACTGCCAGTCGGCGAGCATCCCGTCGCCGACCGGCCGTTCGAAGCGCAGCTCAGTCACCCGAGCAGCGAACCGTCACTCGTGACGCTCGGTCAACACATTTACCGCGCACCCCTGCGGAGCGCGGGGCAGCCGTGCGACGGCCTGCTCCCCGTCCCGGAGCGGGCCGCCGCACGAGTCGTGGAGGCCGGCGTCAGGCGTCGGGCTTGGCGGTGAGGAGCGCGAGGGCTTCGGCGATCGACGCCTCGGCGGCGGCCTTGTCGAGGCCGAGGCCGGTGAGCAGGCCCTGGCCGGCCTCGTGTTCCAGCAGCGCGAGCAGGAGGTGCTCGGTGCCGACGTAGTTGTGGCCGAGGCGCAGGGCCTCGCGCATGGTGAGTTCGAGTGCCTTCTTGGCGCCGGCGTCGTACGGGACGAGTTCGGGCGCGTCCTCGACGGCGGGGGGCAGGGCGGCGCGGGCGGCGTCGCGGACGGTGTCGAGGGTGACGCCCTGGGAGGTGATGAAGGCGGCGCCGAGGCCCTCGGGTTCGGTGAGCAGGCCGAGCACCAGGTGCTCGGTGCGGACCTCGGCGTTGCCGGCCTCCTTGGCGGCCTGGTGCGCGGCCATCACGACGTTGCGGGCGCGCGGGGTGAAGCGGTTGAAGCCCTGGCTGGTGTCGAGGTCGCTGACCTCGCCGGGCGCCTTGGGGACGAAGCGCTTCTGGGCGGCCTGCCGGGTGACGCCCATGCTGTGGCCGATGTCGGTCCAGGACGCGCCGGAGCGGCGGGCCTGGTCGACGAAGTGGCCGATGAGGTGGTCGGCGATCTCGCCGAGGTGGTCGGCGACCAGGACGGCGCTCGACAGCTGGTCCAGCGCGTCGGGGTACGACTTCTTGATGCCCTCGATCAGGTCGTCGAGCCGGATCGAGTGGTTCGCTCCAGTGGTGTCAGCCATGAGGCAACCCTAGGTTGACACCCCTCCACTGTCAACCTTCGGTTGACACCATGCCCGACCACCTGACTACTCCTCAGTAGCGCTGTTTCGGACGCGTTCACCGACGGGCCGGTCACCGTCTTGTCGCGCGCCGCCGAACCGGAGTTGACTGCACGGCAGTTGGCTACACAACCTCTGCCGTCGACCCTCCCCGGAGTCCCCATGCCGCAGCCCCGCGCCCACCGCACCGCCCGGCTGACCGCCGCCCTCGGCACCGCCGCCGCCCTGCTGGCCGCGCCGCTGAGCACCGCGCACGCCGAAGCCGCTCCGCTCACCGCGCCCGCGCTGGACGTCCTGACCTACAACACCTTCCTGATGAGCACCTCGCTCTACCCGAACTGGGGCCAGTCCTCCCGGGCCCAGGCCATCGCGGGCGCGGACTTCTTCCAGGGCCACGACGTGGTGGTGCTGCAGGAGGCCTTCGACAACTCCTCCTCCGACGCGCTGGTCGCCAAGGCCTCCGGCGCGTACCCGTACCACACCCCGGTGGTGGGCCGTTCGACCAGCGGCTGGGACGCCACCGCGGGCAGCTACAGCTCGACCACGCCCGAGGACGGCGGGGTGGTGCTGCTCAGCAAGTGGCCGATCCTGCGCAAGGAGCAGTACGTCTTCAAGGACGCGTGCGGCTCCGACTGGTGGTCCAACAAGGGGTTCGTCTACGCGCAGATCAACGTCAACGGGCTGCGCACGCACGTGGTCGGCACCCACCTGCAGTCCACCGACTCCGGGTGCGCGAGCGGCGAGGCGGCGGACATCCGCGGCCGGCAGCTGCGCGCGATGAAGGCGTTCCTGGACGCCAAGCAGATCCCGGCGAACGAGCCGATCGTGCTGGCCGGCGACCTCAACGTGGACTCGCACGGCGGCGAGTACCCGTCGATGCTCGCCAACGGCAACCTGGCCCCGGCCACCACCCGCACCGGCTGGGCGAACTCCTTCGACACCGTCGACAACTCGATCGCCGCCTACCGCTACCCGGGCGAGCCGAAGGAGGACCTCGACTACGTCCTCTACCGCGCCGACCACGCCCGGCCGCAGCAGTACACCAACACCGTGCACCGCTTCCACAGTGCGCCGTGGACGGTCAGCAGCTGGGGCAAGTCGTACACCTACACCGACCTCTCGGACCACTACCCGCTGATCGCGGGCTGAGCCCGGGCACGACGACGGGCGCCCGCCCGGAGGGCTTCCTCCGGGCGGGCGCCCACGGCGCTGCGGCTACTTGCGGGGCTGGGCGAAGCGGACCATGTTGCCGGCCGGGTCGCGGAACGCGCAGTCGCGCACGCCGTACGGCTGGTCCATCGGCTCCTGGAGCACGTCGGCCCCGGCGGAGCGGATCTGCTCGAAGGTCGCGTCGCAGTCCTCGGTACGGAAGTTGACGGCGCGCAGCAGGCCCTTGGCGAGCAGTTCGGCGGCGGCCTGGCGGTCGGCGTCGGTGGCGCCCGGGTCGGCGACCGGCGGCTCCAGCACGACCTCCACGTCGGGCTGGGTGGGCGAGCCGAGGGTGACCCAGCGCATCCCCTCGAAGCCGACGTCGTTGCGCACCTCGAGCCCGAGGGCGTCGCGGTAGAAGCCGAGGGCCGCCTCGTGGTCGTCGACGGCGATGAAGCACTGCGAGAGCGTGATGTCCATGCCCCCGACGCTACTGACCGGCGCCCGCTTCCGCTTCTCCGTTCCTGATCGGCTCCCCGTCGGGCGTGTCCACCCCGGTGGGACGGCCGGTGTAGCTGCCGCGGATCGGCCGGGTGAGGTACTTGGCGACGCAGGCGGTGATGTGCTCGCTGGCACTGTGGTCGCGGGCCCGGTAGGAGCTGGGGCTCTCCCCGACCAGTTCGGTGAAGCGGGTGCTGAAGGAGCCGAGCGACGTACAGCCGACGGCCATGCAGACGTCGGTCACCGACAGGTCGCCGCGGCGCAGCAGCGTCTTGGCCCGCTCGATCCGACGGGTCATCAGGTAGCTGTACGGGGTCTCGCCGTACGCGGCGCGGAAGCTGCGCTGGAAGTGGCCGACCGACATCAGGGCGACCTGAGCCAGCGCCGCGACGTCCAGCGGTTCCGCGTAGTCGCGGTCCATGGTGTCGCGGGCCTTGCGGAGCCGTTTCAGGTCCTCGATCTGCACACGTCCAGGGTAGTCGCCCGGGCCGACGGTCGACGGGTTCCGCCCGCGCTCCCCGCCCACCCCGACGGGTCGATCATCCGCTGATCGTTCGTCATACCGCCTTCGCGGCAGGTGATTCACCCGGCAGACGGGTGCGTCGGACGCCGGGGCGCCCGCGTCCCGCTGCTAGCTTGCTGTCACGCGAGGGAGCACGGTGGAGTGGCCGCGGAGCGAGCCGCCACCTCCTCGCGCCGTTCGCCGCGCGCACGCCGTAAGGGCGCTGCCTCTGGATGGAGTGTCCGGTGCCGATCGCCACCGTCAACCCGGCCGACGGCCGGACCGTCGAGACCTTCGAGCCGCTGGACGCCGCGGCCGTCGAACAGCGCCTGGCGCGGGCCGAGGCCGCGTTCGTCCAGTGGCGGCTGACCTCGTTCGCGCAGCGCGCCGCGCTGATGCACCGCGCCGCCGACCTCCTGGACGAGCGGAACGAGCAGGTCGCCCGGACCATGACGCTGGAGATGGGCAAGACGCTCGTCTCGGCCCGGGCCGAGGCCGCGAAGTGCGCCAAGTCGATGCGCTGGTACGCCGACCACGCGGAGCGGCTGCTGGCCGACGAGCACCCGGACCCGGCGGACGTGG
>NZ_JBFAQR010000044.1:0-62848 GCF_040678815.1 Kitasatospora sp. NPDC049285 | reverse complement strand
CCGAGCCCCTCCCCCCCATCTTCTCACCCCGCCCGCTGGACCCCGTGGCCCCCGCCGCCGCCGCCTCCCGCGGGCGGCCGCGCCGGGCGGGGGGGCCCCCCCCCCGCGGCGGGGTCAGACCGCCTTGGTGGACGGGTTGCCCGACGGGTGGTGGGTGGGCGCGGCGTCCTGGGTGGACAGGCCCAGCGAGCGGCGCAGCGCGTCGATCTGGTCGTCGCCGAGGTGCTTGGCGGCGGTGGCGAGTTCACGCTTCTCGGTCGCCGCGTCCTTGGCGTCGCCGGCCGCCTGGTAGTGCTTGGCGGCCTCCTTCGACTCGGCCACCAGCTGGTCGACCAGCGCCTTCTGCTCGGGCGTCCAGTTCGCGGACGCCGACCACAGGCGGGACGCCTGCAGCTGGGCGGCGTCGGACATCTCCTTGGACCAGGTCCGGTACGCCGCCGGGTCGTCCTCGACCTTGACGCTCTCGGCCGGGCCGTCGTTCCACGCCTTGTCGAACTGGTTGGTGGCGTTCAGCAGCGCCTGCTGCTCCCGGGTCAGGTTGCTGGCGTCCTTGCGTAGCGTGCCGGTGCGGTCCTTGTCGTCGTCGATCAGGAAGCAGACCACCCGGCGGCCCAGCACGTTGTCCCAGGTGTCCTCGCCCGGGTGGAAGTAGTGGATGTTCACCGACTCGGGGAGCGACCAGGTGTCCATGACGTAGCCGTCGAGGTGGTCGTCGCAGAGCTTGTCGGCGTCCTTCTTGATCTTCGCGTCGCCCGGGTAGGTGCTGGTCATCTGCGGGGTCAGACCGGACCAGTAGACCTCGCCGTAGTGCTGCTGGGCGCAGTCGACGACCCGCACCCGGCCGGTCCCGCTCGCCTTGTTGAAGCACTGACCCTGGGTCAGGCTGAACGCCTGCGGGGTGTCCGGGGCCTTCGCGGTCGCCGTCGGGGTGCTGCCCCAGGTGGAGCGGCGCGAGTCGAACGCCGGGTCGTTGTAGTCCATGGTCGCCAGCACCACGATCGAGATCAGCAGCCACAGCGAGCCCAGCACGATGCCCGCGATGGCCATGCCCCGGCCGGCCCGGCCGGTGCGCTTGATCTGGTTCAGCGCGCCGATGCCGAAGCCGATGCCGCCGACACCCGCACAGCAGCCGAGCAGGCCCAGCACCAGCGCGGTGATGGCCAGCCCGCTGCTCCCCTGCTGCTGCGGCGGGTACGGGTAACCGGGGTACGGGTACCCCGGCCCGGGCGGCGGCGGGTACGCCCCGGCAGGCGGGGGCGGGTAGGCACCGGGCGGCGGGGGCGGGTAGGCGCCGCCGCCCCACGGCTGCTGCGGGGCACCGGCCGGCGGCTGCCCCTCGGGCGCGGCCCACGGGTTGGGTCCCGCCGCGGCCGGAGCCTGCGCACCGGCCCCCTCGGCGGGCACCGCCCACGGGTTGTACGGCGGCGGTTCGGACGGAGCGGAGGCTGACGCGTCGTCAGCCGGCGGAGCGTCGACCGGCGGCGCGACGGTGGTCGATGCGTCAACGGGCGGAGCGACGACGGTCGGGGCCTCGACGTGCGCGACGAGCGTGGGCGCGTCGACGGCCGGCGCGACGGCGGTGGGCGCGGCCTCGGCCGGCTCCGCGCTCCGCTTCTCGAAGGACAGCGGCGACGCGGCGACGACGGTCGGCGTCTCGTCCGGCGTCTCGTCCGGCGCGGCGGCGGCCGTGGTGCCGGCCGCGGCGGCGTCGGAGGCGCCCGCGGGCACGATCACCGTCGGGGCCTCGTCGGCGGGCGCGGTCTCGCCGCGCTTCTCGAACGACAGCGGCGGCGGGGCGTCGTCCCGGGTGACGTCCGGGCCGCCCTCCCCGGTGCGTTCCTGGTCGAACGACATGGGTGATTCCCCCCTGAGCATGGAACAGTTCGACGGCTGCGCGAATATAGCGGACCGCCGCGCCCGTCAACCAATGGGTTCCCCCGCCACCCTCCCGGTGCCCGCGCCCACCCATTGCATGCAATGTATGCAATCGCCTACGCTGGCCCCGTGCAGAGCGAGACGACCCGCCACCGACTGCGGGAGCTGATCCTGGACGGCCGCTATCCGCCGGGCGCCCGGCTGGCCGAGGTGGAGGTCGCCGAGGCCCTGGGCGTGAGCCGCACCCCGGTCCGTGAGGCGTTCCGCGCGCTCGCCTCCGACGGGCTGGTCGCCACGGCCGGCCGGGGCGTGCGGGTGGTGGAACTGGACGCGGCCGAACTGGCGCACGTCTACCGGGTGCGGGCCGCACTGGAAGGTCTGACCGCCGAGCTGGCCGCCGAACGCCAGCGCGCGGGCCGACTCGCCCCCGCCGACCTGGCCGAGCTGACCGAACTCGCCGACCGCACCCACCGGGCCACCGTGGACGGGCGGTTGACCGAGGCGGTCCGGCTGAACCGGCGCTTCCACCGCGCCGTCGCCGTCCTGGCCGCCAACCCGGTGGCGCTGCACGCCCTGGACCGGCTGTGGGACCAGATCCAGGTCTCGACCCGCCGCTCCCTGCACGCCCCCGACCGCACCGCCCTGGTCGACGCCCAGCACCGCGAGCTGCTCGCCGCGCTCACCGCCGGCGACCCCGGGGCCGCCCACGCCGCGGCCCGCCGCCACGTCCTGGACACCTGCACCGCCGCCGACGACCACACCGCCACCGACGCCCGCACCACCGGCAAGGAGTGACCCGATGGCCCTCTCCCACCACTACGCGATCCACGTCGCCTGGACCGGCAACCTCGGCACCGGCACCGACACGTACCGCTCCTACGGGCGCGACCACACGGTCTCCGCGGAGGGCCTGCCGCCGATCCACGGCAGCGCCGACCCGACCTTCCGCGGCGACCGCGGCCGGTGGAACCCGGAGCAGCTGCTGCTCGCCGCGCTCGCGCAGTGCCACATGCTCAGCTACCTGCACCAGTGCGCGGTCAACGACGTGGTGGTGCTCTCGTACACCGACGACGCGACCGGCACCATGCAGACCTCGGGCGGCGGCGGCCGGTTCACCGAGGCGCTGCTGAGCCCGCGGATCGAGATCGCCGAGGAGTCGATGCGCGAGCGGGCCCTCGCCCTGCACGGGCCGGCGAGCCGGGACTGCTTCATCGCCGCGTCGGTGAACTTCCCGGTCCGCCACGAACCGGTGGTGACGGTCCGCAGCAGCTGACGCTTCGTCACCTGTAGCTGCCTCCAGCGGACTTCCTGGGGCTGGCACCAGGGGAAAGTCGGAAGCTGGCAGGATCGTGCGTACCCGCGCGGCGGCGGAGGATTGCCGTCATGCGAATCACCCACCGCGCCGCCGCGCTCACCGCCGCCACCACCGCCGTCCTGGCCCTCACCGCGCCGCTCTCCGCCGCCGCACCCGCACCCGACCGTCCGGTCTGGGGCGCGTGCGCGGGCGGGGCGCCGGACGCGCGGCAGGAGTGCGCCACCGTCACCGTGCCCGTCGACTACCGGGAGCCGCGCGGGCCGCAGCTCACCCTGGCGATATCGCGGATCGCCACCGCCCGGCCGGAGTCCCGGCGCGGGGTGCTGGTGCTGATCCCCGGCGGCCCGGGCGGCTCGGGGCTGAACGGCCCGAGCAGCGCGGCCGCGCGGCTGCCCCGGTCGGTGCTGGACCGGTACGACCTGGTCGGCTTCGACCCGCGCGGGGTGGGCCGCTCCACGCCGGTCGACTGCGGGCTCGACCACGCCGACCTGTCGACCGGTCACCTGCTGCCCTGGCCCGCGCCGGACGGCTCGATCGACGCGAACCTCGCGAAGGCGCAGCGGATGGCCGAGCGCTGCGGCGCGCAGGGCGGCGCGGTGGAGCGCAGCCTGACCACGCGCAACGAGGCGCGGGACCTCGACCGGATCCGGCAGGCACTGGGCGAGCGCAGGCTGTCCGCCTGGGGCGTGTCCTACGGCACCTACGCGGGCGCGGTGTACGCCCAGATGTTCCCCGCGCACACCGACCGGATCGTGCTGGACAGCAACGACGACCCCGATCCGAGCCGGGTCGGCCGCGGCTGGCTGGCCGCGTACGCGGTGGGCGCCGAGGACCGCTTCCCGGACTTCGCGGCGTGGGCGTCCGGCCCCGCGGCGGGCGAGAACCGGATCGCCGACACCCCGGAGCAGGTCCGCGAGGCGTACCTGACGGCCGCTCAGCAACTCGACCGCGCCCCGCTGCCCTGGCCCGGGGCCAACCCGGAGCAGCTGGACGGCGCCGCGCTGCGCTCGGCGATGCTGAACAGCCTCTACGCGGACGCCAGGTTCCCCGCGCTCGCGCAGCTGATCCTGGCCGCCCAGGGCCGCCGCCCGCTGCCCGCCGCGGTCACGCCGCCGGACACCGCGCTGCAGAGCACCTTCGCGGCCTCGGCCGGCACGCTCTGCAACGACGTGGCCTGGCCCACCTCGCCCGCCTCGTACGCCTCGGCGGTGGCCGCCGACCGCAGCGCCCACCCGCTGACGGCCGGCATGCCGGTGAACGTGATGCCGTGCGCGTTCTGGCCCTGGAAGCCCGCCGAGCCGCCGGTGCGGATCACTCCTGACGGGCCGTCGAACGTCCTGCTGGTGCAGAACCTGCGCGACCCGGCGACGCCCTACGCGGGGGCGTTGAAGCTGCGCGCGGCGTTCGGCGACCGGGCCCGGATGGTGACGGTCGACTCGGGGGGCCACGACGCCTACCTGGCGAACGGCAACGCCTGCGGCGACGCACTGGTGACGGCGTTCCTGGCCGACGGGCACCGCCCCGCACGGGACGCCTTCTGCCCGAAGGCCGGGTGAGGCCGGGCGAAGGCGGTGCGCGGGGCAGTGCGCGGGGCGGTGCGGGAGCGGTGCGGGAGCGGCCGCAGAGCCGTCCTGACGCGCCGTCAGCCGAGGTCGCGGCGGCGCAGGCCGGCCAGGCCCGCGAGGGCGGTCAGCGCGGTCAGCGCGGTGATCCACAGCAGGGGTGCGGCGGTCGCCTCGCCGCCCGGCAGGTGCGGGAGGTGGCTGAACGGGGAGAGGTCGAGCACCCACTGGGAGAGCTGCAGGATCGGGCCGAGCCAGGCGATCAGCACGAACACCGCGAAGCCGGCCCAGCCCGCCGCCGACCAGCGCGGCAGCAGCCCGAGGACGGCCAGCGCCACCGCGGCGGTCAGCCACACCGCGGGCAGCTGGACCAGCGCGGCGGCCAGCATGTCGCCGACCGCGTGGCCGACCCCGCCGCCGACCGCCGCCCCCTCGGTGAGCCCGGCCGCCGTCCCGGCCACCGCCAGCATCAGCGCGCTGCCGAGCAGCGGGAAGACCAGGTGCCCGGCGGCCCAGCCGAGTCGCGAGACGGCGGTGGCGAGCACCGGTTCGGCCCGGCCGGCGGCCTCCTCGGCGCGCAGCCGCAGCACCGACTGCACGGCGTACACGGCGGAGATCATGCCGAAGATGGTGGCGATGCTGGCCAGGTAGGAGTCCAGCACGCCCTGGGTGCCGCCCAGTCGGGCCATCAGGTCGGCCATCTGCCGGTTGTCGCCGATCAGGTCGACGACGCCCTTGGCGACGCCGCCGAAGACCGCGCCGGCCGCGGCGAAGGCCAGCGTCCAGCCGAGCAGCGGGCCGCGCTGGAGGCGGCGAGCCAGGGCGGCGGCGCTGCGCAGGCCGGGCGCGGCCACGGCCGGACCGGGGCGCTGCGGGAGCAGGCCGGCGCCGAGGTCCCGGCGTTCGACCAGTGCGTAGCCGAGCGCGGTGAGCAGGGCGGCCGCGCCGAGCGGCAGCGCCAGCACCCACCAGCGGTCCGCCGCGAACGGGCGGACCTGCTCGGCCCAGCCGATCGGCGAGAGCCAGCTGACCCACCGCGCACCGGCGCTGGAGTCGCCGATCGCCCGCAGCACGAAGGCCACGCCGATCGCCGCGCCGGCCAGGCCGTTGGCGGCCCGCCCGGTCTCGGCGAGCTGCGCGGTGACGGCGGCCAGCGCGGCGAACAGCAGGCCGGTGGCGCCGAGCGCGAGGCCGAAGGCGAGCGAGCCGGCCGCGGCCTGACCGGCCGCCAGCAGCGCGGCGGCGACCAGCAGGGCGAGCGCCAGGCAGGCGGTGGCGGCGGTGGCGAGGGCGGCGGTCAGCGGGGCGCGGCGGCCGACCGCGCCCGCGCCGATCAGCTCCAGCCGGCCGTCCTCCTCCTCGGCGCGGGTGTGCCGGACCACCAGCAGGGTGGACATCAGCCCGGCCAGCACCGCGCCGAAGACGCCCATCCGCCAGGCCGTCAGCCCGCCGATGGTGGAGCCGTCGAAGATCGGCCCGTACAGGGCGCGCAGCGAGCCGTTGCCGTCGATGCCGGCGGCGAAGGTCCGCCGGGACTCCTCGGTGTCGTACAGCTTGCGGAAGGAGAAGACGGTGGAGGCGACCATGCCGGTGCCGACGTACACCCAGACCGGGAGCGCGATCCGGTCCCGGCGCAGGGCCAGCCGGTAGAGGATGCCGGTGCCGGTGAGGGCGCTCATCGGGCCGCCGCCGCTTCGGTGTCCTCGGCGTCGGACGCGTAGTGGCGCAGGAACAGCTCCTCCAGCGTGGGCGGCCGGCTGGTCAGGCTGCGCACCCCGACGGCGGTCAACTCGGCAAGTAGCTTGCCGAGTTGCTCGGAGTCGACCTGGCAGCGCAGCCGGTTGCCGGCGATCGTGAGGTCGTGCGCGTAGGCGGGGCGGGGCGGGGTGCCGGCGAGTTCGGCGTCGACCGAGGTGCGGGTGAGGTGGCGCAGGTCGGCGAGGGTGCCGGTCTCCACGGTGCGCCCGGCGCGGATGATCGACACCCGGTCGCAGAGCGCCTCCACCTCGGACAGGATGTGGCTGGAGAGCAGCACCGTGGCGCCCCGGTCGCGGGCCTCGGCGACGCACTCGCGGAACACCTCCTCCATCAGCGGGTCCAGTCCGGAGGTCGGCTCGTCCAGGATCAGCAGCTCGGCGTCGCCGGCGAACGCGGCGACCAGGGCGACCTTCTGCCGGTTGCCCTTGGAGTAGGCGCGGCCCTTCTTGGTCGGGTCGAGTTCGAAGCGCTCCAGCAGCGCGGCCCGGCGGCCGTGGTCGAGTCCGCCGCGCAGCCGCCCGAGCAGGTCGATCGCCTCCCCGCCCGACAGGTTGCGCCACAGCGTCACGTCGCCCGGCACGTACGCGATCCGGCGGTGCAGCTCGACGGCGTCGCGCCAGGGGTCGCCGCCGAGCAGCGCGGCGGTGCCCGAGTCGGCGCGCAGCAGGCCGAGCAGGACGCGGATGGTGGTGGACTTGCCGGAGCCGTTCGGCCCCAGGAAGCCGTGGACCTCGCCTCGTTCGACCTCGAGGTCGAGTCCGTCCAGGGCGCGGGTGCGGCCGAAGGTCTTCACCAGGCCGGACACCGAGATGGCGGTCGTCATGGGGCCGACGGTACTCTGGTTTCACAAATTCGTGAAGTTCATGAACGTTGTGGATCGGGGCAGCATGGGCGAGCAGCGGAACGGACCGACGGGCGGCGCGGAGGCGGAGCGGGATCCGGCGGCGGTGGCGGAGTTCGTCGAACGCTTCGCCGCCGTCCTGGTCGACGCCGGCTTCCCGCGGATGCCCGCCCGGGTGTTCACCGCGCTGCTGGCCACCGACTCCGGCCGGCTCAGCTCCGCCGAGCTCGGCGAGCTGCTGCAGATCTCCCCCGCCGCGGTCTCCGGCGCGGTCCGCTACCTCGCCCAGGTCGAGCTGGTCGGCCGCGAACGCGAGCCCGGCTCGCGCCGCGACCGCTACCGCGTCCACGACCACGTCTGGTACGAGGCCACCGCCAACCGCGACCGCTCGCTGGCCCGCTGGGAGGCGAGCCTCGCCGAGGGCGTCCTGACCCTCGGCCCCGACACCCCCGCGGGCGAACGCCTCGCCGAGTCCCTGGAGTTCTTCGCCTTCCTGCGGGTCGAACTCCCCCTGCTGATGGACCGCTGGCGCAACCGCCACCAGGACTGACGGCACCCTGCCTGACGGTCTTTCGGCTGACGGTGACTCAGCCGATGGGGACTCAGCCGAGGTAGGCCGGGGCGACGGCGGAGCGGGTGAGCAGCGCGGGCGCGCCGGTGCCGTCGGCGGGGACGGTCCACAGGTCCGAGCCGTAGTCGCCGGGGAGGGAGTAGAGCAGCGTGTGGGCGTCGGACCACAGGGCCTGGTCGTCGATGTTGCGGCTCTCGGCGGTGGCGGTCTCGGTCATGGTGGCCAGGTCGAGGACGTACAGGCGCCAGGGCGCGGCGGGGTCGGCGTCGGCGACCCGCTTCTTGTAGGCGACCCGGGTGCCGTCCGGGGAGAGCGAGGGGCACTCGACGTTCTGGTGCAGGGTGGTGAGGGTGCGCGCGGCGAGGTCGCCGCGGACCAGGTAGGTCTGGCCGCCGGTCGCGGCGGTGGCGTAGAAGTGCTCGTCGTCGGCGAAGGTGACGCCCCAGACGTTGACGTCGGGCGCCTGGAGCGGGTGGCCGTCCTTCAGGACGGCGAAGGTCTCCAGGTTGTCGTAGAACTGCCAGGTGCGGGTGTCGACGATGGCGCTGCGGGTGGAGAAGTCGGTGCCCGCGTAGGAGTCGCCGCTGACGAAGACCGTCCAGCCGACCAGGTGGCCGGAGGGCGAGACCCGGGCGCGGGTGGGGATGCCGGGGGCGGGGAAGTGCCTGAGCTCGTGCAGCTGCGCGTCGAGGACGGTGGCGCGGTAGGTGTCGTCGAGCGCGCCGTGCTCGGCCTGCAGGCAGATGCCGGTGCCGCCGGCCGCGTGGAAGCGCAGGCACTTCACGCCGGAGGCGGTGCGCGGCCCGTCGGGCCGGTCGGCGGGCACGGCGGCGACCTCGTCGCGGTGCGGGCCCCAGGCCAGGTTGCGGACCAGGAGTTGACGGCTCGTCGGCTCGAGCGTGACCGTGCCCGGGTGGACGGCCGGACCGCCGGCCTGCTCCTGGTCGCGGCGGTCGGACCGGTCCGCGGCGTACCAGACCGCGCCGCCGCCGATCCCGGCCAGCAGCAGCACGGCGAGCACCAGGACCAGGATCCGGCGGCGCAGCGCGGGGTCGCCGGTCGGCGGTTCGGGGGTGTCGGCGGCGGGGTCGACGGCGGTGGGGGCGGTCATCCGGGGGGCCTCTCGGTAGTACGGGGGACGGCGGTCAGGCCGCGGAGTCGGGGTCGGAGGGTCGCAGCAGCAGGGTGGCGGTGACCGCGGCGACGGTGAGCGCGGCGGCGGTGGCGGCGAGCGCGGTCCGTCCGCCCCACAGGCTCCAGGCGGTGCCGAAGGCGAGCGAGCAGGCGAACCTGGCCAGCGCCTGGCCGGTGCCGACCAGCGCCTGCCCGGCGCCCTGCTGCCCGTCCGGGACGGTGGCGGCGGTGGCCGCGGCCAGCACCCCGTCGGTGGCCGCGTAGAAGGTGCCGTGCAGCAGCAGGACCAGTACCGCGGCGAGGGCGCCGTCCAGCGGGGAGAGCACCACGGCGTACCCGGCCAGCAGGACGCCGTGGCCGGCCAGGAACAGCGCGCGGCGGCCGATCCGGTCGGCGACCAGGCCGAGCGGCACCGCGAGCAGCAGGAAGACGGCGGCGGTACCGAGCGGAAGCAGCGGGAACAGGTGGGCGGGCAGGTCGAGTTCGCGCTGCAGCAGCAGGTAGAGGAAGGCGTCGCTGACGGTGGTCAGGCCGAGCAGCACCGCGGCCAGGGTGAGCCGCCGCAGCGCGGGGCGGCGCAGCAGCGCGACCGCGTCGGCCAGGGTGGGCCGGACGGTCGGCGGTTCGTCGACCGCCTCGCCCTGCCGGGTGATCCGGTCCGGGACGAACAGCACCAGCAGCAGCACGCCCAGCACGGCGACGCACGCGCTGACCGTGAACACCGCGTTGTAGCTGGTCCGTTCGGACCGGTCGTCGACCAGGCGCAGCACCGCGAAGGCGAGCAGCGGGCCGATCAGCGCGCCGGTGGTGTCCATCGCCCGGTGCACGCCGAACGCCCGGCCGCGGTGCTCGGGTTCGGTGGCGAGCGAGATCATCGCGTCGCGGGGCGCGGTGCGCAGGCCCTTGCCGGTGCGGTCGACGGCGAGCACCGCGCTGATCGCGGGCAGCGTGTGGACCAGCAGCAGGAACGGCTTGCACAGCGCGGAGAGCCCGTAGCCGAAGCCGGCGACCAGCTTGTGGCCGCGGCCGCCGCGGTCGGCGAGGTGTCCGCCGAGCAGCCGCACCAGGGCGCCGACGCCGTTGTTGATCCCGTCGAGGAGGCCGAAGCCGAGCGGGGACAGGCCCAGCGCGGTGACCACGTACAGGGGCAGCACCGCACTGACCATCTCCGAGGAGACGTCGGTGACCAGGCTGACCGCGCCCAGGGCGAGCACGGTGCCGGGCACCGCGGCGGCGCGCCGCCCCGGGCGGGTGCCCGGGGCGACGGCCGTGGTGCTGCGGCTCTTGGTGGAGCGGGAGTCCGCGAGGTACATCAGGCGTCAGTTCCAGATGCCGGAGATGTCGGTGGCGGAGGCGGCGTTGCCCGCGTGGGTGCTCAGGCCCGCCAGGTCCTCGAGGGTGCGCAGCACGTTGTAGTGGTTGTACGTGGTGGAGCTGCTGGAGCCCGCGATGACGTGCTGGCCGTAGACCAGGGTCGGGATGCGGTTGCCGGAGAGGCTGTTGTCCTCGTCGAAGGTGACGACCAGCAGGCTGTTGTGGGTCTGCGCCCAGGTGGCGTACGCGCCCAGGTTGTTCTTGATCCAGTTGTCGCCGGTGGAGACCGAGCAGTCGTGCATGTCGCTGCACAGGTTCGGCACCACGAACGACACCTTGGGCAGGGTGGTGTAGTCGGTGGGGAACTGCGCGAAGGTGTACGCGGTGTTGGTCGGCACGTTGGAGAAGCCGAACCACGGGTTGTGCTTCTGCGCGTACTTGCCGCTGGAGCAGACGGTCGAGCCCTGGCTCGGCAGGGTCTCGTTGTAGCTGCCCCAGGTCTTGCCGGCGGCGATCAGCTCGGAGGCCAGGTTCGGCTTGTTGATCGAGCCGACGCTCACACAGCTGTCGTCCGTGCGGCCCTGGTTGGAGCCGGAGAACAGCATGTAGTAGTTCGGCTCGCTGGGGTGGGTCAGACCGTACGACTGGGTCAGGTTCGCGCCGCCGGCCTTGATGGTGTTGTTCAGGTACGGGGCGCTGGAGCTGCCGATCACCTGGCTGTACGCGTGGTTCTCCATCACCACGACGATCACGTGGTCGGGGGTCGGCAGCCCGGCGGCCTGGGCGGTGCTGCCGGTCGCGGCCCACAGGCCGAACGAGGCGGCGGTCAGGGCGACGGTGCTCGCGAGCGCGGTCAGACGGCGCTTGGCGCTGCGGCCGAGCGAGGCGGTCATAGCTGTCCTCCGGGGCGAAAGGGCTTTCGGGCAAGGGCAGTTGGAGCGCCGGAAACCCTAGGGGCGAGCAGCGACCTGAGGCTGTCCGGACGAGTGAAGAACAGCCGAACAGTTGGCTGTGCAACCGCCTCCGACCAGCACTTTTCGGCCAGCGGAGCAGCGCATCTCACACCTGTCCCGATTGACCCGCCTCGGACCGACATGGTGGGATCCTTCCCGGCCCCGAGCCCGCCGGCGGCCCGGTGGAGACCCGCCCGGGACCGGCGCGAAACGCCCGGGGCCGACCAGGTGGCGGACAGGAGGGGCCGGACGTGGCGCACGGGACGGACGCGAAGCGCCCCGCGGCTGACGCAATGTCGGCCGTCCGGGTGGTGCTCGGCGTGGGCTCCCGGCGCGGCGCGGACGCCGCCGAGGTGCTCCGGCTCGCGGACGACGCGCTCGCCGCGCTCGGCCTCGACCGCGCCGCCGTCACGCTGCTCGCCACCCTGGACGCCAAGACCGCCGAACCCGGACTGCTCGACGCCGCCCGCCGGTTGGGCGTCCCCCTGGTCGGCTACCCCGCCGCCCGACTCGCCGCCGTGCCCGTGCCCACGCCGTCCGCGACGGTGGCCGGAGCGGTCGGCACCCCGAGCGTCGCCGAGGCCGCCGCGCTGGCCGCCGCCGGCGCCGGCGGACGGCTGCTGGCGCCCCGCTCCGCCTCCCCGGTGGCCACGGTGGCGGTGGCCGCGGCCGCGGCCGGGTCGCCGAATGTCAGCGAATCCACCGTCAACGAGAGCCAGGAGCCGTGGAGTTGAATCCCGAACCCGATCTGCGCCACCACGGCGACGCCGAGGTCCGCACCCCCGGGCTGGTCGACCTGGCCGTCAACGTCCGCACCGGCACGCCGCCGCGCTGGCTGCGCGACCACCTCGCCGCGACCCTGGACACCCTGGCCGCCTACCCCGACGGCACCGCCGCGCGCGCCGCCGTCGCCGCCCGGCACGGCCGGCCGGTCGAGGAGGTGCTGCTCACCGCAGGCGCCGCGGAGGCCTTCGTGCTGCTCGCCCGGGTGCTGCGCCCGCGTCAGGCCACCGTGGTGCAACCGCAGTTCACCGAACCCGAGGCCGCGCTGCGCGACGCCGGGCACCCCGTCCACCGGGTGCTGCTGACCCCCGAGGACGGCTTCACCCTCGCCCCCGGCGCGGTGCCCGCCGACGCCGACCTGGTGGTGGTCGGCAATCCCACCAACCCCACCTCCGTCCTGCACCCGGCGGCCGCCCTGGCCGCCCTGGCCCGCCCCGGGCGCACCCTGGTGGTCGACGAGGCGTTCATGGACACCGACCCGGGCGAGCGGCAGTCGCTCGCGGCGGTCCGCGACCTGCCCGGACAGCTGGTGGTGCTGCGCAGCCTGACCAAGACCTGGGGCCTGGCCGGACTGCGGATCGGCTACCTGCTCGCCCCCGCCGACCTGGTCGCGCGGCTGGCCGCCGCCCAGCCGCTGTGGCCGGTCTCCACCCCTGCGCTGGCCGCCGCCGAGGCGTGCTCCTCCCCCGCCGCCCTGGCCGAGGCCGAGGCCGCCGCCCGCACCACCGCCGAGGACCGCGACCACCTGCTCAAGGGCCTCGCCGCGCTGCCCGCCGTCCGGGTGCACGGCGAACCCGCCGCGTCCTTCGTCCTGATCCACCTGCCCGGCGCCGACCGCGTCCGCGAGCGTCTGCGCACCGCCGGCTTCGCCGTCCGCCGCGGCGACACCTTCCCCGGCCTCGGCCCGGACTGGCTGCGTCTCGCCGTCCGCGACCGGGCCACCACCGACCGCTTCCTCACCGCCCTGGCCGCAGCGATCGCCGGGTGACGAGCCGTCAGGCCGCCGTCGCCGTCAGAGGACTTCCACCGGGTCGCCGACACCGACCGGGCCCGGGGCGAGGATCCGGGCGTAGACGCCGAGGCACGGGAGGGCGGCCATGCCGGGCAGCGGGTGGATGCGGTTGAGGCGGGCGGGACGGCGGAGCGCTTCGGGGTCGGCGGGGTGCGGGCCGTGGGCCAGGGTGGGGACGGCGCAGCGCGGGCTGGCGGCGATCACCTCGAGGTGCAGCGCGGGGCCGATCCGCAGTTCGCGGCCCACCCAGGCGTTCTCCGCGAACGGCGGGCCGTCGTGTTCGACCACCAGGTTGGGTCGGTAGCGGACGGCCGGGGCGCCGGCCAGGCTCGCGGTGGTGAGCAGGTGCAGCGGGGCGAAGTCGAAGAAGCTGCCGGGCTCGGCGGCGCTGCCGAACTGCTGGACGGTGTGCTCGACTTCGGCGTCGATCCCGGCGGCGAGCACCTGCTCGGGCACCGAGCGGTGCAGCACCGCGCCGTCCGGCCGCCGGTCGATCAGCCGCACCGCCCGTCCGAGCAGCGCGGAGATCCCGGCCTCGTCCAGCTCGGTGCCGTCCGGGCCGGCGATCCGCACCCCGCCGCCGTCCTGCTGCTCGGCGCGCAGGCCGAGCAGGCGGCGCCAGGTGCGCGGCTCCTTGGCGCTGGCGATCCGGCCGGACTCCACGTCGAGCAGCGCCCGGCGGCGGTCGCCGTCCAGGCCGTGCCGGTCGATCAGCGCCCGGGTCACCTGCTCGCCCAGCAGCGACTTCACCGGGTGCCGGTACAGCGCGCCGATCCTCATGCCCACTCCTGTGCCCAACGCTCGATTTCGTCGAAGTCCGCGGGCTGCAGCCCGATCCGGTGGTCGATCCGCAGGGTACGCGCCGGGCCCGGGTGGTGCGCCGCGATCCACTCCGCGTCCTGCGGCTCCACCTCGTCGTCCACCCACACGAACGGCCGCCCCGCGGCCCACGCCACCAGGTGCCTGGTCTTCCAGTGCAGCCCGTCCGGGTCGCCGTGGTGCATCGACGGCCAGTCGACGTACGGCAGTTGCGGCAGCCCGAGCAGCGGCGCCAGGTGCTCGTTCGCCTCCTCGCGCCAGGTGGTCGCCCACACCAGCTCGTACGGCAGCGCGAGCAGCGCCGGTCCGTGGTCCGGGTGCAGCCAGACCCGCATCGGCTTCGGATTCCGCACGCCCCACTCGCGCTGCCGCGCCAGCCACGCCCGCGACGGCACCCGGTGGGTCAGGTACCCCTCCGGCCGGCGGTAGGGCTTTCCGACGTAGGGCGCGAGCGGGCCGTCGACGTCGAGCATCAGCAGCGGTCTGGCCATCGCCGTCCCCTTCCTCCAGGCGTGGCCGGATTCTCGCCCACGGGCCGGCCGTGCGCCCAGCGGTTTTCCGCTCGTGGCCGACGCGCCGGGTGGGTCAGAGCCAGCCCTTCTGGGCGGCCTTGAGGCCGGCTTCGAAGCGGCTCGCGGCGCCCAGGCGTTCCATCAGCGCGGCCATCTGACGGCGCACGGTGCGCAGTCCGATGCCCAGGCGCATGGCGGCGGCCTCGTCGGTCATGCCGCGGGCGAGCAGGGTGAGCAGTTCGCGTTCGCCCGGGGTCAGACCGCTCCCGGCCTCCCGGGTGCGGGCCGCGCCGAGCGGAACGGCGGTCGCCCAGGCCTGTTCGAAGACCGCCGACAGCGAGGCGACGACGCCGGGTTCGCGGGTGCACAGCGCGCCGGCCCGGGTGTTGTCCGGGTCGATCGGCAGGACGGCCACCTCCCGGTCGAAGATCGGCATGCGGGGCGGCAGCAGCGGCGCGGTGCGGACCTGGCCGCCGGACTCGGTCAGCCACTGGGCGTAGGCATGGGTGGCCGGGTCGTTGCGGACGCCGGCCTGGTACAGGGTGAGCAACGCGATGCCGCGGTCCACGGCGTCGGCGTCCAGCGGCCGGGAGGCGTCCAGGCTGGCCTGCGACTGGGCGCCGCCGGGCATCACCGACAGGCACTCGCGACGGACGTCCTTGGCGAGGAGCTCCAGCTTCGCCTCGATGGCGTCCATCCCGACCAGCCGCTCGGTGCCGTCCACGACCCGATCGGGCGTCAGGACGCCGTAGGCGGCGACCGCTTCGGCGGCAGCGGCCCGGCTGGCGGCGAGTTCCTGGGCGTGGCGGGCCAGGTCCGCCTCCTGCCGGCGCACGAGCAGGTCGAGCGCGACCTGCGGGCTGACCACCCGCAGGCCGCCCGGGGCGTCCCGGGAAGGCCGGAGGGAGGCGCGGTCGGCCAGGTCGTCCAGTGCGCCGCGCACCTCGGCCTCGGACCGGCCAGTGGCCCCGACGAGGTCCGCCAGGCCCGCGGCCGGGTCCTCCAGCAGGGCCGGGACGCCAACTACAGCATCTGGCTGGCCACCGGAACCGGCATCAGCATCAGCGCCACCGGCATGCCCAACCAGCTCGGCGTCGCCTGACCGCCGCCACCGCGCCACGCGCCGTGGCTACGGGTGAGTAACTCCCGTACGGGGTGGGCATGAACGGGACAACATCCGGGGGGAGCCGGCCGACCAGGGAGTGCATCCATGACCATGGCACGTCGCACGCTGTTGACCCGGGGCACGGTCGCGGCCCTCGCCACCGCGCTCGGCGGACTCGCTGGCCCGACCGCCGCCCGGGCGGCGGTCGCACCGCGCAGCACGCCCGGCGGGAAGCCCACCGCGGACTGGATGGCGTACCTGGACCCGGGGCGGTCGCTGCTCGGCCTGACCATTCCCGGCACCCACGACTCCTGCTGCACCGACCCGGCGCACGGCACCGAGTGGTCGCACACCCAGAACTGGGGCGTCCCCGAGCAACTCACCCAGGGCGTGCGGTTCCTGGACATCCGGTGCAACGGCCTGCAGGGGACCGCCGACGAGCTGGGCATCTACCACTCCGACGCCTACCAGTACGTCCGGCTGCAGGACGTCCTCGACCAGTGCCGCGCGTTCCTGACGGCCCATCCGGGCGAGACCGTCGTCATGCGGCTGCGCAACGAGAACGCCGGCGGCCAGGCGCTCGGCGACGCCGAGTTCCGGCGGCGGGTCAACCACTACCTGGACGACCTGGGGTACCGGGGCCTGTTCCACCTGTCCGGCTGGCCCACCCTCGGCGTGGCCCGCGGGCGGATCGTCCTGGTCGCCGACTTCGCGAACGACTGGGGCGTGATCCAGTGGTCCAGCGGCACCAACGCGTACTTCCGCACCCAGGACCTGTGGCAGATCAACCAGTTGTTCCCGCTCCAGGCCAAGGGCCGGGCCATCGTGCAGCAGTTCGACGCCGCGTTCGGCGACCCCGGCTCGCCGCAGATGTACGTCAACTTCCTGAGCTACGCGGGCGGCCTGTGGCCCAAGAACGCCGAGCAGACGCTGATGGACCAGTCCGTCTACCCGTACCTGAGCGCCCGTACCGGCCAGGCCGCCCGGTTCGGCATCGTCCCGATGGACTTCCCCGACTTCCACGTCAACGTGCTGCAGATGCTGATCGACAAGAACTTCGTAGTCTGACGCCGCGGCAGGTCAGCGCCGGGCGGCCTGCCAGGTTCGGGCGGCGGCGATCCGCTGGGTGGCGGTCGGGTGGGTGGAGAGCAGCAGGACGAGCAGCCGGGGCGGGTCCGGGTCGGAGACGTTGGCGAGCGCCAGCCGGCGCTGCATGGCGATGAACTGCCCCGGGTCGCCGGTCAGTTCGAGGGCGTGCCGGTCGGCGCGGGCCTCGATCCGGCGGCTGGCGGCGCACTGGAACGGGATGCTCGCCGCGCCGAGCAGCCCGGCGAGCGCGGCCAGCAGCGGCAGCGAACGCGGGTCCTGCACGCTGTCCGCGCCGGCCGCGTCCAGCAGCGGCTGCCAGGAGACCAGCAGCGCCAGCAGCAGCACCGACACGGCGGCGGCGAGCGCGGCCGTCGCGGTGCCGACCAGCACGTCGCGGTGCTTGACGTGGCCGAGTTCGTGCGCGGCGACCAGCTCGACCTCGCGGGGCTCGGCGGTCTCCAGCAGCGTGTCGTAGACGACGATCCGCCGGGTCGGGCCGAAACCGGAGACGTACGCGTTCAGCGCGGTGGTCCGGCGCGAGGCGTCCGCGACCAGGACGTCGCGCACCGCGATCTCGTCCCGGCGCGCCAGGTCGAGCAGCGCGGTGCGCAGCTCGCCGTCCGGCATCGGGTGGAAGCGGTTGAACAGCGGCTCGAACAGCAGCGGTTGGAGGAAGGAGAGCAGCAGTACCAGCAGCGCCGCGCCGAGCGCGGCGGGCAGCCACCAGCGCGACGGCGACCAGCCGATCAGCGCGTACAGCGCCAGCGTCGCCGGCAGCAGCAGCGCCAGGGCCAGGACCGTCGCGCGCACCGCGTCCACCGCCCAGCCCGCCCAGCCCTGGGTCACCAGCCCGTACCGCGCGCGGACCACCCGCACCCGGGCCCCGAACGGCAGCGCCAGCACCCGTCCGAGCAGCACCAGCGCGGCGCTCCCCGCGAGCACCTCGGCCGCCCAACTCCCGCCGAACCACCCGCCGACGGCCGTCACCAGCGCGGCGCCGGCCGTGGTGAACCCGAGCACCGCGGTCACCGCCAGCGTCAGCAGCTGCCCGCCCAGCAGCCACGGCAGCTGGGCCCGCCGCAGCGCCCGCCCGCGGGCCACCTGCTCGGGCGTGAAGTCCTCCACGGACGGTTCGTCAACCATGCCGCCCAGCCTAGGGATCCCACCCCGCCACCGCACCACCCCGGCGCAGCCCACCGCACCACCCCGGCGCAGCCACCCTCGTCGCGGTCCGGCCTAGGATGGCGGGATGTCCGAGCAGACGCTGCGCACCGCGCTGGAGTTCCGCCGCCGTTTCGCCCGCCGGCAGGCTGCGGAGGTGGTGGAGGTCCCGGGCGGGTTCGCCGTGTTGCACGCGGAGTTCGGGTACTCGCACGAGCACAACCAGCTGATCGTGGACGCGCCGCCGAGCGGGACCGACGTGGCGGCGCAGGCCGAGCGGGTGCTCGGGCACCTGGGGCACCGGCGGATCGCGGTGTTCGACGACGCGTACGGCCGGGCGGCGGCGCCGCTGCTGGTGGCGGCCGGGTACCGGCACGAGACCGAGGTGGTGATGGTCCACCAGGGCCCGGTGCCGCCCGGCGGGGGCGCGGAGCCGGTGGAACTGGCCGAGCTGGCACCGGCGTTGGAGCGGCAGTGGCGCGCCTGGCTGCCGTGGGCGAACGAGGAGTCGATCGCCCAGTTGGTGAACCGGCGGCGGGCCCGGGCGGCGGGGGCGGAGCGGGTGCTGATGCTGGCCGCGCGGGACGCGGACGGCGAGGTCGGGGCCTGGGCGGACCTGTACCAGGACGAGGCGGGCACCGCGCAGATCGAGGACCTCGCCACCGCGGAGGACCGGCAGCGCCGCGGGCTGGCGGACGCCGTCCTGGCGGCGGCGCTGCGGCTGGCGGCCGACCGGCACCCGGACGGGCTGCGCTTCCTGGTCGCGGACGCCGAGGACTGGCCGCAACAGTGGTACGCCCGGCGGGGGTTCGTACCGGTCGGCACCACCCACGGCTTCGTCCGCACCTGACGGGCCGTCATGTGCGCGGGCACCGTCCCGCCGGACGCGGAAGCGCCCGCCGGCTCCCCCCCGAGAGGGGCCGGCGGGCGCTTGCGTGCAACCCGGGGGGCGCGGATCAGACCTGGCCGGCCTTCTCCAGGGCCTCGCAGCAGGTGTTGACCAGCAGGCGGGTGACGACGTACGGGTCGACGTTCGCGTTCGGGCGACGGTCCTCGATGTAGCCCTTCTGCTCCACCTCGACCTGCCACGGGATGCGGACCGAGGCGCCGCGGTTGGACACGCCGTAGGAGTAGACGTTCCACGGGGCGGTCTCGTGCTTGCCGGTCAGGCGGGACTGGATGTCGTCACCGTACTGGTTGACGTGCTCCAGGACCTTCTCCTGGGAGGCGCCGAGCGACTCGCAGGCGGTGATGATGGCCTCGTAGCCCTCGCGCATCGCCTTGGTGGAGAAGTTGGTGTGCGCGCCCGCGCCGTTCCAGTCGCCCCTCGCCGGCTTGGCGTCCAGGGTGGCGTCGATGCCGAACTCCTCGGCGGTGCGGTAGAGCAGGTAGCGGGCGATCCACAGGTCGTCGGAGACGGTCAGCGCGTCGACCGGGCCGATCTGGAACTCCCACTGGCCGGGCATGACCTCGGCGTTGATGCCGCAGATCGCCAGGCCGGCGTCGATGCAGCGGTCGAGGTGCAGCTCGACGATCTCGCGGCCGAAGACCTCCTCGGCGCCCACGCCGCAGTAGTAGCCGCCCTGCGGGGCCGGGTAGCCGCCCTCCGGGAAGCCGAGCGGGCGGGAGCCCTTGAAGAAGGTGTACTCCTGCTCGATGCCGAAGATCGCCTCCTGCGCGGCGTACTGCTCGGCGACCGGGCGCAGCAGCGCGCGGGTGTTGGTCTCGTGCGGGGTGCCGTCGATCTCGAAGACCTCGCACAGCACCAGGATGTTGTCCCCACCGCGGATCGGGTCCTTGACGACCTTCACCGGCTCGAGCACGCGGTCCGAGGCGTGGCCCTCGGCCTGGTTGGTCGACGAGCCGTCGAAGCCCCAGGTCGGGATCTTGTCCGCGTTCGCCAGCACCCGGGTCTTGGAACGGAGCTTCGCGGTCGGCTTGGTGCCGTCGATCCAGATGTACTCGGCCTTGATTGCCATGGGGGTGAACCTCACTGCTTGGGTGGTGGGTGCCCGCGTAGCGTCGCAAGTCGCCGTTTCCCGGTTGTTCCTCCTATGTAACGCGCATGTGAACCAACGGTCCGCAGTGGCACGCTCACGGTCGGAGAGTGCACGTCTCGCGATGTGAGCGGGCCACTGAGACGACTGGGGCGAAAGGGGGTGGGATCAGCGGTGCCGGGCGTGCGCGGCGCGCCGGCGGCGGGTCATCCACACCGCCGCGCCGCCCGCCACGAGCAGGGTGACACCGCCGGCCGCCAGTGCGGTGGTCCCGCTGGAGCCGGTGTACGCGAGCGACTCCTCGGTGGCGGCCTTCGGCAGCGCGCGGCCCTGCGCGGTGGCCGGGGCGGAGGACGGCGGGGCGGAGGAGACCGCCGCGGCGGGCCCGACGGCGGCGACCGGCTTCTCGCAGGAGACCGAGGCGACGGTCAGGGTGCCGTTCACCTTGGCCACGTTGAGGTTGAGCGGGTTGATCGAGACCTTCACCTCCAGCGCGGAGGCGGCCGCGGTGGTGGTGGTGACGGTCTTCTTCGAGAACTCGACGTCCACCGTGCCGATCGCCGGAACCTCCACGTGGGTGGGCGAGTTGAGGCCGACCGCGACCGACCTGCCGAGCACCGTCAGGCGGGCCGGGGCGGTCACCTCGGCGGTCGGCTGCCCGTCCACCGGACAGGTGGCCTCGGCGCTCATCGCCTCCAGCCCGAGCAGCGTGGTCAGCGGCAGCCCGGGGACGTGCAGGTCCGCGCCGACCAGTTGCACCGAGGCGGTGGCCTGCCGCTCGTCGGCCCGGGTCACCGACTTGCCGACCTGCGCCTTCACCAGGTTGACCGGCCGGCCCTGGTCGACGCCGTCCACGGTGGCGGTGAGCATCGCCGCGTCCCGCTGGGCCGGGGACTCCACCTTGTTCAGGGCCACGTTCACGGGGACGTCCACCGCGTTCAACAGCGTGACGTCCAGGTCGAGTTCGGCGGTCACCGCCTTGGCTTTGCCCGGCCGCGCGGGTGTCCCGCCGTCGGCCGCCCGCGCCGTCGGCAGCGGCAGCGCCACCGCCAGGGCGGAGGCGGCGAGCGCGACGGCCGCGGCGGACCGCAGGGAACGCGAGGAACGCACGGGAACAGCAGGCATGACGGAAACCCCCACACATGGTGACTGACAGAGCGCGCCCGCGACCTCACCCGGCGCACACCGCACGGGGAGGGGACTCGCGCTCTCGACTCCCGCCAGTCTCGTTCGAACGCTCCGTCACTTTAGTGATACAGAGCGTCAGTTCACTCCTTCGAGTGAGGTTGACGGCAGAGGCCTTCCGTCAGGCCCGCGCGCCGAACCGGCGCAGCACCGACGCCTCCGCGGCCGCCAGCGCGTAGTACAGCGCCACCGACGTGACGGTCAGAAGCACGACCGCCGCCCACAGATGCTCGTACTCGAAGGTGGACCCGTCCTGGAGCATCGCGTACCCCAGCCCCTTGCCGGTGGCCAGCCACTCCACCAGCATGGCGCCGACCATCGCGCCGGGCACCGCCACCCGGGCGCCGGCGAACAGCGCGGGCAGGGCGCTGGGCAGCAGGACCCGGCGGGTGACCGTCCACGGCCCCGCGCCATACGCGCGGCAGAGGTCGACCAGCTGCCGGGAGGCGCTGCGCAGGCCGAAGGTGAGGGTCACCAGGGCGGGGAAGAAGACCACCACCCCGCTGACCACGGCGGCTGCGGCCAGGCCCCGGCCGAAGACCAGGGTGATCAGCGGGGTCATCGCCACCAGTGGCACCGATCGCACGGTCAACGCCAGCGGCAGGAAGGTCCGTTCAACCGCCCTGACCAGGACGAAGAGCACCGCGGCCACCAGCGCGGCGAGCAGCCCCGCCACGAAGCCGACCACTGCGTCGAGCAGGGTGGTGGCCAGGCCGTCCGCGAGCAGCGAGCGGTGCGCGGCCGCGTCGGGTTCGGTGCCGAGGTAGTGCCAGACGTCGAGCGGCGTCTTGGCGATCAGCGGATCGAGGCTGAGGCCCGTGACCAGCGCCCACCAGGCCGCGAGGACCAGGGCCGCGGAGGCGACGACCGCGAGCAGCCGGCGGAGTACGGCGGTGGCGGTCACAGGCTGTCTCCTGCCGTGGTGTCGCGGGCCCACGGGGCGGCCAGCCGCCCGAGCAGGGCGGTGAGCAGGTAGCCGAGTCCCGCGACGGCTCCCGAGACCAGCGCGATCCCCCAGGTCCGCGCGATGTCGAGCTGCTGCTGGCTGATCGTCATGGCGACACCCAGGCCGTTGTCCACCCGCCCCAGGTACTCGCCGATGATCGCCCCGAGCAGCGCGGCCGGCGCGGAGATCCGCAGCGCGGCCAGCGTGCTGGGCAGGGCGGCGGCCAGGCGGACCCGGCGTAGTTGCTGCCATCGCCCTCCGCCGTAGGCGCGGACCAGATCGAGGCTGGTCGGGTCGGCCGAGCGCAGGCCCAGCAGCGCGCCGATCAGGGTCGTGAAGAAGACCGAGAGACCGGCCATCACCACCATCGGCTGGTCGCCGTCGAGGGTGAGTGCCAGCAACGGGCCGATGGCGATCACCGGCATGCAGTAGGAGGCCACGGCGAGCTGCATGACGACCCGTTCGAGCGCGGGGACCAGCAGCACCAGCAGTGCGCAGCCGAGCGCGAGGACGTTGCCCGCCAGGTAGCCGACGAGTGCCTCCGAGCCGGTCTGACGCAGCTGCGGTTGGTAGAACGCCCACCCGTCGGAGCCGAGTTGGGCGGCCACCGCCCACGGCGTCGGGACCCCGGCGGAGAGCACGGTGAGGGCGAGCAGCGTCCACAGGCCCAGCAACGCCGCGACCCCGCCCGCGGTCGGCGCCCAGCGCCGCACCAGCGCGGCGCTCACGTGGCGTCGCCCGGGAGCGCACCGCCGAAGAGCAGTTCGGACAGCTGGTCCTGGTAGGCGTGGAACTCGGGCGTGCGCATCATCTCCGGGGTGCGCGGGCGCGGCAGGTCGATCGGCACGCGGGCCGCGATCCTGCCCGGGCGCGGGGTCATCACCGCGACCGCGTCGCTGAGCAGCACGGCCTCGGTAATGGAGTGGGTGACCAGCAGCGTGGTCGTGGCCCGGGCCTGCCAGATCCGCTGGAGTTCCAGGTTGAGCCGCTGCCGGGTCATGTCGTCGAGCGCTCCGAACGGCTCGTCCAGCAGCAGGACCTCGGGTTCGACCACCAACGCCCTGGCGATCGCCACGCGTTGGCGCATCCCACCGGAGAGCTGAGCCGGGCGGGCCTTCTCGAAGCCGGTCAG
Organism: Kitasatospora sp. NPDC049285; assembly: GCF_040678815.1. Taxonomy (NCBI): domain Bacteria; kingdom Bacillati; phylum Actinomycetota; class Actinomycetes; order Kitasatosporales; family Streptomycetaceae; genus Kitasatospora; species Kitasatospora sp. NPDC049285. The sequence goes on along the minus strand of NZ_JBFAQR010000044.1, from coordinate 39,784 downwards.
GCCGACCAGCGCGACGAGCTCGGCGATCTGCTCGGGCTGCGGACGCAGGCCGGCGATCTCCAACGGCAGGCGGACGTTGGCCTCCACGCTGCGCCAGGGCAGCAGGGCGCTGTCCTGGAAGGCGATGCCGAGCTGGTGGCGCTGCTGGATCGTGCGGGGCGACTCGCCGTGCACCGTGGCGGTGCCCGAGGAGGGGTCCTCCAGTCCGGCGAGAATGCGCAGCACGGTGGACTTGCCGCAGCCGGAAGGGCCGAGCAGGGAGAGGAACTGTCCCTGCTCGCTGTCCAGGTCCACACCGTCCAACGCGGTGGTCCGCCCTCGGCCCATCCGGAACTCCTTGCGCAGGTCGCGCACGGAGAGTCCGGACGGGGCGTCGGCCGGCGGCGCGCCCGGGCCGCGCCCGGCTTCGGCGGGTGCCGGGATGTGGTTCATGGGAACTCCTGCGGTGGGTGGCTCGGGCAGCTCGGCCGGCCCGGTCGACTCGGACGACCCAGACGACGTGGGCCGACGGCATGGCCGGCTCAGACGGCTCAGACGGCTCAGACGGCTCAGACTGCTCAGACGAGCGAAGGGTCGGCCTGGTAGATCTCGTTGATCAGTGAGAGGTCGAACAGTTGGGCCGACGTGATGTCCACCCCCGCGATCTTGAGCGTGGCGATGCTCTTCGCCACCAGGTCGTCGGTGACCGTGAAGATGCCGTTCTTCCTGGTGTCGGCGGTGACGATGAGGTCGTTCTCCGACTTGGACTCCAGTACCTGCTCGGCCTCGTCGAGGCCCAGGTCCTTGCCGTACGTTTCGGCCGCCAGCTTCGCTCCGGCGGCCGGGTCGCCGAGGTTGTCCTTCCAACCGCGGATCTCGGCCCGCAGCAGTGCCTTGATGGCCTCGCGCTTGGTCTTGATCGCCTCGTCGGTGGCGACGTAGACCGAGCTGACCATCGGGTAGTCGTGGTCGGCCAGCGCGAAGGTCACCACGCTGAGGCCCTTGGCCCGAAGGGCGTTGGGCTCGTTGGTGATGTAGGAGAACCAGCCGTCGACCTGCCCCTGGGTCAGCGGCGTGGGGTCGAACTGCACCGGCACCTTGGTGATCTTCGAGGCGTCCAGCTTCGCGGCCTTGAGGAAGGCGTTCCAGATCGACTCGTTGATGGCCTGGACACCGATCTTCTTGCCGTACATGTCCTGCGGCGACGCGATCGGGTTCGAGGCCATCGAGAGGATGGCGTACGGGTTCGCCTGGTACTGCGCCGCGACGATCTTGAGCTTGGCGCCCTTGAGGATCGCCGCGCCGGTGATGTCCGGCGAGCTCAGGCCGAGCAGCGCCTTGCCGCCGCTGACGTCGGCCTCGGCGGACGGCGCGCTGGGCCCGCCGGGGATCAGCGTGACCTTGCTGAACCCTTCAGCCGCGTAGTAGCCCTTGCTGTCGGCGAGGTAACTGCCAGCGAACTCCACGTTCTTGACCCAGCCGAGGCGCAACGCGGCAGTACCGAGCGAGGCTTTGCCCGAGGCCGGCCCGCCGGAGGCGGCGGCGCTCGACGACGACCCGCTGCTGCCGCAGGCGGCGAGCAGCGGGCCGCCGGCCACCAGCAGGCCGCCCAGTCCCACGGCCCGGGCCAGGAACGCCCGCCGGCCCGGACCGGACTCGCCCGGGAGGTTTCTGTCCAGAGCTCGCTCAGCACTGTTCCGCTGCACGGCAACCCTCCTTGCTCACTCGCGGGTCCGGCCTGCTCAGCAGGCGCGTCTCCACGCGTAGACGTCGATCGTGCGAGGAAGCTAGGCGGTCGGCATTGCACGGGTGTTTCCCGGCCGTGTCGGGGCAGCAACCACCGGGACCGGTCGCCGGGAGAAGCGAAGGGCACACCGCGCGGGTGCTCTCGCCGGTGCCGCCGGGTCTGTTGGCGCCTGGAGGGGTGTCCACGCCGACAAGCTGCCCGGGAGGCCCTGTTGTTGCGGATGATCGGACGGGGCTGGTGCTCGTCGACCCGTCAGGCCGTTGGACAGCTTCTCGACGGTCGTGCGGAGGACGGCCTCTTGATGGCGCTTGATCTTGCGGGCGAGGTTGCTGCAGGCCGGAGGGCCGCCTCGACGAAGCAGGTGGAGTCGCTACGCGAGGCAGAGCGCGTTCTTGCCGAACTGGCGGATGCGGAAGCCGTGTTGGAGCGGCGAGCCATCGCGGCGGCGGAGCCGTCGGAGGGTGGACCACCCGGCCGGCGAACCAGTCCGACGGCGACGCCTCGCCGCGACCGCCCATCCCCCCGCCAACACCTGCGACTTCTCGGCCCGGTGTCGGCTCAGGCCGAACAGACCACGGGGGCCTGCTCCACCGCCGGTAGGTCAGGCCCTCGCTTCATCCTGTGTCCGAGCGGTCCTCAGCCGTGCTGCGGGTCCGAAAGCTCACCGAGGCCCACAGCGGCACGCTGACCGTCGTCGCCCCGCCCAGGGCACCGTGTTCACCGCCCGACTCCCCTTGGCTCGCCGCGGATCGAACCGTTCCGGTTCTGATGGAGACTCTGGATCTCCTGGCCCCGGGTCCGGCGGAGCCGCTAGTCCTTCGGTGGCGCCGTGCTCTCCCGTACGGTGAGGGTCGTCGCGATCTCCAGCCCGGTCTGGGGTGCCGGCTCGCCGCGGCCGAGGGTCAGTGCCAGTTCGGTCGCCGCGACGGCCATCTCGATCAGCGGCTGGTGGACGGTGGTCAATGGCGGGTCCACCCAGGAGACCACCGGCAGGTCGTCGAAACCGACCACACTCAGGTCCTCGGGGATGCGCAGGCCGGCTTCGCGCGCGGCCCGGTAGACCCCGAGTGCCAGGAGATCGTTCGCGGTGAAGATCGCGGTGGGGCGGTCGGACCGGGAAAGCAGGTCGCACGCCGCGGCGTAGCCGTCCTCCCGGGTCAGATTGGCGTGGACCACGAGGTCCGGATCGGCCGGCAGGCCGGCAGCCTGCAGCGCCGAGCGGTAGCCGTCCAACCGGGCAACGCAGCACAGCACGTCCTGCGGTCCGCTGATCATCGCGATGCGGCGATGGCCCAGCTCGGTCAGGTGGCGGGTCGCGGCCCGGCCGCCGGACCAGTTGGTGGCGCCCACAAAGGGGACGCCGTCGGGCAGTTCACGGGTCGGATCGAAGACGACGAACGGAATGCCCTTCGCCTGGAGCTGCTCGCGCTCGGCCTCGGAGAGCTGCGCCACCGACAGCACGCAGTTCGGGCGGCGGGCCACGGTGTCGTCCCAGGCTGGAACGGGTGAGTCGTGCAGGCCGAGGCGCGAGAGCATCAGCCCCACCCGGTGCTTACTGGCCACCCGCTCCACGCCCCGGATGATCTCCACCGCCCACATGCTCTCCAGCTCGCGGAACACCAGCTCCACCACGTTGTTGCGGTTGGCCCCCGAAAGCTTGCGGTAGCCGTACCGGCCGATCAGCTCCTCGACGCGGGCACGGGTGCCCGGTGACACTCCCGACTTGCCGTTGAGCACCTTCGAGACGGTCGGAACCGATACACCCGCCGACTCGGCGATGTACGCGATCGTCACCGGCCTGGAGGAGTCACCCCCGGGGCGTTCGCCACCATCCGCCGGTCCTTCCGCTGCGACGTCAGCCAAAGCCGCCTTCCGATCCTTCGCGTCCTCGCCGCCCCCGTGGCCGGCCGAGCGACCCGACAGCCCGGCCCCGGCGGGTGCGACACCTTCGCGGTGGCCGCACGGCCGGACCAGGCGCGGGCCCGCAGCGTACCAGTCCTCTCCGCCCGCAGGCGCCGAAACTTTCCTGCCCGGCGGCGCGGAATAGGGCGGCAGCCAGTCGACCCTCGCACGTGGGACCGGAGCAGAAGGCGAAGCGTTTCGCCGCTGCCACGCGGCGGTCCGGGCTGTCAACAGAAACAGAAAGCGTTTTTTGCTTTGGTTTCTCCCCTTGCCTGGCGAGAGAGCGGTCGATACGTTCACCGCCAATCGTCCTAACGGTTTGACGCCTCACAGGGGAAGGGCCGCCTCCGTATGAGCAGTCAGCTGAATTGCAGAACGCTCGGTACTCGGCAGTGCGGCCGCGTCGGACGCGGGAGCCGCCGCGACGGCGCGGCCTGCTCGGCCTGAGCCGACCCGCGCCCACCCCTGAACCACTCCGCCCCACCTCCCGGGGCCGCCCCACCGTGTGATGAGGGCTCCACCCCCACCCCGCCTGCCGTGCCTGAGCGCACGGTTGGAAACCCCCGTTCCGCAGACGGGAGCACCCCATCCCCACCCGAACACGACCCCGATGGAGGGTTTCGTGAAACAGTTACTCCGCGCCGGGCGCGATCGCCTGCTCGCCCTGGCCGCCGCCACGACGCTCACCGCCGCCACTCTGTCGGTCGGCGCGTTCACCACCGCCGCCCCGGCCGCCGCCGCCACCTCCGCGACGGTGACGGTCGACAGCACCCACTGGTTGGCGAACTACTCGTCCACCACCCCCGGCCTGAACACCCAGGTCTACGACGCCAACATGAACCGCTCGGACATCCCCGGCCTCCTCAACAACGCCGGTATCGGGATGATGCGCTACCCGGGCGGCAGCTACGCCGACGTCTACCACTGGCAGACCAACACCGCCGACGGCCACTTCGTCGCCCCGAACACCGACTTCGACACGTTCATGGGCACCCTACGGGCCGCGAACACGCAGCCGATCATCACTGCGGACTACGGGTCGGGCACGCCGCAGGAGGCGGCGGACTGGGTGCGGTACGCCAACGTCACCAAGGGCTACGGCGTCAAGTACTGGGAGATCGGCAACGAGATCCCCGGCAACGGCGAGTACGGCGCGCAGTGGGAGACGGACAAGCACTCCAGCCACAGCGCCACCACCTACGCCACCAACCTCCTGCAGTTCGTCTCGGCGATGAAGGCGGTCGACCCCGGCATCAAGATCGGGGCGGTGCTCACCACCCCCGGGAGCTGGCCGGACGGCATCGTCGGCCCCGGTGACACCCAGGACTGGAACCACACGGTCCTGTCCATCGCCGGTCCGAAGATCGATTTCGTGATCGTGCACGACTACCCGACCAGCACCAGCGAAGCCGACCTGCTCGCCAAGCCGCAGACCAACGCGCCGACCATGGCCAGCACGGTGCGGTCGCTGATCAACCAGTACGCCGGCAGCAACGCGTCGAACGTGAGCATCGCCATCACCGAGACGAACGCCGACAAGTACAAGGACACCGCCCCGAACGGGCTGTTCGCCCCGGACCAGATACTGACCTGGGCGGAGCACGGTGCCTTCACCGTCGACGTCTGGGCCATGCACAACGGCAGCGACTGCTCCCACGTGACCACGGTGGACGGTGCCACCGACTACGACGAAGGGGGTGTGGTGGCCAGCGGCTCATCCTGCGAGCCGCCGCTGGACACCCCGTTCGCGCCCTACTACGGCATCTCGATGATCAGCAAGCTGGCCCAGTCCGGCGACTCGCTGGTCCAGGCCACCAGTTCCACCTCGCTGATCTCCGCGCACGCGGTGCGCCGCGGCAACGGCGACGTGAACGTCATGCTGATCAACAAGGACCCGAACAACAGCACCACGGTGTCTCTCTCCTACACCGGGTTCACGCCGTCCTCGGCCGCCCCGACCGTGTACAGCTACCTGAAGAACAGCACCTCGATCACCTCGTCCACCACTGGCAGCGGCACCACCCAGACGGTCCCCGCGTACTCGGTGGTCGTGGTGCAGATGCATCCGAGCGGCGGCGGTACCGGCGGGTCGTCCGGCGCGCTACACGCCGTGGGCGCGGGCAAGTGCCTGGACATCAACAACGGCAGCACCACCGCCGGGACGCAGGCCCAAATCTGGGACTGCAACGGCGGCACGGCGCAGACCTTGACGCGCACCTCCGCCAAGGAGTTCCGCCTCTACGCCAACACGTCCACCCCGATGTGCCTGGACGACTACGGCAAGGGCACGGCCAACGGCACCGCCGCCGTGATCTGGCAGTGCAACGGCGGCACCAACCAGCAGTGGACCGTCAACTCCAACGGCACGATCACCAATGTGCTGACCGGGCTGTGCCTGGACGTCAACGGGTACGGCACCGCGAACGGCACCAAGGTGCAGCTCTGGGCCTGCGGCTCGAACCAGAGCAACCAGCAGTGGACGTTCGGCTGACACGAGTCCGCCGAACCGCGCAGGGCGGCCCGGCACCTCGCCGGGCCGCGCCTCCCGTCCAAAAGCCGACCGGAGCAGGGCCGGTGCGACGACCCACACCAGGCCGCTCCTGTCCTCGCGTGAGCGGGATCACGAGCAGGCCGTGGCAGTTGCCCGTGCAGTTAAGGCAGTCGCCAGTCCACGGGCTGCGCGCCCTGCCGCACCAGCAGGTCGTTGGCGCGGCTGAACGGGCGGGAGCCGAAGAAGCCGCGGTCCGCGGACATCGGGCTGGGGTGCGCCGACTCCACCGCCGGGACCTGGCCGAGCAGCGGCCGCAGGTTGCGGGCGTCGCGGCCCCACAGGATCGCCACCAGCGGGCCGCCGCGCGCCACCAGGGCGCGGATCGCCTGCTCGGTGACCTCCTCCCAGCCCTTGCCGCGGTGCGCGGCGGGCGAGCCGGGAGCGGTGGTCAGCGCCCGGTTCAGCAGCAGCACGCCCTGTGCCGTCCACGGAGTGAGATCGCCGTTGGACGGCGGCGGGAAGCCCAGGTCGCGGCCGTACTCCTGGTAGATGTTCACCAGGCTGCCAGGGATCGGCCGCACCTGCGGGGCCACCGAGAAGCTCAGGCCCACCGCGTGCCCCGGCGTCGGGTACGGGTCCTGCCCGACGATCAGCACTCGGACGTCGGCGAACGGCTGCTGGAACGCCCGCAGCACCTGCGGCCCCGGCGGCAGGTACGTGCGCCCCGCCGCCAGTTCGCCCCGCAGGAACTCGCCCATCGAGGCGACCCGCCCCGCCACCGGGGCCAACGCCTGGGCCCAGCCGGGTTCAACGATCTCGTGCAACGGTCGCGCAGCCATGCCCGAAGCCTATCGGCCGCACCGACACGCCGAGTTCAGAGCACCCGGCCGTTCAGCACCACGTGCGTCGGCGCGGCCAGCACCCGGACGTCGGCGCGCGGGTCGGCGTCGTAGAGGACCAGGTCGGCGGGGGCGCCCTCGGTCAGGCCGGGGCGGCCGAGCCACGCACGGGCGGACCAGGTGGCGGCGGAGAGCGCCTCGGCGGGCGTGAGGCCGGCCCGGGTGAGCTCCAGCACCTCCTCGGCGACCAGGCCGTGGGCCAGCGAGCCGCCCGCGTCGGTGCCGACGTAGATCGGGATGCCGGCGTCGTGCGCGGCGGCGACGGTGTCGTAGCGGCGCGCGTGCAGGCGGCGCATGTGCGCGGCCCAGTGCGGGAACTTGTCCTCGCCGCCGTCCGCCAGGCCGGGGAAGGTGGCGATGTTGACCAGGGTGGGGACGATCGCCACGCCGCGGGCGACGAACTCGGGGATGAGCTCCTCGGTGAGGCCGGTGGCGTGCTCGACGCAGTCGATGCCGGCGGCGAGCAGGTCGGGCAGCGACTCGGTGGCGAAGCAGTGCGCGGTGACCCGGGCGCCCTCGGCGTGCGCGGCGGCGATCGCCTCGCGCAGCGAGTCCGCGGGCCAGCAGGCGGTGAGGTCGCCGACGCCGCGGTCGATCCAGTCGCCGACCAGCTTCACCCAGCCGTCGCCGCGCCGGGCCTCCGCGGTGACGTACGCGGCGAGGTCGCCGGGCTCGATCTCGTGGGCGTAGTTGCGGATGTAGCGGCGGGTGCGGGCGATGTGCCGGCCGGCCCGGATGATCTTCGGCAGGTCGTCGCGGTCGTCGATCCAGCGGGTGTCGGCGGCGGAGCCGGCGTCCCGGATCAGCAGGGTGCCGGCGTCCCGGTCGGTGAGCGCCTGCTTCTCGCTGGTGGCGCGGTCGACGGCGCCGTGCGCGTCCAGGCCGACGTGGCAGTGGGCGTCCACCAGGCCGGGCAGCGCCCAGCCGGTGAGCGTGCCGGACGGCTCGGCGGCGGGGCGGCGGAAGGTCACCCGCCCGTCCACCACCCAGAGTTCGTCGCGGACGTCCTCGGGCCCGACCAGCACCCGGCCCTTGATGTGCAGCACCCCACCGTCTGTCATGCCCCGCACTTTACCCAGCGCCGCAGCCGGTGCGGCGGGTGAGCTGGGGCAGACTGTTCGACGGCGACCCGCCTCCCGTCGAGGCGACCCTCCCGTCCCGAAAGGCCTGCGCATGCTGCTCGACCTCCCACCGCTCACCGCCGCCGAGTTCGCCGCGATCGAGGACAGGGTGGCGGCGCTGCTGCACACCGGGGCGGACGTGATCGTCACCCAGGGCGAGGCGCTGCTGCCGCTGGAGGCCGCGATCAAGGGCGCCGCGCACCCGGGTTCGACCGCGCTGAACGTCGTCACCGGCCCGTACGGACAGACCTTCGGCGGCTGGCTGCGGGACGCCGGGGCGAAGGTGGTCGACCTGGCGGTGCCGTACGACGAGGCGGTCGGCGCCGAGCAGGTCGCCGAGGCGCTCGCCGCGCACCCGGAGATCGACTTCGTCTCGCTGGTGCACGCGGAGGCCGCCACCGGCAACACCAACCCGGTCGCCGAGATCGCCGCGGTGGTGCGCGAGCACGGCGCGCTGCTGATGGTGGACGCGGTGGCCTCGGTGGCCGCCGAGCCGCTGCTCACCGACGCCTGGGGCATCGACCTGTGCGTGATCGGCGGGCAGAAGGCGATGGGCGGCCCGGCCGGGGTCTCCGCGGTGTCGGTGAGCGAGCGGGCCTGGCGGCGGATCGCCGCCAACCCGGCCGCGCCGCGCCGCTCCTATCTCTCGCTGCTGGACTGGAAGGAGCGCTGGACCGACGCCGGGCGAACCCAACTCCCTCACGCCCCCGCCCAGTTGGAGATGCTGGCGCTGGACGCCTGCCTGACCGCGATCGCCGCCGAGACGCTCGACGCGGTGATCGCCCGGCACCGTGCCGCGGCCGCCGCCACCCGCGCGGGCGCCGCCGCACTGCCCGGCCTCGCCCCGTACGTGCACCGCGCCGAGCACGCCGCCCCGGTCGCCACCACCCTGCGCACCAGCGGCGGCCTGAACGCCGCCGAGCTGGCCGCCGAACTCCGCCGCCACGCCCCGCAGCTGCCCGTCCAGGCCGGCGGCGGCCCGCTGGCCGCCACGATGCTCCGGCTCAACCACTACGGCCCGGCCGCCACCGCCGAGACCGTGCTGACCGCCCTCGAACTCCTCGCCGAGGCCCTCGGCGCCCCCGCGGCCCCCGCGGTGGCGGCGGCCACCGCCGCCTGGGAGCAGGCGGGCTGACCGGACCGCATCCAGGGTTCGACGGCCGGTTCCACGCCGTTCACCTGGCGGGCAACCGCCGTACGCGGACGACGATTTGGCTGAGCCTCCCGCGAAGTTGTCTATACAACTCTGGAGGCTCCGCCATGACCGTGCCCACTCCCTACTGGCTGCGCGACAACTGCCCGTGCACCGACTGCCGCGACCCGCGCAGCGGGCAGAAGCGCTTCCAGATCGGCGACCTGCCGGACGGCCTGCAGGCCACCGAGGCGGTGCAGGAGGAGCAGGGGCTGCGGGTCGTCTGGTCCGACGGCCACCGCTCGTTCTACCCGACCGGGTGGGCCGAGGCGGACCCGGACGGCGACGGGCGCACCGAGCACGCCAAGCGGCTGTGGCAGGCCGCGGACTTCTCCCGCGGCCTGCCCGAGGCGGACTGGCCGGTGTACCTGGCCGAGCCCGAGGAGAAGATCGCGGTGCTGGCCGCGGTGCGCCGCTCCGGCTTCGCGGTCCTGCGCGGCGTGCCGGTCGAGGAGGGCCAGGTGCTGGCCGTGGCGCGGACGTTCGGCTTCGTGCGGGAGACCAACTACGGCGAGCTGTTCGACGTCCGGGTCGAGCCCGACCCGGCCAACCTGGCGTTCACCAGCGTCGCGATCGCCCCGCACACCGACAACCCGTACCGCGACCCGGTGCCCACCCTGCAGCTGCTGCACTGCCTCGACAACGACGCCGTCGGCGGCGACTCCGGACTGGTCGACGGCTTCCGCGCCGCCGCCCTGCTGCGCGCGGAGGACCCGGCGGCGTTCGCGCTGCTCGCCCGTACGCCCGTCCCGTTCCGTTACCGCGACCGCGACGCCGACCTGTCCGCCGAGATGCCGATGATCGGCCTCGACCCGCGCGGTGCGATCCGCGAGGTCCGCTTCAACAACCGGTCCATCGACACCCTGCGCGGGCTCTCCGGCGAGGAACTCGACGCCTTCTACGCCGCGTACCGCGGCTTCGCCGCGATCACCCTGCGGCCCGAACTCCAGCTGGAGTTCCGCCTCGGCCCCGGCGACTGCCTGATCTTCGACAACACCCGCCTGCTGCACGCCCGCACCGCCTTCGAGCAGGAGGGCCGCCGCCACCTCCAGGGCTGCTACGCCGACCTCGACTCGCTCGCCTCCACCCTCGCGGTGCTGCGCCGCAACACCGCGGCCCTCGACGAGCTGGAGGCGCTGTTCGAGGGCGAGGGCGCCGGCGAGTACCTCGGCGAGGCCGTCACCATGGCCGAGCACATGCTCCAGGCCGGCGCGCTGGCCCGTGCCGCCGGCGCCCCGCCCGCGCTGGTCGCCGCGGCCCTGCTCCACGACATCGGCCACTTCCACGGCAGCGGGCTGGAGTTGATGGCCGGCACCGACAACCGCCACGGCGAGACCGCCGCCACCTGGCTCTCCCGCTACTTCCCCACCGCCGTCACCGAGCCCGTCCGCCTGCACGTCGAGGCCAAGCGCTACCTCTGCACCGCCGAACCCGACTACTTCGCCAAGCTCTCCCCCGCCTCCGTGCACACCCTCGCCCTCCAGGGCGGCCCGATGTCCGAGCAGGAGGCCGCCGCCTTCGCCGCCCGCCCCCACAGCGCCGAGGCGGTCGCCGTCCGCCGGCTGGACGACGCCGCCAAGGACCCCGCCGCCGTCACCCCCGCCTTCGCCGAATTCCGTTCGCTGCTGCTGGAGTTGATGAGCTAGTCGGACCGGATCCGCAGTTCGAACCAGACCGTGCGACCACCCGTCCGACGCTCGGCCCCCCACCGGTCGGCGAGCCTGCTGACCAGCAGCAGGCCCCGGCCGGCCCCCTCCTCCTCGAACGGGTCGACCGTCTCCAGGGCGGGGAGTTCGCCGTGGTCGTCGGCGACCTCGACGAGCAGGCGGTCGGTCCACATCATCCGCAGGCCGACCGGGCCCTGCGCCACCTCCACGGCATCGGTGGCGAAAGGCACAGTGATGTCCACCGAAGTCCTCCGCGGACTGACGGCCTGTCAGCGCCCGGTCGTCGTGGCACTGGCCGTGCTGCCCGTCGTCATGGTCACCGCGGCGTGCCTGCCCGCCGTCCTGCTGCTCCCCGCCCTCCCCGACGGTGTCCGCCGCCTGTCCACCCTGCTCACCGTGCTGCGCCGCTGGACCGAGGCCGTGCTGACGCACGGTTAGGGCAGCGCCACCGTCAGGTCGATCTCGACCAGTTGTCCGGTGTAGCCGAGGGCTGCGACGCCGAGCAGGGTGCTGGCGGTGCGGAAGGCGGGGGCGAGGGGGGAGGCGTTGAGCCGGTCCCAGGCGGCGGCGAGGACGGCGCTGCGGTCGTCGACCACGTAGATCACCGAGCGGACCACCCGCTCCGGACCGGCCGCGACCGCGGCCAGCGCGGTCATCGCGTTGGCCACCACCTGGTCGATCTGGGCGTCCAGGTCTCCGCTCCCGACCAGCGTCCCGGAGCGGTCCAGCGGGCACTGGCCGGCCAGGTGGGCCGTCCGCCCGGCCTGCACCACCGTGATGTGCGCGTACCCCGCCGTCGGGTGCAGGTCGGCCGGGTCGATGCGTGCGATGTCGGTACCTGCGATGTCGGTGCGTCCGATGTCGGTCATCCCGCGATCGTCACCGCCGGCGGCCGGACCGGCATCCGGATTTCAGTCGTTGTCCCGGGCGTGCCGCGAAAGCGCGGAGGAGGCCAGCGAGTTGTGGATGGAGAAGGCCACGGTGCCGGGCAGGTAGCGGTCCTGGGACCACTCGACCGGGGTGCCGGTGGGGTCGGTGGTGCGGCGCTTCTCGCGCAGCAGCGGGCTGCCGCGGCGGCAGCCGAGCAGGCGGGCGTCGTCGGCGTTGGCGGCGACCACGTCGATGGTGTGGTCGGCGTCGGTGAAGAGGATGCCGTGTTCGCGCAGCGGCTCGGTGTGCGAGACCACGTCCGGCGGGAGCTGGGCGACGACCTCGCCGACCCGGGGCGGGTAGACGGTGCGCTCGACCATCACCGGCGTGCCGGAGAGGGTGCGCAGACGGAGCGTCACGTACACCTCGGTGCCCGGCTCCAGGCGCAGTTGCTCGCGCTCGGCGGCGTCGGCGGGCCGGCGGATCAGCGACTCCAGGCGGCCGCCGGGCTCCTCGCCCATGGAGCGGGCCCAGTGGGTGAAGGAGAGCAGTTCGGAGAAGCTCTGCACCCGGGCGCTGCCGAGGACCACCCGGCGGGTGCCGCGACGGGAGGTGACCAACCCGTCGGCGCGCAGCATGGCGAGCGCCTGCCGGACGGTGCCGCGGGAGACGCCGTACTGCTCGGCGAGGGCGCCCTCCGCCGGGAGTCGACCGGAGTCCCCGAACGAGCCGGAGGTGATCGCTTCGCGCAGGTCGGCCGCCACCTTGCGGTAGAGCGAGCCGGCGGCGCGGTCCTGGTCGAGTGCCACGTGCGTCGATTTCCCTTTGCTGGAGCGGAGTTGGAGCAGCGGGTGAAGCGTGTGCAGAACGAGTGCGCAGCGCGATCGCGCGTACACCACTGACTGTAGCCGCTGCGAATCGGACGATCGGACCGGGGCGCGACCGTTCCCGCAGCCGCCCCCTGTACTGAGTCGTCCGTTCACCTTCCCGTCACCGGAATCGGGCGTACTTACCTCTGGCGACGAAAGTTGGCTGGCCAACTTGGCCACGTGAACTCCTCGCCCCCGCAGCGATACACCACTCGTGAACTCTTCTGCTCCACTTCTTCCAGGAGACCCTCTCGTGACCGTGCACCGCCCCCGCGCCGCCGCCATCGCGGCCGTGCTGACCGCCGCCGCGCTCTCCCTCTCCGCCTGCGGCTCCGCCGGCTCGACCAAGTCCGGTGACGCCGCCAAGGGCGGTGCCAAGGACGCCAAGACCGCCACCTCCGCCGCCGACTTCGGTGGGATGGACAAGCTGGTCGAGGCCGCCAAGAAGGAGGGGAAGCTGCACGTCATCACCCTTCCCCGCGACTGGGCCAACTACGGCAAGCTGATGGACTCGTTCAAGGCCAAGTACGGCATCGAGATCGAGGACGAGAACCCGGACGGCTCCTCGCAGGACGAGATCAACGCGATCAAGTCCCGCAAGGGCCAGGACCGCGCCCCCGACGTGGTCGACCTGGGCTCGGCGTTCGCGCTGTCCGCCGCGAAGGAGGGCATCCTCGCCCCCTACAAGGTGGTGGCCTTCGACAAGATCGCCGACACCATGAAGGACAAGGACGGCCTGCGGGTCAACGACTACGGCGGCTACGTCTCGATCGGCTGCGACGCCAAGAAGGTCCCCAACTGCCCGAAGACCTTCGCCGACCTGCTGAAGCCCGAGTACAAGGGCCAGGTCGCGCTGAACGGCAACCCGACCAAGTCGGGCTCGGCCTTCGGCGGCGTGTACGCGGCCGCGCTGGCCAACGGCGGTTCGCTGGACAACATCCAGCCCGGCATCGACTTCTTCGCCAAGCTGAAGCAGTCCGGCAACTTCAACCCGGTCGAGTCGACCCCGGCCACCATCGAGAAGGGCGAGACCCCGATCTCGATCGACTGGTCGTACCTGAACGCCGGTTACACCGACGAGCTCAAGGGCAAGGGCATCGACTGGCAGGTCTCCGTCCCGTCGGACGGCTCCTACGCCCAGTTCTACAACCAGGCCGTCAACAAGGACGCCCCGCACCCGGCGGCCGCCCGCCTGTGGCAGGAGTTCCTGTTCTCGGCCGAGGGCCAGAACGGCTTCATCGGCGGCTACGCCACCCCGGCGCTGTTCGACGCCATGAAGAAGGACGGCACCCTGGACACCGCCGCGGCCGCCAAGCTGCCGGTCGTCGAGAAGCCCTTCACCAACTTCCCGACCTCGGACCAGATCGACGCGGCCAAGAAGGTCGTGACCGAGAACTGGGCCAAGGCGATCGCGGGCTGATCACCGACATGACCACGGCTCCCACCCCGGTGCCGACCCCGGCCGCCACTGACCTCAGTGGCGGCCCGGGGGCCCCCGGCACCGCGCTCTCCCCCACGCCGCCCGCCAAGCGCCGCCTGCTGCGCGGCGGTTCCTGGCTGGCCACCGTTCCGCTGCTGGCCTTCTTCGTGATCGGCTTCGGCCTGCCGGCCGTCGCCATCATCACCGGCGCGTTCACCGTCTCCTCCGACGCCGACACCGGCGCGGGCAGCTTCACCACGGCCAACGTCACCGACTCGGTGCAGGGCGCCTACTGGACCGCGCTGCTGTCCAGCCTGAAGCTCTCCGGACTCACCGCGCTGATCGGCACCGTCGTCGGCGTCCCGATCGCCCAGGCGGTGATCACCTCCCGGTTCCGGATGCTGCGCGAGGCCGCGCTGACCGCCTCCGGCGTGCTCGCCAACTTCGGCGGCCTGCCGCTGGCCTTCGCCTTCGTCGCCACCCTCGGCAACGCCGGCGAGCTCACCAAGATGTTCCACCTGACCGACCACGGCTGGTCGCTGTACAGCTTCACCGGCCTGACCGTCGCCTACCTGTACTTCCTGGTGCCGCTGATGGTGCTCACCATCACCCCGGCCCTGGAGGGCCTGCGGGTGCAGTGGCGCGAGGCGGCCCAGAACAACCGGGCCACCACCCTGCAGTACTGGCGCCACGTCGCCCTGCCGATCCTGTTCCCGTCGCTGCTCGGCGGGTTCGTGCTGCTGTTCGGCAGCGCCTTCGCCGCGTACGCCACCGCCGCCGCGATGGTCGGTGCGACCGTCCCGCTGATCAGCCGTCAGATCGCCGACGCGCTCTCCGGCAACGTGCTGGTCGGCCAGGGCAACCTGGCGCTGGCGCTCAGCCTGGACATGATCATCGTCGCCGTCCTGGTGATGGCCGTCTACCTGCCCCTCCAGCGCCGGAGTGCCCGATGGCTCAGCTGATCTCCCGTCTGCGGGTCTGGCGCGGAGCGGTGCTGCTGCTGGCCGGCCTGTACTTCCTGATCCCGATGGCCGCGTCGGTCTGGTTCTCCATCGACGACGCCAACGGCATCTCCTTCGACGCGTACACCGGTCTGCTGAGCGCCCCCGGCTTCACCGACGCCCTGGTGCTCACCCTCGAACTGGCCGCCGCCACCGTGGTGGTGCTGCTGCTCCTGCTGGTGCCCGCGATGATCGCGGTCCGGATCGGCGCGCCGAAGCTCCGCCCGGTGCTCGAAGTGGTCTGCACCCTGCCGCTGGTGGTGCCGCCGGTCGCGCTGACCGCCGGCCTGATCGGCGTGCTGCGCTGGGGCCCCGACTACCTGATGGACACGCCGTTCTTCCAGACCTTCGTGTTCATCCAGCAGCCGGAGTTCCCGCTGGTGCTGGTGATCGCGTACGTGCTGATGGCCCTCCCGCTCGCCTACCGCGCGCTGGACGCCGGACTGCGCGCGGTCGACGTCCGCACCCTGGTCGAGGCCGCCCGCAACTGCGGCGCGAGCTGGCCGCGCGCCGTCGTCTCGGTGATCCTGCCCAACCTGCGCGGCGCGCTGCTGAACGCCTCGTTCCTCACCCTGGCCCTGGTCCTCGGCGAGTTCACGGCCGCCTCGATCCTCGGCTACCAGCCCTTCGCCGTGTGGATCTACTCGGTCGGCAACAGCAAGGGCCAGATGTCCGTCGCGGTGTCCGTGCTCAGCCTGCTGATCACCTGGGTGCTGCTGCTCCTGCTGGCCGCCGCCGGCCGCGAGCGCCGCCACAAGACCGCCACCTCCTGAGCCTGACCGGAGACCAACCCCCATGAGCACCGCCACTCTCGCCAAGACCACCGCCGGCGCCACCAGCGCCACCGTCGAGTTCCGCGGACTGCGTCGCACCTTCGGCGCCACCACCGCCCTCGACGGCCTCGACCTGACCGTCAACCCGGGCGAACTGCTCGCGCTGCTCGGCCCGTCCGGCTGCGGCAAGACGACCGCGCTGCGCATCCTGGCCGGCTTCGAGACCCACGACTCCGGCCAGGTCCTGGTCGACGGCGAGGACATCACCCGGATCCCCGCGCACAAGCGCGACGCGGGCATGGTGTTCCAGTCCTACAGCCTCTTCCCGCACCTGACCGCCGCCGACAACGTCGCCTTCGGGCTGCGCATGCGCGGCGTCGGCAAGACCGAACGGCGCCGCCGCGCGCAGGAGTTGCTGGAGCTGGTCGGCCTGCCGCAGCGCGCCGAGCACTACCCGCACCAGATGTCCGGCGGCCAGCAGCAGCGCATCGCGCTGGCCCGCGCGCTGGCCCTGCAGCCGCGCGTCCTGCTGCTCGACGAGCCGCTGTCGGCCCTCGACGCCAAGGTCCGCCTGGCGCTGCGCGAGGAGATCCGCCGCCTCCAGCAGGAGCTCGGCATCACCACCCTGTTCGTCACCCACGACCAGGAGGAGGCCCTCTCGATGGCCGACCGGGTCGCCGTCCTGCGGGCCGGCCGCCTGGAGCAGTGCGCCACCCCGTCGGAGCTGTACTCCCGCCCGGCCACCGCCTTCGTCGCCGAGTTCGTCGGCACGATGAGCCGCATCCCGTGCGTGCGCACCGGCGACGGCCAGGTCGAGGTGCTCGGCCGCCGCCACCCGGTGGACGGCGTCCTGCCCGCCGACGGCGAGCTGCACGTCCTGGTCCGCCCGGAGAACGTCGAGCTGGCCCCGTCGGCCCACGGCCCCGCACAGGTGGTCGCCGCCGCGTTCCTCGGCGCCGTCACCCGCCTCACGGTGCGCCTCGCCGACGGCACCGAGATCAAGTCCGACCTCCCCACCGAGGCCGCCGCGGCGCTCCCCATCGGGACCCGCGCCGCCCTCGCCCTCCCGGCCCGCCCGGTCCTCGTCGACCGCGTCCCGGCCGGCGCCTGACGAACGCTCGGACGGGACGTCGGGTCACCGTGCCCCGACGCCCCGTCAGGCTCCTGGCCGACGACCGGTGCTGACGACCGGTCGGTCGGCCGACCGCCCCCGAGTCCGCCGTGCCCGTGCCGCGCCCATGCGTCGCGGGCCCTCCTCCCGATCCTCGTAAGGTACCGCCATGCCTGCATCCCACCCCGCCGCCGTCCTCTTTGACATGGACGGAACCCTGGTCGACACCGAACACCTGTGGTGGCAGGCCGCGGCCGAACTGGCCGCCGAGCTCGACTTCGCCCTCACCGACGCGGACCTCCCCGAGGTCCTCGGCCGCGCCGTCGAGCACACCGCCGCCCACCTGCACCGCGCCAGCAACACCGACCGGCCCGAGGCCGAGCTGATCGCCAGCCTCAACGACTCCTTCGCCGGCAAGGTCGCCGCCGAGATCGTGCCCCGTCCCGGCGCCCTCTCGCTGCTCGCCGAACTCCGCCGCGCCGAGGTGCCCACCGCGCTGGTGTCCGCCTCCCCGCGCCGCGTCGTCGACCTGGTGCTCGGCTCGCTCGGCCCGCAGTGGTTCACCACCACCCTCGCCGCCGAGGACACCCCCCGCACCAAGCCCGAGCCGGACCCGTACCTGGCCGCCGCCGCCCGCCTGGGCCTCGACCCCGCCGACTGCGTCGCCGTCGAGGACACCCCCACCGGTGTCGCCTCCGCCCGCGCCGCCGGCTGCGCCGTGCTGGCCGTGCCCTCCACCGTGCCGATCCCCGCCGCGGTCCGGGTCACCCTGCTGGACAGCCTGGAGCACGCCGACCTGGCCCTGCTCGCCAGCCTCACCGCCGCCGACCGCCCGGAGGCCTGATGCCCTACCTGCTGCTCGCCCTCGCCATCACCAGCGAGGTCTGCGCCACCAGCATGCTCAAGCTCACCGACGGCTTCACCCGCCTCTGGCCCAGCCTCGCCGTCGCCGCCGGCTACGTCCTCTCCTTCTACCTCCTCGGCCGCGCCCTCAAGCACATCCCGGTCTCCGTCGCCTACGCCGTCTGGTCCGGCGCCGGCACCGCCGCGGTCGCCGCCATCGGAGCCACGTTCTTCCACGAGTCCCTCGGCCGCCTCCAGTGGCTCGGCATCGCCCTGGTCATCGTCGGCGTGGTCCTGCTCAACCTCCGCTCCACCCACTGACCGGGCCCGCCTGCCGGAAAGCCGTTTGACCTGCACCGGGGCGAGCCGCCAGCATCCCGGCATGCCGATTCAGTCCACCCTCGCCAAGGCCGAAGCCGATCTGCGCGCCGGTCGGACACCCGTCGCCCGGCAGCGCCTGCGCAGCCTGGTGAACAGCTGTCCGACCGAGCTGGTGGCCCGTCGGCGGCTGGCCGAGGTGTACCGGCTGTACGGCGAACCGTCCCAGGCCGGGCGGTGGAACTACCTGGAGGAGGACGCCGACCCGGCCGAGACCGCCGCGTTCGAGGCCCGCTACCCCGATCCACTGGACCGGATGGCCGCCCTCGCCTGGCGCGGTCACGAACGCCACGCCGCCACCGAGCACGCCCGCGCCCGGCTCGCCGCCCTCCGCGAGACGGCCGGCGACCGGCTCGGCCGACCGGTCCACTGGCACGAGCTCGACGCCGCGCGGCCTTCCGACACCAGCAGCCACGACGACGGGACCGCCGGCTGCGTACTCCTCGTCGTCGCCGCCGTGGTGGTGGCGTTCCTCGCCGTCGTCGGCGCGGTGACCGCCGTCGGCTGGATGCTCTGACCACGCGGGACGTCTCACTGCTCCGGGCGTCGGCCCGGCTGTCGGCCCCGTGGGGAAACCGGGTTGACCTGCGGGTGGGGCGGCGGAGAGCATCCGGGCATGTCGATTCAGTCCACTCTCGCCAGGGCCGGTGCCGAGCTGCGTGCCGGGGAGTCCGGTCAGGCCAGGCGGCGGATCCGCGGGCTGGTGTCCAGCTACCCGGACGACCTGACGGTGCGTCACCGGCTGGCGGAGGCCTACCGGGAGTCGATGCTGCTCGACGAGGCCGGGCGGTGGAACTACCTCGACGAGACGTTCGACCTCGCCGAGCTCGACGGCTTCGAGCGCCGCTACCACACCCCGGCCCGCCGCCTGGCGGCGCTGCGCTGGCCCGACCCGGCGAGCAACCCGCCCGCCACGCCGATCGCACGGCGCCGGCTCGCCGCGCTGTACCGCGAGGCGACCGGCCTGGCACCGACCTGGCCGGACCACCCCGAGGACGCGCAGACGACCAGGTCCCCCGTCCCGCTGCCCACTCGGCCGCGGCCGCCCCGCCCGCTGGCCGCCCGGCCTGTCCCCCTCCGCAAGCACCTCCCGCCGCCGCCCACCGAACCGGTCTCGATGGCCGTGGGCGCCTTCCGCCTGACCCTGCTGCTCGCCGCGTCCGTCCTCCTGATCGCGCTGGTGTACCGCTAGCGCGTGGCGTCCGGATCACGTCGGACAGCGGGCGTCTCCCCCAGCCCCAAGGGGGGCCGTCGGCGACTGACGAGAAGCCGTCGAGGTGCGTGCCCCGGCGGCGACCGCCCGGCGTGATCCGAAAGCCACGCCCTACGCCCGCGCCGGCGGCTCCTCGTGGAGCGCCCGCAGGTATTCCGGGTGCTGTTCGCCGAGGGCGGCGGCCAGTGCCGCGAGTGGCTCGGCCGCCTCCGATCCCGCGGCGAGGGCGGCGAGGTGACGGAGGATCAGCGTGTCGGGGTGGTCCGCACCGATGGTGGCCGGCGCGGCGGCGAGCGCGGGCGCGGCGATCTGGGCCACCTGCTCGGGGTGCCCGGTAGCGAGCGCGACCCGGGCCAGCACGGTGGCCGCCTGGACGGCGGTCGGATGCCCCGGAGTGCCGGCGGCGAGCGCCGCGGCCCGGACGGGTCCGGCGAGTTCGGCCGCCTCCGCGGGCTGCCCGTCGGCGACCAGCGCGGCGGCCAGGCCGACGGTGATGCTCTCACCGTCCGGGTGGCCCGGACCGTGCACGGTGAGCGAGTCCTGGTGGGCCCGCCGCAGGTGCCGGACGGCGTCAGCGGTGCGGCCGGCTCGGCGGTAGCTGGCCCCGAGGTTGCCGCGGGCCCAGATGGTGTTGGGGTTCTGTGGGCCGTAGACGCGTTCGCGCCGCGCCAGCACGTCCTCCTCCATCGCCATGGCCGCATCGAGGAGACCGGCGCGCGACCGCGAGCCCGCCAGGTTGCCGGTCAGCAGCAGGACCCGGGGATCGTCCGGCCCGAGCGCCGCGAGCCGGGCGGCCTGGACCGGTTCCATCAGGGCCGCGGCTTCGGCGAAGCGGCCCGAACGGTGCGTGGCCGCGGCGAGGTCGGCGCGGGCGGTGAGGCTGTCCGGGTGGTCCGGCCCCGCCAGCCGCTCGCGGATGCCGAGCAGTTCCTGCTGGAGCGTGAGCGCCTCGCCGGTCCGGCCGAGCTTCCCGAGGAACACCGCGACGTTGCCGAGAGCCGTCAGCGTGTCCCTCGCTTCCGGTCCCAGCCGGGCGGCCCTCTCCGCCGCGACCTGCCGCATCAGTGTGAGCGCGTCGCCGACGCGTCCCGCTTCGTCGAGCACCAGACCGAGGTCGAGCCGCAGGTCGGACCGGGGCCCCGCGTCCTCGACGTTCGCGTCCGCCCGGGCCACCACGTCCTGCAGTTCGGCCACCGCCTCCGCGTGCCGTCCGTCCTCGCTCAGTTCGCGGGCATGGGCGCTGCGGTCCTGCAGGACGGACAGGTGGTCGGGGCCGAGGACCTCGGCGCCGAGTTCCGCGTTCCTGGCGTGCAGTTCGGCGGCGGTGCGGAAGTGGCCGAGGGCGGACAGGCTGTGCGCGAGGTTGTTGCGGATCAGCCTGGTGTCGGGGTGCGCGGGGCCGAGCGCCGCTTCCCGCACCCGTAGGACACGCTTCTCGGTGGCGATCGCCTCGTCCACCCGATCCGCCTGCCAGAGGTGCACCGCCAGGCCGACGTCGGAGGTGAGCGTGTCGGGGTGTTCCGGGCCGAGCACCTCGCGCCGGACCTCGGCGACCTCGCGGCCGAGCGCGAGTGCCTCGTCGAACTCGCCCGCCCCGTGCAGGGCGGCCGCCAGGTTCGCCTTCGCGGTGAGCGTGTCGGGACGGCGGGGACCGCCCGACTCGGTCCGCCGGTCCACCACGTCCCGGCCGATCTCGATCGCCTCGGCGGTACGGCCGATCCCGCTCAGCGCGACCGCCAGGTTGCCCCGCGCGGTGATCGCGGCGGGCGACAGCGGTCCGCTCACCCGCTCGTGGGTCCGGGCGATCGCCTCGGTCACCGCGAGCGACTGCTCGACCAGACCGGCCGCGTACAGGACCGCGCCGAGGTTGCCCGCGGCCTTCATGCTCTGCGGGTGGGCCTCCCCGTAACGCTCCGACATGCCCGTCAAGGTGGTGTGGGCGAGTTCGACCGCTCGGGCGGGTTCGCCCGCCTCGGCCAGCATGTTGCCGAGGTCGCCGCGGGCGAGCAGGGTGGTCGGGTGGTCGGGGCCGAACGCGGACTCGGCGTCCGCGAGGGACTGTTCCTGGACGGCGACCGCCTCGGATGCCCGGCCGGCGTCCCGCAGGCTCCGGGCCAGCCCGGTGCGCAGCGCCGCGAGCGTGGGATCGCCCGGCGTCGTCCGCTCCACCAGTGACCGGGCCAGGTCGAGCGCCTCCTGGTGCCGGCCCAGGCCGGACAGGGCCGCGCTGAGGTTCGACCACGCGGCCTTCGTGACCGGATGGTCCTCGCCCAGCACCCGGGCCGCGTCGACGGCGACGCCGGTGACCTCGTCCGCCGCCTGCGCGACGCGTCCGCCCAGCTGGAGGGCGAACGCCGCGTTCAGGCGGCTGCGCAGCGTGTCGGGATGGGCGAGACCGAGCGTCTGCGCCTGGACCTCCAGGGCGGCGCGGCCCTCCGCGAGGGCGTCTTGGGTCCGCCCGCCACGGGCCAGGACGCTCGCCAGGGACTGACGCGCCGTCAGGGTGTCGGGATGTGCGGGGCCGAGCAGCTCGGTGCGCAGCCGGACGACCTCGACCAGTTCCTCCGCGGCCTCCCGGTCGCGGCCCGACCTCGACCGGGTCACCGCCAGGTTGTGCCGCACCGTCAAGGTGTCCGGGTGGCCGTCGCCGCGCTGGGCGGCCAGGGCCTCGCGCACCTCCCGCAGGGTCTTCTCCGCCTCGGCCAGCTCACCGGCGAGGTTCCTGGCCAGGGCGAGGTTGGCCTGCGCGGCCAGGGTGTCCGGGTGGATCGGGCCGAGGACGGCGGTGCGCTGTTCCAGGGTGCGCTCCAGCACCGGCAGGGCCTCGGCGTGCCGGCCCGCGGCGGTCAGGGCCGTGGCCAGCACGGTGGCGCTGTGCAGCGCGGTCGGGTGCTCCTCCCCCAGCGCATCGGCGGCAGCCGTCCGCCCGGCCACCGAGGCCTCCAGCGCCTCGGCCAACCGACCGAGCGCGAGCAGTGCCGTGGCGACGACCAACCGCGCGACGTGCACCGCCTCGTGCCGGTCGCCCAGCACGGCTGCCAGGGCGGCTTCCACCGCCGTCCCCTGCTCCAGGGCCGCGGCCGGCTGCCCGCTGCGCAGCGCGGCGATGGCGACGGCGAGCCGCGCTCCCGCGGTCTCCGGATGGTCGGGGCCGTGCAGCTGCGTCCGGCGCTCCAGCAGGTGGGTGGCCGCCTGGTGGGCGGCCCGGGCGTCGCCGGTGCGGAGCAGGCCGGTCATCAACGCCGCTCCCTCCAGCCGCAGTTCGCCGCTCCGGTCGAGGAGGTCGGAGATGCTCGACCGGTCCAGGATCGCCTGCTCGTGCTCGGCCGCCAGCTGCAGCCGCCCGCAGGCGCGTTCGGCGTCGGCGGCGGCCAGCCGGGCCGCGAGGGCCACGCGGTCGTCCGGACCCAGCGCGGTCGCCGTGTCGCGGACCAGCTCGCGGGCCAGCGCCGCGGCCTGCTCGTACCGGCCGGCGGCGAGGTGGGCTTCGACCACGACCAGCCGCGCGGAGAGGTACGGCTCGGAGTCCTGGCCTGCCGTGCGCAGTGCGCGCCCGGCCGCGTCCTCGGCGAGGGCCAGACCGCGGAGGTGGTCTCCGGCGGAGACCAGCGTCTCGGCCCGACCGGAGAGGGCCGCGACGGTCTCGGGCGCGTCCGGTCCGAGCCTGCGCTCGGTGGTCTCGGCGTGCTGTTCCCAGAGGTCCGCCGCGTCACGGAGCAGTCCGGCGGCAGCCGTGCTGCGGGCGTGGCGGGTGAGCAGCCGGGGGCCGTCCGGGGCGTCGTACAGCAGGTCGCCCAGGTGGCGGTGCAGGGCGCGCGTGTTGGCCCGCAGGACCTCCTCCCACCCGGCGTCGGTGTAGTCGAACTCGGGCCACAGGCCGAGCAGGGCGGTGGCCGCGCAGGCGGTCTGTGCGGCGAGCTCCGCGGGCGGCGTGTCGTCGCGGGCGGCCCGCGCGGTGAGCGCGTGCAGTTGGACGGCCCGTGGCTCGGCGCGCCGCTCGTGCGTGATCAGCCCGTACTCGTGCAGCACCCGCAGCGCCGCGTCGCCGATGCCGCGGCGGCCCGACCGGCGCTGTTCCTGCGCACCCTGACGGACCAGCAACTCCCTCACCTCCGACGCCTTCCAGAGGCGTTCGGGGTGCCCGGCCGGGTCGTAGCAGGAGGCGAGCCGCAAGGCCGGGATCGCGGCGCCCTCAGGGTGTTGGCGCTGCGCCGTTTTCAGGGCGAGCAGCAGGGCGGCGGTGACACCGGGTCGGCCGTCCACGTGGCGGGGGGTCAGCGCCTCGTCCAGGGTCGCGGACTGCTCCCGCAGGTCGTCCAGGTACTCGTCGGCGGTCAGTTCGTCGTGCGCCATCATCGCTGCGGCGTAGCCCATGGCCAGCGGCAAGTGCCCGAGCTCCTCGGCGAGTTCGGCCAGCTTGGGGGTGTGCTCGTCCGCCGCCAGGTAGGCGGTCGCCGGACGGGCGCGCAGGCGTCCGCGCAGCAGGGCGAGCGACTCGTCCGGCCCGAAGGTCCCGAGTGGCACCACCGCGCCGAACGCCCCGTCGGCGTCGGCCCCGCGCCGCCGCGTGGTCGCGACGACCTGCCGGTCCCCGGCCGTGCTGTGCGGCAGCCGGTCGGCCAGGGTCTCCGGGTCGGCCAGGTTGTCCAGGACGATCAGCGCGGACGGGCCGGGAGTACGGAACCACTCCAGGAAGAGCGTCTCCTGGCGGTCGAGGTCGCGGTCGTTCGGGTCGACCAGGTTCAGCTTCCGCGCGGCCTCGGCGTAGGCGGTGGTGAGCGAGGGCCCGTCCGTGGCGTCCGCCCACAGCACGAACCGGCTGGCGCCGCTGTCCAGCGCGTGCTGCGCGTGGGCGGCGACCAGCTGTGACTTGCCGACCCCGCCGGGGCCGCTGAGCAGCACGGACCGGTGCTCCGCCAGCGCCTGCGCCAGTTCCTCGGCGGCGGCGGTGCGCGGCTGGGCGGCCGCGTCCGCGGCGGGCGGAAGTCCGACGGTGAGCGGCCAGGAGACAGGCGGGGGCGGCGCGGCGTGGTAGTTGAACGTCTGGATCGACCCGGCGGCGACGCCACCGTCGACGGCGCCCACCGTCACCTCGCCCATCCACAGCGCGGCGACCGCACCGTCCGACGCCGTGACGGTCGCGTCACCGGCGACGACCAGCCCGTCCCGTCGATGCTCCTCGGTGCCCGCCATCCGCCCCCCTCAAAGCGATGTGACTGCGCGTCAGACCCTAGCCGGGCCGCAGGTGCCACCGCGCCGGAACGCGCCTACCGGTACTCCCGGACGTGGACGCCCTTGGACCGCCACGGCTCGGGGATCCCGGGCGCCTCGGCCAGGGCCTCCAGCCACTCCAACTGCCCGACGAAGTACGTCCAGTAGGGCGTCGGTCCGGCCCCGCGATCGCCGCTGTGGAAGCGGTCGAAGGTGAGGATCGGCCCGTCGGTGCCACGCTTGCCGTGGCCGTAGAGCATGACCCGGACCGAGTCGTCGATCCGCTCCATCGCGAAGCTGCACGGGAAGTCGTACAGGTGGATCCGCAGGTCCCCGCCGTCCGCGGCGGCCGCGTCGGCGAGCGGGCGCAGCACCTCGCGTTCGTACCGGTCGGGGTCGCCCCGTTCGGCGTCCGCGGGCTCGACCCGGTAGCGGTCCCGCCGCGAGGCGCAGTACGGGTCCATGGCGTAGATCCGGATCGGCACCTCGTGCGACTTGGCGAGGAACAGCGGCATCAGCTCCGCCGACGCGTAGAAGTTCCGGGTGAGGCCGAACATGTCGATCCGCTGCCGGGCGCCGCGGATCCGGTCGACGAGGTCGGCCTTCGAGTCCTCCCCGGTCGCCGGGAAGACGCCTGCCAGTGCGGCCGGTACGAGGAAGTCCGCCATGGGCTCCAGCCTAGGGCCGCCTGACGGATCGTCACTTCAGGGTGCCGCGCAGCGCGGTGATCCGGTCGACGGAGGCGGTGAAGGCGTCGCGGTTGAGCCGGCCGGCGGAGAGCGCGGTGGCGAGGGCGGCGGCGGCCTGGTCGCCCTGGGCGACGTCGCGGGCGGAGCAGAGCAGCAGGTCGGAGCCGGCCGAGGCGGCGGCCAGGGCGCGGTCGGCGGTGGAACCGACGGGGGCGAGGGCCTGGGCCTCGATGGCGTCGGTGATGGTGACGCCGGTGAAGTGGAGGCGGCCGCGCAGCTCGTCCTGGATGGCGACGGAGGACATCCCGGCGGGGACGCCGGGGTGCAGCGCGGGGTAGATCGCCCAGGAGAGCATCACCAGGCGGACCCCGGCGGCGACGGCGTCCTGGTAGGGGCGTTCGTCGACGGCGCGCAGCCGGTCGAGGGCGACCGGGAGGGTGACGGGTTCCTCGTCGGTGTTGGCACCGGCGGGGGCGGTTCCCAGGCCCGGGAAGTGTTTGGCGGTGGCGGCGACGCCGGCGCCCTGCTGGGCGCGGATGAAGGCGGAGCCGAGCCGCCCGACGGTGGCGGGGTCGTTGCTGTAGGAGCGCTGCAGGCTGTCGGCGAAGTCGCCGGGGGTCCGGAAGACGTCGAGGACCGGCGCCAGGTTGGTGTTCAGCCCGTACCCGGTGAGGTTCGCGGCCGCGGCGCCGCCGGTGCGGGTGGCCGCGGCGACCGGATCGGCGGAGAGCCCCACCTGGCGGGCCGACTCGACGGGCGCGCCGGGCAGCCGGCGGACCTTGCCGCCCTCCTGGTCGGTCATCAGCAGCAGCGGCTGGGCGACCGGGCTCTCCCGCTGGGCCTGCCGGAGCTGGTCGACGGCGCCGCGCAGCACCGACGGGTCGGCGCCGACGTTCTCGGCGAAGAAGATCACCCCGGCGACGCGTCCGGCCCGGATCCGGTCCAGCAGGGCGGCGGGCGGGACGGTGCCGGGGTAGGAGTAGACGATCCGCTGCCCGGCCAGCTGCTCCGGCGTCCACTTGGAGCCGGGCGACGGGGACGGGCTGGCGGAGGGCGTCGGGGTGGCGGGCTGGGTGGTGGTCACCGCGGTGCTCCCGCTGGGCTCGGCGCTCGCGCTGCTGGTCGCGGGCGCGGACGGGGACGGGCTGGCCGGGGCGGACCCGGCGCCCGCCCCCGACCCGGACGACCCGCAGCCGGTGAGCAGCACCAGGCCCAGCGCGAGCACGCCCACCGACCGCAACGACAGCGACATACCTTCAGATAAGCACGCGTACCGGTCCAGGACCAGCACCGTCACCGGCCGCCGCGCCCCCGTTGCTCCGAACCGGCACGCCCCCTGAGCTGCCGTCAGCCATCAGGCGTCAGCCATCGGCCGTCATCCGCCGGCCCGGCAACCGGCAACCGGCAACCGGCAACCGGCAAGCCTGAGCCGCCGTCAGCCCAGCAGGCCGGGCAGCTCGGCGACGGAGGCCAGCACGTGGGTGGCGCCGTCGGCGCGCAGCCGGGCCTCGTCGTGGGCGCCGGTGAGCACGCCGGCCACCACCAGGGCCCCGGCCCGGGTGCCGGTGAGCATGTCGTAGCCGGTGTCGCCGGCCACCGCGACCTGCCGGACCGAGTCGGTGCCGGTGCGCAGCAGGGCGGTGAGGGCGAGGTCCGGGTAGGGGCGGCCGCGGCCGGCGTCGGCGGGGCAGAGCGTCAGGTCGGCGATGTCCTGCCAGCCGAGGGCCGCGAGGATGCGGTCCTGGGTGGAGCGGGAGAAGCCGGTGGTGAGGACCACCTTGCGGCCCTGGGCGCGCAGTTCGGCGATGGCGTCGGCGGCGCCGGGCAGCGGCTCGCAGCGGCCCTCGTCGACCAGGTCGTGGTAGGCGGCCTCGAAGGCGAGGTTGGCCTGCTGGGCGCGGTCCTCGTCGCCGAACAGGTGCCGGAAGACGGAGATCTTGGACTCGCCCATGGTGGCGCGGACGTGCTCCAGCATGGTGGCGTGCTCGGCGGTGCCGGCCTCGACGCCCTGCGAGCGGGCGGCGGAGGTGAAGGCGAGTTCGACCAGGCCGTCGTCGGCGACGGTGGTGCCGGCCATGTCGAGCACCACCAGGGTGACATCAAGCTTGCTCATGTGATGATCCAACTGTCTCGGTGGGAAATGAGGTTGACGCGGCGTCGGCGGCGATCGGCGGACTCAGAGGCCGATCTGGTCCGCGGTGGTCTCGGCGATGGCCGGCGAGCAGGTCATGCCGCGCCCGCCGGGGCCGGTGACCAGCCACGCGCCGTCGGCGACCTGCTGGCGGTGCACCACCCGGGTGGTGTCGACGCACTGGGCGTAGACGCCGGCCCAGCGGCGGCGGATCCTCGGCAGCGGCCGGCCGAGCAGCTCCTCGGCGACGCCGGCCAGGTGCTCGTACGGGTCCTCGTCCACGTCGAAGGCGAACGGGTGGTCGTACTCGTGGGTGTCACCGATCGTCAGGCCGCCGTCCTGGCGCTGGACCATCAGCAGCTGCATCTTGTGCTCGGCGGCGGTCGGCGGCTGCGGCTGCGCGGCGCGCAGCGCCTCCAGTTCGGGGCCGGCGAAGGCCGGGTAGTAGCGGAAGCTGTCGCCGTCGGCGACCGAGGTGGTCAGTACGTCGCCCAGCGGGTCGGTCTGCATCATCTGCAACCGGACCTTGCGCACCGGCAGTTCGGGGGCGAGCTCGCGGACCAGGCCGCCGAGCCAGGCACCGGTGCAGAGGATCACCAGGTCGCCCTCGTGCAGCTGGCCGTGGTCGTCGCGGACGGCGGAGGCGCCGACCAGGTCGCGCACCTCGCGGCCGGGCAGGAAGGTGTAGCGGCCGCTGGCCTCCAGCGCGGCGCGCAGCGCGGGCTGCGCGACCCGGGGCTCGACGGCGGCGTCCCGGGTGCACTGCAGGCCGCCGAGGAAGCGGCCGCGCAGCGCCGGGTTGGCGTCCCGCACCTCGGCGGCGCTGAGCATCCGGTAGCCCCGCTCGGCGGCGTCGGGGAGCTTCAACGCGGCCTCGGCGACCGCGAGTTCGGCCTCCGTACGGGCCAGCGTGAGCGAGCCGTTGGGCCGGAAGTACAGGCCGGGGACACGGGCCCCGATCTGCTCCCACAGCTCGCGGGCGCGCAGCGCGGTTGCCAGTTCCTCGCCAGCGGCGCGGCCGCTGACCCAGACCAGGCCGAAGTTGCGGACGGAGGCGCCGCGCGCCTCGGCCTCGCGCTCCAGGTGGACGACCTCGTGACCGCGCTCGACGGCCTGCCAGGCGTGCATGCTGCCGAGCACGCCTGCTCCTACGACGATGACTCTCATGCGGACAGCCTCGGGCGGCAAGGTGGCCGCAGGTCGTCCGACTCACGACGCGCAGGTGAACCGACCGCAAGAGTTGTCCATACAACCTGGAGCCGATGGCCCGTCGTCCGGCACCCGGAGGGCCGCGGTGCCGCAGGTCAGCGCACCACCCGGGCGTGCAGGTAGTTGCGGCGCCCGAACTGCGGCTCGTCCACCGCGGTCAGCTCCTCCACCTGGAATCGGTACAGCGAGGCCGCGCCCCGGCCCTCCAGGAACTGCGCCCGCACCTCGGGGTCGCGGGCGAAGTCGGGGTAACGCGCCTGGTAGGCGGCGAGCGCCGCCTCGGCCTGCAGGCCCCACGCCTCGCCCGCGCCGCCGGTCAGCTGGACGCCGCGCAGCTGCTCGCCGAAGACCGGCGGCGGCAGGAAGACGGTCGCGGCGGCCCGGGCCTCCTCGGCGAGGTGAAGGCTGTGCCGGGTGGAGCGCTCGCTGACGAAGTACAGCACCAGGTCGGCGTCGTACGCGAAGAAGGCCAGGTTGGCGTGCGGCCCGCGCTCGTGCCCAGCGGTGGCCAGGGTCAGCACCATGCTCTCCGCGAGGATGCCCTCCACCCCCTTCCCGAGCTCCTCCGCGGGCCAGTCCCCCTGGATGACATCGAGTCGGTACGGCATGGCGCATCCCTCCGCAGTGCTGCAGAAACACCGAGCCGGGCGGGGCGTTCGGCCCGGCCCGGCTCACATGCTCTCCCCGTGCGGCGCGACGGCACAAGAGGCCGTCACGCCCGCGTCGATCAGCCCAACCTGGTCCCGAGCACGGGCGCCAGCCGGCTCGCCCGCAGCCGGTCGACCAGCGGCGCGGCGCGTCCGGCGAGCAGCGCGAGCGGGATCGCCACCAGCACCCCGACCAGTGCGCCGACCGCCACGTCGTGCGGGTAGTGCACGCCCACCCAGACCCGGGAGGCGCCCATCAGCACGGCGGCGAGGCCCGCGATCCAGCCCAGCCGGCGGTCGGCGAACCAGAGCGCGGTGGCGGCGGCGAAGGCGATCACCGTGTGGTTGCTGGGGAACGACCAGTCGCCCGCCCCCGGACAGGCCTCAAGGGTGGCGCCGACCGCCAGCTGCCGGCAGGGGCGCACCTCCTCGACGACCCCCTTCAGCGCCGAGTTGGCGACGTACGCGGCGACCACGATCAGCGGCGAGGCGAGCACCCGCGCCATCACCACCGAGTCGGCGCTGCGGGCCTTCCACCAGCCGGCCACCATCAGCACCGCGAACACCGCGAGGCCGAGCGCCGACCAGATCCTGATCGCCTGGTCCAGCCAGGAGGGCGCGGCCTCGGCCCACCCGAGCACCCGGGTGTAGAGGCCGCCGTCGAGGCCGCTGCCGTCGTAGGCGAGCAGGCGGGACGGGGGATGAACAAGTGGTGCCATGGGGACAACATCTACCAGACCGGGCGTGCGATACAGCTCACTCCCGGCCGCGATCGCGGGGGACAGAGGCAAGGTTGGCGGACCTCCCGTTACGTTTGGGGGTGTCCGGACGGGGCACCCCCGGGACGTCTACAGTGATGTAGACGTCGACAGGACTGTAGACGAACGCCGGAGGAACGCGCGACATGACGGACTCACCCGCCCGTCGCCCCGCGGGGGGACTGGAAGCCCAGGTACTGGCCGCCCTGTGGGCCGCCGGCGAACCGCTCACCCCGCAGCAGGTGCAGGCCGCGATCGGCGCGGAGCTGGCCCGCACCACCGTCGCCACGATCCTGGCCAGGCTGCACGAGAAGGGCACCGTCGCCCGCACCAAGGCCGGCCGCGCCTTCGCCTACACGCCGACCGTCCAGGACGCCGACGGCCTCGCCGCCCGCCGGATGCGCACCGAACTCGACCGCGGCCGCGACCGCTCCACCGTGCTCGCCCGCTTCGTCTCCGACCTCACCAGCGAGGACGAGCGGCTGCTGCGCGACCTGCTCGGGGAGCAGCCGTGACCCTCGCCGTCTGGGCCCCGCTGCTGCTGCCGCTGCTCGCCGTCCCGCTCGCCCGGCGGGTCGCCGAGCTGCTCGCCCCGCGCGCCGCCGCCCTCACGCTGGCCGTCACCGCGGTCGCCCTCGGCACCGCCTCGCTCGCCTCGCTCGGCCTGCTCACCCTGACCGGCCTGCTCCACCTGCCCTACCCGGCCGCCCTGGCCCGCCTCTCCCCCGCCCACTGGCACCCCGCGGCGATCCCGCACACCGCCGCCGCGGCCGCGCTCGCCCTGCTCGCCATCACCGGCCTCGCCGTCCGCACCGCGCACCGCCAGCGCCGCGACCTGCGCCGCGCCCGCCGGGCCCTCGGCGACGCGCCGCCGGCACCGCCCGCCACCCGCCTGCGCGAACTGACCCGCCGAACCGCCGCCCTGCTGCGCCGCGCCACGGGCCGGCCGGACGCTGACGCACCGTCAGCCCGCCGCGGCGTCCGGCCCCGCCCGCTCGGCCGACTGCTCCGCGCCCCGGCCCGCCGGCCCGACCCGGCCGGCTTCCCGCTGGCCGTGCTGCCCGACCACACCGCCGACGCCTACGCGCTGCCCGGCCGGCCGCCGCGGATCGTCGCCACCGCCGGGATGCTCGCCGCGCTGAGCGGACCCGAGCGGGCCGCGCTGCTCGCCCACGAGCGCGCCCACCTGGCCGGGCGCCACCACGTCCTGCTGGCCGCCGCGGAGTACGCCGCCGCCTGCCATCCGGCGCTGCGCCCGCTGCGCGGGGCGCTCGGCTACCACCTGGAGCGCTGGGCCGACGAGTGCGCCGCCGCCGAGGTCGGCGACCGCGCGCTGACCGCCCGGGCGATCGGCCGCGCCGCGCTCGCCGCCTCCGCCGCCCCGGGCCGCACCCGCCCGGGCCTGGCCCCCGCCGCCCACACCGGACCCGTCCCGCGCCGGGTGCTGGCCCTGCTCTCCCCGCGTCCCGCGCACCGGCCCACCACCCGCACCCTCGGCGCGCTCGCCCTGGCCACCTGCCTCGCCCTGGCCGCCACCACCGCCGTGGAGGCCACCCACGACCTCCACCAGGAGGTCGAGATCGCCCAGGGCGACCAGCCGGCCGGCCGCTGAGTCCGTCCCGGCCACGGCCTCCGCGCGGGCACCGGAACGCCTGACACCACGTCAGACCGTGACCGGCGCACCACCCGGCGCACACGGCGGCGCACACCGAAAACCGACCAGTGTGCACCACCGCTCCAGCAGGGACGATTCTTTTCCGCCGACCCGGCGTGTCCCGGCCGCGCGGCCTTACCCTGGCAGCGCACGAGAGGTGACGGGGACGGGGGCGCGGCATGCAGCGGGGAACCCGACGGCTAGGCGTCCGCCGGCCGCTGGTCACGGGCACTCTGGCCCGGGCGTACGAACGGACCATGGCCGGTGAGACGGCGCTGGTCCGGCCGGAGATCGAGGACTCCTGGGCGCGGCTGCGCCGGCTCGGCCTGGACCCGGAGCGCGGCCGCAGCGCGCATCGCGTCGCACCGGCCGAACTGGAGCAGCTGCGCCGGGAGAACGGTCTGGACCAGGTGCTGCCGGCGCTGCGCTCCACGCTGTTCATGCCGGGCGACACCGCCCCGATCGTGCTGGCGGTCGCCGACCCGAAGAGCCGGATCCTGTGGATGGACGGCGAGCGACGGCTCAAGCGCGAGGTCGACGCGATCGGCTTCGAGCAGGGCGCGCAGTGGTCCGAGGACGAGGTGGGCACCAACGGCATCGGCCTGGCCGCCCGGATCGCCCGCCCCGCCCAGGTGCACTCCGCCGAGCACTACCTGCGCAGCCACCACGGCTGGACGTGCGTCGGGGTGCCGATCCGCGACCCGCGCACCGGCCGGGTGGCCGGGGTGATCGACCTGAGCGGACCGGCCACCGGCGACAACCCGTACCTGCGCCAACTCACGCTGACCGCCGGCCGGTTGGCCGAGACCGAACTGCGGGCCCGGCACCTGGAGGCGCTGCACCGGCTGCGCACCGTCGCGGTGCCGCTGCTGGCCCGCTTCCGCGGCCCGGCCCTGGTGGTGGACGGCGCGGGCTGGACCGCCGCCGCGGTCGGGCTGCCCGCGACGCCCCGCCTCGCCCTGCCGCCGGAGACCTGGGGCACCGCCGCCACTCACTGGGTGCCCACGCTCGGCGAGTGCGCGGTCGAACCGCTCGCCGAGGGCTGGCTGATCCGCCCGACCGGCACCGGCGCCGCCGAACTCTCCGAGCAGGCGGAGGCCGCCGTCCTCGAACTCGACCTGCGGGCCCCCGACCGCCCCGAGCTGCGGGTCCGCGGCGCGGCCGGGGGCTGGTCGCACAGCCCGAGCCCCCGGCACACCGAACTCCTGCTGCTGCTCTCACTGCACCGGGACGGGCTGAGCGCCGCCGACCTCGCCGAGGCGCTCTTCGACGACTACACCCGCACGGTCACCATCCGGGCCGAACTCTCCCGGCTCAGACGCCACTTGGGCGGCCTGTTGGAGGCCCGCCCGTACCGGCTGTCGACCGCCGCCGAGATCACCGTGCTCGGCCCCGACGACCCCGCCGACCTGCTGCCCGGCTCGGCCGCCCCCGCCGTCCGCGAACTGCGCGCCGAACTCGCCTGCGGCGCCCTGCGGCTACCCGACCGGCGCGGCCCGCGCGAACCGGCCTGATTCCGCAGGTACCGGCAAAGCGCTCAGCCGTCGGCCAGCAGCTCGGCCAACTCCTCGTCACTGGGCAGCAGTTCGGCCTCCGTGGCCTCCGGAACCAGCGCGTAGGTGCGTTCCAGCCAGTCCCGCACCTGCGGCCGCGAGGCCTCCAGCAGCGCGCTGCCGTGCGGGGACTCCAGCGCCAGATGCAGGGTCGATCCGTGGCAGGGGCAGTACGCGGGCCACAGCTTGATGTCCCCCTGGCCGCTCAGCGACTCCATTCCGTCGCGCAGCAGTTCACGGGAGAAGACCCAGTCCGCCTCGTCGGGACGGCCCAGGTGGAAGGTCAGCCGCACCTCGTACGGCCGCTCGGCGGCGTACCGGAACAGGGTGCGCACCTCCCCCACCAGGTCCTGGTCCAGTGCGATCCGCAGCACCAGGACCTCTTCGACCAGCGACGGGGGCGCGGTGGTCCCGTCCGGGTCGCCGCCCGTGGGGGTAGCGGCGAGCGGTTGGTTGGAGGCGGCGGACAGCGGGTCGCACGGCATGACGATCTCTCCGAAGCGGCTGGGTTCCTGGCCCAGCCTGCTGCACGGCCCAGGTCACCGCAACGGTTGCAGGGGGTTGCAGCGGCCGTTCGGACTGGCCTATTCCGTCCATCGGGAGCCGCCAACTCCCCGCCACGGCAAGGAACTCGAAATCAGACATCGGTTTCGTCACAGATCTGGCGGTCCGTCAGACCGCTGGTAATCTCGACCCTCCCGCCCCGCGCCGAACCCGCGAACCGGGCGGAAGGCGTGGAACCACACCAGGAAGGGGAGAGCCCGGTGGCGCTCCGCGAGCACTCCCGGTCGGCCGCCACCGGCCGCGGAGGACGACACGGCCGCGCGCGGCCCTTCGGCGGGCGGCTGCGGCTGCCCACCATCCGGTTCTCCGGCGCCGCGATGGCGATGTCCACCGTGGTCGGCATCAGCCTGGCCACCACCTGGCTTCTGAGCGAGCAGCAGCAGGTCGGCCGCCGCCCCGGCGTCAGCGTCGGCGGTCCGCCGGTGCCCAGCCCGGACGCCTCCGAGCCCGCCCCCGCGCCGAGCACCACGGCCGGCCAGGGCCCGGGGCCGACGCCCGACACGGACGCCGACGGGCAGCAGCCGACGTCCGCCACGACCCCGTCCACCCGCCCGAGTGCCACCCCGACCCGGTCGAGCGCCCGCCCGGCCACCGCCGCCGGCAGCACCGCTCCGGCCACCCCGGTGGCCGCGGTCCGCCCCTCGGTGAGCCCGACCGCCGCCACCACCAGCCCCAGCCCGTCCGCCTCCCCGTCGGCCCCGCCCTCGCTGCGCCCCACCGCGTCGCCCGCGCCGCCGCACACGCTCACCGGCGAGGCCCGGATCGACTCGCTGGGCCGCACCGGCACCCGGCACACCGTGCAGCTCGAACTCGCCGAACCGATGACCGCGTTACTCGTCGAGTTCCGCCTGCAGCGCCCCACCGCCCTGCCGGGCACCACCCCCGGGACCGACCTCCCCGGCGCCCTGACCACCATCTCGCTCGACCGGGACACCCTGATCTACCGGTTCGCCACCCCGCCCGGCCTCACCCTCGCCGCCGGCACCTACACCTTCACCGTCACCGGCGCGCTCCCCGCCCCCACCGCCGCCGCCCCCGAATCCTGGACGGCCTCCGCCTTCGCCCTCCCCACCACCCGCGCCCTCACCGCTCGCGGCACCTTCTGACCCGCGGCCCGGCCGCCCCCGAACACGCCGGAGGCGCCCGGCAGTTGCCCGCCGGACGCCTCCTGATCCCACGTGTCCTGCGCTTGACGACTCCTGCCGGCTAGCCGGCGAACGCGGCCCGCACGGCCCGGGTCCGGCGCAGGTCGTCGGTCGCGTCGTTCAGGGTCCGGCGCAGGGACGGCGTCAGACCGGGCTCGGCGAGGGCGGCCTCAGCGGCGGTGACGGTGGCGTCGTCGGCCTGCGCGTTCGGGAAGAGGACGCGCCCGAGCAACCTGGCGACCATGTCGCCGCGACCGTTCGCCTCGCCGATCCGGGCGAAGAACTCCCGCGCGTAGTCGGCCTGGAGGGACTCCTCGCCAGAGCGCCAGAAGCCCTCGGCGGCGGCCTCGACCAGGTGGTTGGAGAGCGCGTCGGGCGTGAACAGCGCCTGCCACGCGGCGGCCTTCGCCGCCGGGTCGGGCAGCGCGGCGCGGGCCCGGGCGGCGCCGGTCTCCGCCTCGCTGCCGGGGTCGCGGGCCAGCTCCGCCGCGATCTCCGGCTCGCCGGCCGCGCCGACCGACGCCAGCCGGACGATCGCCGCCCAGCGCACCTCGGGGCTCAGGTGCAGGCCCCGCGGCACCCCGTCGCCCGCCAACCAGCCGCGCAGCTCGGCGAGTTCGGTGTCCGTCCCGGCGCTGTCCGCCGCGGCCCGGAGCGCCGCGACCCGGACGTCCTCGCTCCGGTCGTCCGCCAGCAGGACCCGCGCGGTGCGGCTCACCGCAGCGAGCGCCGCGGCCCGCTCCGCGGGAGCGGCGTACCGGCCGACCACCCCGGCGCGCGCGAAGGTGAGCACCGTCTGGACGATCACCACCGACTCCTCGGCCGGGAGGTGACGCTCCATCAGCTCCAGGTAGGCGCTCGGCGCCAGCTCGGCGTCGCGCACCAGGTCACGGGCGTGCTCCCAGAGCACCGCCCGGGTGACCTCGTCGGCGAGCGTGGACAGCGACTCGCCGACGATCCGCCAGGAGTGCTCGTCCAGGCGGACCTTCGCCCAGGTGAGGTCGCCGTCGTTGGGGACGACCAGCTCGGCTCCGGCCTCCACCAGGTCGGGGACGGCGACCCGGCGACCCGGTCCGACCTCGATCGCGGCCCGGCCGGCGGGCACCAGGCGCGCGCCGTCCCGGCGGTAGCCGCCGACCTCGATCAGGTGCGGGCGGCTGCCCTCGTTCACCACGTGCAGCGAGGCCAGGGCGCCGCCGGCGGTCCGCTCGGCCTCCACCCGGAGGGTGTCGACGCCGCTGGTGCGCAGCCAGGACTCCGCCCAGGCGTGCACGTCGCGGCCGCTGCTGGCGGCCAACGCGGCCAGGAAGTCCGGGAGTTCGGCGTTGCCGTAGCGGTGCTCGGCGAAGTAGGCGTTGATCCCGGCGAAGAAGGCGTCGTCACCGAGCCAGGCGACCAGCTGGCGCAGCGCGGAGGCGCCCTTGGCGTACGAGATGCCGTCGAAGTTGACCATGGCCTCGGCGACCGAGCGGGTCCCGTTGCCGGCCACCGGGTGGGTGGAGTCGCGCTGGTCGGCGTCGTAGCCCCAACCCTTGCGCTGGACGGCGAAGCTGGTCCAGGTGCCGGTGAAGCGGGTGGCCTCGCCGGCGACCCGGTAGCCGAGCATCTCGGCGAAGGACTCGTTCAGCCACAGGTCGTCCCACCAGCGCATGGTGACCAGGTCGCCGAACCACATGTGCGCCATCTCGTGGCAGATCACCATGGCGCGGCGCTCCCGGTCGGCCTCGGTGGCCTGGGAGCGGAACAGCATCTCGTCGCGGAAGACCACGCAGCCGGGGTTCTCCATCGCGCCCCAGTTGAACTCGGGGACGAACGCCTGGTGGTACTCGCCGAACGGGTAGCGCTCGTCGAACAGTTCGTGCAGCCGGTCCAGCGAGGCGGCCGTCACCTCGAACAACTCCGCGGCCTCGCGGTCGAGTTCGGCGGCCAGCGAGCGGCGGGCGTGCAGGCCGAGCGGGATGCCGTCGTGCTCGCCGAACACCGAGTGCAGCGGACCGGCCACCACCGTGAACAGGTAGGTGGAGATCGGCTTGGTCGCGGCGAACTCCCAGTGCCCGTCCGCGGCCTTCACCCGGGCGCCGTTGGCGACCAGGGTCCACTCCTCGGGCGCGGTGGCGGTGAGGGTGATCGGGGCCTTCAGGTCGGGCTGGTCGAAGCAGGCGAAGACCTTGGCGGCCAGGTCGGGCCCGCAGGTGGCGTACAGGTAGACCGCGCCGTCGGCGGGATCGGTGTAGCGGTGCAGGCCCTCGCCGGTGCGCGAGTAGCGCATCTCGGCCTCGATCAGCAGCTCGTTCTCGGCCCGCAGCTCCGGCAGCGCGAGCCGGTTGCCGTCCAGGGCGGCGACGTCCAGCGCGCGGCCGTTGAGGACGGCGCGGTGCAGGACGGCCGGTTCGAGGTCGACGAAGCTGTCGGTGCCGGGCTCGGCGCACCCGAACCGGATCACGGAGGTGCTGCCGAACCGCTCCGCGCCACGCGTCAGGTCGAGGTCGACGGTGTAGCCGCGGACCTCCAGCAGGCGGGCACGGTCAGTTGCTTCGGATCGTTGCAGTGCTGGCATGACCGCATGCTCGCCGAGCCTGCCCGAACCGGGCAAGCGCCTTCGCCGGGAATCGCCGGGGTTCCGCTTGCGGCGAACCTCCGGTGGAGCGGCGACTTGGCTAGGGTGGGGTGCGCCGAGTCGAGGAGGAGCACGTGTCTGTTCTGAGCCAGGGCGGGAACGCACCGCTGGGCGCGCCCCGAGTGGTCGTGGAGGTCACCGCGCCCAAGCGGCTGGACGTCTCCGGACTGCTGCTCACCGAGTCCGGAAAGGTCCGCTCGGACGCCGACTTCGTCTTCTTCAACTCCCCGCACGGCCCCGGCGTCACGCACCGCCCGGCGACCGGCGGCGCGCCCGACGCGATCACCGTCGACACCGCGGCCGTCCCCGCCGACATCAGCCGGATCGTGGTCACCGCCTCCCTCGACGACCAGCAGGCCACCTTCGCCGGGACGGAGCCGACCGCCACCGTCCGGGACGCCGACTCCGGCCGCGAGCTCTTCACCTTCACCCCGCCGCGCCTCGGCCGGGAGACCGCCCTGGTGGTGGTCGAGGTCTACCGGCGCGGCATCGAGTGGAAGATCCGCGCCGTCGGCCAGGGCTACGCCAACGGCCTGGCGGGCATCGCCACCGACTTCGGCGTCGCGGTCGACGACGGTGCGTCAACTGCCGCCGCCGCGGCCCCTGCCGCCCCCTCGGTCCCCGCCACGCCCCCGCCGGCGCCGCCGGCGCCCCCGGCGGCCCCGCCGATGCCGCCCGCCATGCCCACCGCTGGGGTGCCCGCCGCCCCGCCGCCGATGCCGTCCGGCTCGCCCGCCGTCGGCAAGATCACCCTCGACAAGGGCCGGGTCAACCTGGTCAAGGGCGGCTCGGTCTCACTGGAGAAGGCCGGGAAGCCGTTCCTCGCCTCGGTCCGGATGGGTCTCGGCTGGGAGCCCGCCGGCCGCGGCCGCAACATCGACCTGGACGCCTCGGTCATCGCCTTCGACGCCCAACGCGGCAAGATCGACACCGCCTGGTTCATGAAGCTGTCCCTCTTCGACGGCGCCATCGCCCACTCCGGCGACAACCTCACCGGCAAGGGCGAGGGCGACGACGAGGCGATCACCGTCCACCTGGGCGGCCTGCCGGCCGAGGTCTGCGGCCTGGTCTTCGTGGTCAACTCCTTCTCCGGCCAGAAGTTCACCGACGTCAAGAACGCCTACTGCCGCCTCCTCGACGCCTCCACCGGCGAGGAGCTCGTCCGCTTCGACCTCACCCACGCGGAGGCCCGCACCGGCGTCGCCATGTGCAAGCTGGTCCGCCAGTTCTCCGGCGAGTGGGTGATGACCGCGCTCGGCGAGTACGTCGACGCCAAGACCGCCCGCAGCATGGTCAAGCCCGCGGCCGCGATGCTCTGACCCCCCGCAAATCCCGCCGCAACCGCCGACCGTTCGACTACCGTCTCCCCCGTCGATGATTGAACCCACTTGCTGGGCACCGTCGTTCACGGGGGACTGTGGTGAGCAACCAGATCGTCAAGGCGCTGGAGGACGGGGCGCAGCGGCTGGGCAAGACCTTGGTGGAGGACGCCGGGAAGGCGTTGAAGAACTTCTACCGGCATGCGGGCGACAACCTGAAGAAGGTCGCCAAGAACGTCCGGGACATCGAGGAGAAGCACGCCAAGGACCTCGAGAAGATCTTCAAGGGCGAGGGCAAGGGCCTGAACCACCCCCGCTCCGGCGGCGGTGGTCACGGCCGGCGCGGTGGCTCGCATCCGAAGGGCCGCGGCCGCGAGCAGGTGAAGTCGCCGCGGACCGAAGGCCGTGAGCACGTCTCACGCAAGTGCCCGGGTGAGCCCGTCGACATCGCGACGGGCCGGATGTTCATCGACCAGACGGATGTGAACCTGCCCGGTTCGCTGCCACTGCTGTTCACCCGGAACTTCGAGTCCGGGTACCGGGCGGGCCGGTGGATGGGCGCGCACTGGATCTGCAGCTTCGACGAGCGCCTGGAACTCGACGAGGACGGCGTGGTCCACCTGCGCCCCGACCGCATCACCCAGGCCTACCCGCTGCCCGAGCCCGGCGACCCGGTATACGCCTCGGCCGGATCCCGCCACGAACTCGCCCTGCACGACGGCCTGTTCACCGTCACCGACCCCGCCACCGGCCTGGTGAAGACCTTCACGCCCACCCCCGACGGCACGGAGGCCCTGCTCACCGAGGTCCG